>JAZSAH010000186.1:0-11208 GCA_045601745.1 Acutalibacteraceae bacterium
AAAACGCACCTCGTCGCCTGTTGAAACGCCCTGACCGCCTGCAAAAACCTGAAGCGAAACTATATCGCCGTCAATCTTGTTGACCTGTGCAAGGGATTTTCCGAATCGGGTGTTTATCTGCGCAAGCTCATTATATCTCACGCCGTCCGCCTTAACGGTGATAACGTTGCCCGTTATGGATTCAATTCTGTTGAAAACTTTATTCATTCTCACTCACCGCCTTTCAATAAAAGCTCTGCCTCACTGCCTGTTTTACCCTGACCTTCGGCATATATTGCATCGATTTCAGCTTCCGCTTTCGCAAAAGCATCATTTTCAAATTCCGTATAATTCCAGTCGATGAATTTCTGACGCATACGGTTAAAGAAGCTTCTTGCTTCATCCTTATCGCCGAGAACATATTCACTGCCGAGAACGGTTATCAGCTTGTCGGTAACATAACGCTGACGAGCTGTTCCGCAGTTTGCATCAACCAAATCAAAGGAGTTCTGCTGAAGATAAACGGCATCAAGCATTTCCGATTTAAGATAGGTAATATAATCATCAAGACTTGTTCCTTCTTCACCGACAACCTTCATCATTGCACCGATTTCGTTGCCGTCAAGAAGGATATTTTTGCAGAAATCCGATTTTGCGGAGTCTGTGACTGTTTTATATTTTGACCATGAAATAAGGGGGTCGATTGCGGGATATTTTCTTGCATCCGAGCGTTCACGGGATAAACCGTGGAATGCGCCGACAACCTTGAGGGTTGCCTGGGTAACGGGTTCTTCAAAGTTACCGCCTGCGGGAGAAACCGTGCCGCCGATTGTGACAGAGCCCTTGCTTCCGTCGGGAAGAAGAACACAGCCTGCTCTTTCATAGAAAGCGGCAATATATGATTCAAGATATGCGGGGAAGGCTTCTTCACCCGGAATTTCTTCAAGTCTGCCCGACATTTCACGGAGTGCCTGCGCCCAGCGTGAGGTTGAATCAGCAAGGAGAAGAACATTCAGACCCATCTGACGGTAATATTCCGCAAGAGTTACCGAGGTATAAACCGATGCTTCACGGGATGCAACGGGCATCGATGAAGTGTTACATATAATAATGGTGCGTTCCATAAGGGAACGGCCTGTTTTCGGGTCGGTAAGCTCAGGAAATTCGGTTATTGTTTCAACAACCTCGCCTGCACGTTCACCGCAGGCTGCGATGATAACGATATCAACATCGGCATATTTCGAAGTTGTATGCTGTAAAACCGTCTTACCTGCGCCGAAGGGACCGGGAGTGCAATAAGTTCCGCCCTTTGCAACGGGGAAGAACGAGTCGATAAGACGCACCTTTGTTTCCATTGTTTCGGTGGGAGCAAGTCTTTCGCTGTAGCATCTGACAGCTCTCTTTACGGGCCATCTGAACGACATCGAAACGGGAATTTCTCTGCCTCTTTCGTCTTCAAGAACAGCGATTGTTTCGTTAACCGTATATTCACCCTTTTCTGCGATTGATTTCAGGGTGTAGTTTCCGAGAAGATAGAAGGGAACGAAAATTTTATGTGTGAACGGACCTTCGGGAACAGTGCCTATATATTCACCGGCACGAAGAACAGCGCCGGTTTTTGCAGTGGGAGTGAATTCCCATTTCTTTTCGGCATTTAATCCGTCTGCATAAATTCCTCTTTCAAGGAACCAGCCTGCCTGCTCAGCCAAAACAGGCAGAGGATTCTGAAGTCCGTCATAAACCTGACCGAGGAGACCTGGTCCGAGCTGTGCGGAAAGCATTTCGCCCGTGAATTCAACATCGTCTCCGCACTTGATTCCGTTCGTCATTTCATAAACCTGAATCTGTGCGATGTTGCCTCTTATGCGGATAACTTCGCTCTTGAGTTTTGTATCATCAACATTAACGAAGCAGATTTCATTCATTGAAACATTGCCTTCAAACCTGACGGATATAAGGTTGCCGTTAATGCTTACTACCTTACCTTTGTTTTCGGTCATTGTATAACCTCCGATCTGTCACCATTCATAATGGAGACATAGATATTTCTGTATGCGGCTTCTCCGCTTTCCGAATCAAATTTTCTTATACGCTCAACAAGTTTCAGCTTCAGCCCGTAATAAAACACAAATTCCTCAGAAAAAGAATCCATGGGTCTGAGAGTTTCGAGAAAATCAAGACGGTATTTATTAAGATACTTTTCCGCTTCCATGGGACTTTCAATTTCAGCCGCTGTTCGCACAGCCTGCAGAAGCCCTGCAGGGAACGACTGCGTTTCCGACTCAAATCGTTTATTCAGTTTATCGGCACGAAGCTTTGCAAGCGCAAGACGCAGACTGCGTTCACCCTCGTTCCATTTTTCAATCAACGCAGATGTTGATTTTTCCGGATTTCTCGACGGAACAAGCGTGAGTTTCCGTAATTCACCCTGCACTTTTTTACCGAGAAATCTTTGGCACAGTTCCTCAAATCTTTCCGACGTTATGGGAAGGGGTGAATTTTCGTTGAGTCCGTCAAGCGACGGCAATTGAGATATCAGATAATATTCAGCCATATTATTCAGCCTCTTTCAGAAGTGCGGCAACTCCGGGACTGAGATAATCCGACAGCATATCGGTAACAGCCTCTGCGGAATAATCATAATAAACCGCACCGTTATTTACGGCAATACGGAATCCGCCATCAAAATTATCGTTTGCTTTAAGAGTTACACCGCCGAGCATTTTTTTCTTAAGCTCCGCAAGAAGCACATTTTCAAGCTTTTTAAGGTCATCGCTGTTGAGAATTACGGAAGCATCTTCTGCTTCGGGTTTTGCTGTCCAGCATTCAACGGCATTGATGATAAGCTTTGCAAAAGCATCGGATGAATAAACGGCATTGACATTATCACTTATAATCGCCTTAAGTTCTCTTGTGACACTTTCTCTGAATGAAATGAGAAGATTGCGGCCTGCCTGACGCAAAGCGTCTTCACCCGATTTGACGGTTTTTGCATTTTCGCTTTTTGCATCGTTCATAATCTTATCTGCCTGAGCCTTTGCATCGGAGATGATTTTTTCAGCTTCGGTTTTTGCCGCCTCAAGAATAGCCTTTGCCTGAGTTTCGGCTGCATTAACACCGTCTTTTTTTATCTGCTCAATAAGTTCCTGAAGTTGAATTTCCATAGCACGGTCTCCTTTTATGATAAAGTTTATTTTTCTTCAAAAAAACATAAAGGAACCATCATCCTCTGCAGACAGCTGGTTCCTTTAATACATCATTATTTTTAGTTATTATATCATAACCATTAATTTTGTCAAGACTTCGGTACAATAAAAACTTTTCCACCGCAACGACGTCATAGTCAAATCCGTTGTTTCATTATTAATTCATAATTCTGTCAACCGTTATGCAGACCTCGTTGTTTTCAACCGTTGCAAAGCCGTCGGAGATATCTGCAGAAAAAACGGTTTTGTCGGCTGAGGTTAATACCACCTTGCCTGCTTTCAGGGAAAAAACAGCTCTTGCATGACCTTTTCTTATTCCGTAAGAGCCTGAAAAACCGCCCTTCATATTATCGGAAACCGGAAGACGCACGCTGTCGCATTCAATATCGGGAATCTGACGGTCAACGCTGAAAAATCTGACAGTAAGAATATCCTTCATATATTTCACCCGTTTTCCTTTTTAAAAGCGGAATATACATCATCGGAGGTTCCTGACATAAGGAAATACTGCTCCGGAATTTTATCAAGCTCACCCGAAAGGATGCTTTCAACACTGTCAACGGTTTTTTCGAGAGGAACATATATGCCTGCCTGACCCGTAAATCCTTCCGCAACATGGAAAGGCTGACTCATGAAACGCTGAATTCTTCTTGCTCTCTTAACGGTTTGCTTATCTTCGGCGGAAAGCTCATCCATGCCGAGAATTGCAATGATATCCTGAAGCTCGGCATATTTCTGGAGCACACGCTGAGTTTCTTTTGCAACCTTATAATGTCTTTCACCCACAAAATCGGGAGAAAGCGCCCTTGACGAGGAATCAAGAGGGTCAACCGCAGGATAAATACCAAGCTCAACAATCTTTCTTGAAAGAACGGTTGTTGCATCAAGATGTGAGAAGGTTGTTGCTGGAGCAGGGTCTGTCAGGTCGTCAGCAGGAACATAAACTGCCTGAACCGAGGTTATTGAGCCGTTGCCCGTTGAAACAATTCTTTCCTGAAGTTTGCCCATTTCGGATGCGAGAGTGGGCTGATAACCGACTGCCGACGGCATTCTGCCCAGAAGTGCGGAAACCTCACTGCCTGCCTGAGTGAAGCGAAAAATATTATCGATAAAGAGAAGAACATCCTTATGGGATTTCTCGCGGAAATATTCAGCCATCGTAAGCCCTACAAGAGGAACACGGAGTCTTGCACCTGCAGTTTCGTTCATCTGACCGAAAACAAGAGCCGTTTTATCAATAACTCCCGACTGATTCATTTCATTCCAGAGGTCATTACCTTCTCTTGAACGTTCACCGACACCGGCAAAAACGGAGTATCCGTCATGCTCAAAAGCAACGTTGCGGATAAGCTCCATAATAAGAACCGTTTTACCTACGCCTGCGCCGCCGAAAAGACCTATTTTTCCGCCCTTGACATAAGGAGTCATAAGGTCGATAACCTTTATACCGGTTTCAAGAATATCGTTTGAGGAAACAATTTCGGCAAAAGTGGGGGCAGGATGGTGAATGGGCCATTGCTCCTCTGTTTTTATCGTCTCTCCGCGGTCAATGGGTTTTCCCGTAACATTAACCATTCTGCCGAGAGTTTCGGTTCCGACGCTTATTTTGATGGGTTCGCCTGCATCAACAGCCCTCATGCCTCTTGACATACCGTCTGTCGGATTCATTGAAATGCATCTGACTTCACCGTTTCCGAGATGCTGGGATACCTCAAGGGTATATAATTCGTCATTTACCTGAACGTTGATTTCGTTAAAAATATCGGGAATTTCATTTATATCGAATAAAACATCAACTACGGGACCGGTTATTCTCTGAACCATTCCCACGGAGCCTTTTGCCATAAATTACACTTCCCCTTTCTTTGCATAATCAGATGATATTTCAAGCACATCGGCAGTAACCTGACTCTGACGCTTGCGGTTTATCTGAGTTTCAAGCTGAGCGCTGTATTCACAGGCGGTATCATATGCGCTTCGCATGGTTGTGAGCGTTGCAGCCTGAGCGCCGAGTGCCGTTTCAAGTATTTTTTTATAAAGAACCGAAACAAGAATTTTTTCGGCAGTGCGGTTGATAACGGTCTGTCTGTCGGGAATAAACAACGGTTCTTCGCATTCTGCCGCTTCTTCTTCAAAAGTGAACAAATCGTCGCACACGGGAGTTTGCTTCATCATGTTGCGATATTGAGGATATATGATTTTCACCGATGAAACCGTTGCGTTTTCCGTCATTTCTTTGATATCACCGAAAAGCTCCAGCGCATCCGTATATGACGGAATATCGGAAAATATATATGACTTGCAGCAAGGAATTTTTTTGTTTTCCAGATAATCCCTGCCCTTTTTTCCGCAGCAGATTACAACAGGCTTTTTTTCATGCTCACGGAACACTTTTTCAAAAAAAGAAACAAGCTCCGTGTTGAAGCTTCCGCACATTCCCTTGTTTGAAGAAAGAAGAATATATAAAGCGGGAGCATCGGGATTTTTAACCGAAAAAACGGAATTGAAATCCTTGCGGTAGCTGCGGTACATACGGCTGCACTGCTCCGCATATTTTTCATAGTCCGAATAAAGTGCGGAAAGCTTTGAATATTTGACCGTAGAGGCGGTTTTCATCGCCTGGGTAAGCTTCCGTGTTGAAAGAATAACCTGAAGCTTCTTTTTAAGATTTTGTATGGTAGGCATAATCAGAACCTCTCGGCAAATTCTTCAAGAGCATTGTCAAGCTCCCGTCTGAGCATATCGTCAAATTTTTTGGCATTCCTGATATTAAGAAGAATTGAAGCTTTTTCATTTTCAAAGAAACGGTAAAGCTCATTTTCAAATCTTTCCATATCCTGAACATCAATATCCTTTGCATATCCTTCGCTGACTGCATAGATGAGAACGGTCTGCAATTCATCGGGAACGGGAGAATACCTTCTCTGTTTGAGTGCTTCCGTAAGACGTTTGCCCGAATCGAGGGCTGCTCTTGTTGCATCGTCAACATCGGAGCCGAACTGCATGAATTCGGCAAGCTCTCTGTACTGCGCAAGTCTTGTACGAAGGCTTGCGGAAATCTTTTTCATAACGGGTTTCTGAGCCGCACCGCCTACTCTTGAAACCGAAAGACCGACATTAACCGCAGGACGCTGGCCTTCATTAAACAACTCTGCATCAAGGAAAATCTGTCCGTCGGTGATTGAAATAACATTTGTAGGAATATATGCGGAAATATCTCCGGCAAGGGTTTCAACAATGGGCAGAGCCGTTATTGAACCGCCGCCGAGTTCATCGGAAAGATGCGCAGCTCTTACAAGAAGTCTTGAATGAAGATAGAATATCTCGCCGGGATAAGCTTCACGGCCCGAGGGTCTGTGGAGCAGAAGCGAAAGCTCACGGTAAGCAACGGCGTGCTTTGAAAGGTCATCATAAACTATGAGAACATCCTTGCCCTCATACATAAAGTATTCAGCCATTGCCGAGCCTGAGAAAGGCGCAATATACTGAAGCGCCGCCGATGAAGAAGCAGGCACCGCAATGATTGTTGTATATTCCATTGCACCCTTTGAATCGAGCTTTTCCTTGATTTCGGCAACAAGCGTTTCTTTCTGACCGATTGCAACATAAATGCAGATTGTGTTCTTGCCCTTCTGGTTGATAATCGTGTCAATTGCAACTGCGGTTTTACCCGTCTGTCTGTCGCCGATAATAAGCTCTCTCTGACCTTTACCGATTGGAACAAGAGCATCAATCGCCTTGATACCCGTATGCAGGGGTGAGTTTACGGGAGAACGATCAAGGATTGCGGGCGCTTTATATTCAATGGGTCTTGTTTTTTCATAAGGAAGATAGCCCATGGCATCAATGGGATTTCCGAGAGCATCAACAACTCTGCCGAGAAGACATTCTCCGACGGGAACAGATGCTATTGTACCCACTCGTCTTACACGGCTGCCCGATTCGATATGGGAATATTCTCCGAAAATAACGCAGCCGATTCTGTTCTGCTGGATATCGAGAACCATTCCCGTTTCACCGCATTCAAATTCAACAACCTCGCCGTACATGATATCGGCAAGACCGTCCATCCAGCAAATGCCGTCTGAAACGGTCATGACACGACCGAGCTGATATTTATGAATCTGCGGCGTGAAATCTTCTGCTTTCTGCGTGAATTCCTGAATGAGAAGACCGACGGTATCGTCGTCCATAATGGGTTCATGGTTCATGTTCTTTTCGAAATGATAAAGCTCCTCGCTGACTGTACCGTCATAAACGGTATCACCTATACGGAGCTTGAGACCGCCTATAAGAGAGCTGTCTTCAAGAACCCAGAGTGATGTTTTTCCTCCCACGCTGTCAAGAAGCTCCGTTGTTGCCTTATCAACCTTTTCAACAAGCTCCTTATCGAGAGGGAATGCCGATGTGAGAGTAACATAGAGCACATCATGATGCTTAAGATATGCCATGTCACCCGGAGTGAGACAGATTCGCTTAAGAATTGCATCAATAACCTGACCGTCAAGCGCTTTGATTTCTTCGGCATATTTATCATAGGAAAAAAGCTTTATGACATTCTCCTTCATAACAGAGAAAAGCTCTTTTCTGGCATCCTCAATCATCTGACGGTGGATTTCGCTGTATTCCCTCTCACCAAAAGCCTTTATGGAATTGATTTTTTCTTCCGTGTGAGCCTTTGCGTTGAGAATTTCATCGCTGACGCTGTCTGCGGAAATATCTTGGGAAACAGATTCAAAAACAGGCATTTCAAGCTTTTCAATCGCTTCCGCCTCATCAAGCTCTCTGTTAATTCTTTCAAGTCGTCCGCCGAAAATACGCTTCACGGTTTTTCTGCCTGCAAGAATAAGAATAACAAGAAGAATGACAAAGTTAATAATTACATACTGTATTTGCATAACACATCATATCCTATGCGAGATAATATTTTTTGCAAACAAAGCCGCCGCTGTCTCCATTTTCGGAGCAACGGAATAAACAATTTTATCATATTCGTCGGTAATGCCTTCTTTGTAGCTTTGCACGTCGGCAAGGCACTGTCTTTGTGCGGCTTCGATTTCTTTTTTGCTCTGAAGCTGTATCTGCTCAAGCTTCTGCTTTGTTTCTTTTCTGTTTTTTTCTTCTGCAAGAGCCTTTTCTTTTTCTGCCTGAATACTATGCTCAAGAACAAGCTTTTCGATATCTTCCTTCTTTTTTGCGGCAGCCTCTGTTTTTTCACGTCGGCTGTCCATCATTTCCAGAACGGGAGTGAAAAGCAGCTTCTTGAGTATCACCGTAAGAAGCAGAAAGCAAATCACAGTCCAGACCATAACAGACGGCTGAATGTTCATAGTTTACTCCTCAGATTTTTGAAATAAGCATAAAAGCAATAAGAAGTCCGTAAATGGTAAGAGCTTCCATAAGTGCAAGAGAAATGATAAGGGTTGAACGGATATCCTTTGCGGCATCGGGCTGACGGGCGATGCTTTCCATTGCCGCTTTTGCTGTTATTCCCTGACCGATTGAGGGTCCGAGTGTGCTGAATGCGATTGCAAGAGCTGCTGCGATTGCGATAATTGCTGAATTAGTCATGTTAATTACTCCTTAAATATCAGTTTTATTCTGTAAACTCGTCAAGATAAATCGAAACGAGCATTGTGAATACCATTGCCTGCAAAGCACAGAAAAGCAACGAAAGCACCATCATTACCACGGGCGCACCAATGGGAAAGATGTGATAAAGCTCCTCCGTAACCGTTTCTTCGCCGAAAATGTTGCCGTAAAGTCTGAGCGCAAGAGATGCGGGCTTGATTATTTCGTCAAGCAAAAGAAGCGGCAGCATAAAAAACATCGGCTTTACAAAATGCAGAAAATAATGCTTTGCGTTGTGTCTTATTCCCGAAATCTGCAGGAAAAGGAATGTGACAACACCGAGCGCCGCCGTAACCGAAAGCGATGCCGTGGGAGCTTTTACATAGTCCGTCAGACCAACGCCTGGAATAAGTCCCGAATAGTTAGAGAATACTATAAAAATAAAAAGCGATGCAAGAAAAGTGAAATATTTTCTCGCCTTCTTTTTGCCGAGAATATCCGTAAAGAAATTATCAAGATATTCAACGCCCGTTTCAATGATATTCTGGAATTTTCCGGGTCTTTCTCTGAGATTCTTTTTCACAATAAGCGAAAGCAATGCGATAACAAGAAGCATTATCCACATTGTTACAACCTCGCCCGTTACATCGAGAATGCCGAAAAGACTGATAATTACCTCTGACTTTTCACCCATCGGCTTCATCCTCCTTTTCCGTTTTCTTTATTTTCATCGCATCGTTAAGCGATAAAAGCTTTTTGGTAAAGAAAAACATCGGCACTGTCATTCCGACCACTGCGCCCACAAGAAGATACGCAAGGTCTGCAATCTGAGTTTTTGAACCGATAAAATATACCAGCACAAGATATGCAACCTGCAGAATCTGACGGGCAACAAATGATGCGGAATACTTATCGGGGCTTTTCATAAGCACTTTTTTTGAGAAGCTGTAGTTAAAAAATGCTATCAGAAAACCGACTGCCGCCGCAATAACGGCACCGACAATATCTGCCATCATATAATCACCAACTTATACCTGATTTCAAGGTTATTATAGCACTTTGTTTTCTTTTTTCAATAGTATTATTTTACATATTTATACTGTTTTTTATTATATTCTGCAGTAATAATCATTAAAAAAACCGTTCCCGAAGTGACGGCAACACGCAAAAAGAACCGCCTGATATTATCGCTTGAAACACGATTTATCAGACGGTTGTTATCATATCATTTTACAGCTTGCTGCAAGCTGTTTTTCAGGGTGTTTTTCAATCGGATATCACAGTCTTTTTTCATCCTCTTTGCGCTGTTTGCCTGAACGGATTGCGTGCGGTATTCCGAAGCCGAGTGCACCGCCGACGATAGCACCGATGAGCATAAACAGCCACCAGAGAGGATTTTTCTTTTCTTCCTCTTCTTCGGTATCGGCTTTGATGATTTTTTCTTCGATAACGGTTGAAACATCGACTGTTTCGGTGTAGATTTCGCCGAAATCATCTTCATAACTTATTGTGATTGTGCCTTCAACCTTGCCGAGAATTTCGTTGCTGACACGAAGATTTACACTTCCCGTTTTGCTTTCGCTCTGAAGAATTTCACCAACAAGCACCGTTCCGCCGCTGTCAAGACCTTTGACATCAACATCAATCATTGCATTGTGTATTGTGCTTTTGCCCGTATTCATCAGATTTATGCTGACGGTTACTGTTTCGCCCTGAATTGATTTTGACGGAAGCCTTGCTGAATCGTATTTCAGCATCACGCTTTGTTTGATATTGACTCTGATTGTATCGCTTGCGGAATATCCCGAATGATTTGAGTCTTCATATTCCATTGAAAGAGTCAGAGGGTGTTCGCCTGTTTTTGCTGTGTGAACAGCGGTTAATCCGACAGTCCAGACATAAGTGCCGTTTGCTGAAATGCTATTAACATAAGCGGTGCCCATACCATCCGTTCTGAGTTCACCGCTTTCATCGGAAAGAGAAAGCTTTATGTTGCTTACCGACTTTGATGGACTTGTGTTTTTGATTGTGATGTTCACGTTTCGGC
The DNA here is from genome assembly GCA_045601745.1 of Acutalibacteraceae bacterium. Taxonomy (GTDB): domain Bacteria; phylum Bacillota; class Clostridia; order Oscillospirales; family Acutalibacteraceae; genus CAG-177. Next base: position 10,804 of record JAZSAH010000186.1, read on the forward strand.
TTTCACCGGGAATGATACTGTCATTTTCAACGGTATAACCCGTAACCATAAGTCGGGGCTGAGAAGTGTCCTGCGGTGCGGTTGTGGTTTCAACTTCTTTTTTGCCGATTACATTTAGATTGATTACATCGGATGATGAACCGTTACCCGCTTCGCTTTCAAATTCGCACATTATGTTAACTGTGTGGTTGCCGTCTTTGGCAGTTTCTGAAATTTTAACATCAATATTCCAGGTCACGGATTTTTTTGCATTAAGCCTGTCAACGTAACCCGATGTAACCCCGACAGGAACAATATCTCCGCTTGAATCGGAGAATGTCAGCTTCATGTTTTTTACATAATCAGTTATGCTTTTATTGGTGAGAGTGATTGATATTTTTGCCGTGTTACCTGCTTTGAGTTCGC
>JAZSAH010000187.1:0-6357 GCA_045601745.1 Acutalibacteraceae bacterium
AGAAAACTGCGTTATTCTTTCGGCAAGCATTGCTGGATTATATGGCTTGAGGAAATAATAATCTGCACCTGCTTTGAGCACTTCGCTTTCAAATCTCTGATTATCCGTGCTTGAAAGCACCATCACGAGCGGCCTTTTTTCAAGGTGCATATTGTCAATTTCTCTTAAAACTCCGAGAGCATCCATTCTCGGCATAAATCCGTCTATCAGAAGCACGTCAGGTCTTTCGCCTGAAGCGAGCCTTTCAATTATCATCATGCCGTCTTTAATAACCGTTGAAACCTCAAATCCGTTTGTGCGCAGAATTCCTGCGAGTTCATGCGTTGTTTCGCTGCCGTCCTCTGTTATCATTGCTTTCAACATTTTTCTCATGGTTTTACCTCCGTGTGATTTAGTACATCGGAATATTACCATATTTTGTCAAAATTGTCAATAATTACCAATTATTATTTTTTGAAACATTTCGCATTATCCGACAAAGTATAACCGATTATAAATGTATATATTATTTTTCAAGCAAAAACATGATTTTCTGAAAAAGTTTTACGGGCAGAATATCCACTGTTTAAATCCGTGTTCTCGGCACAAATTAATAGAGCTTCGCAAAGATGCGAAGCGAAAAAAAGACACGGAGGTGAATGATGAAGCGTTTTTTTAAAGCTCTGAGCATTGCTTTTCTTGTGCCTTGCATTTCGGTGTTTTCCCTTATAGCTTACGGCAGCGAAAATCTGCCTGATGAAATCAGCATAACGGAAAACGAAACTCCCGATTTCGGAAGCGTTTTTTCGGCGGAAAGCAATTTTGCGGTTGCGGCAGGCACAGATTCTTTCAAAGAATATAACTCTCATATAACGGCACTCAAGGTTATTCCGGTGAAAGAAATAAAAATCAATGTAACCAAGCGCAGATATGTAGGTCTCGGCGGCGATGTTTTCGGAATAAAGCTTTATACAAAAGGTGTTATTGTTGTGAGCATAGATTCCGTAACAACCCCGTCAGGCTCAAAAGACCCGGCAGTCAGTGCAGGTCTTAAATGCGGAGATATAATAACCCATATCAACGGTGAGGCGGCAACGAGTTCAAAGCAGCTCACCGAGTCCGTTGAGCAGTCGCAGGGTCAAACCCTGAAATTGAATATCGACCGAAACGGTGAAAAGCTTGAGCTGACACTCAGACCCGAAATGTCGGTAAACGGCGGATATAAAGCGGGAATATGGGTCAGAGACAGCTCGGCAGGTATAGGAACGGTTACTTTTTATGATGATGAAGCAGGAATATTTGCCGGTCTGGGACACGGAGTGTGTGATGTTGACACGGGCAGAATAATGCCTCTCAACAACGGAGAAGCGGTCAGGGCAAGAGTCAACGGCTTCTATAAGAGCAGCGCAGGCAACCCCGGCGAGCTTTGCGGAGTTTTTTCGGATATCGCCTTAGGCAGCCTTCGTGTTAATTGCGAAACAGGTGTTTACGGTGAGCTGTTACAGCCATCGGGAGCAAAAACCGTTCCCGTTGCCCTTGAAAGTGAGGTAAAGCCCGGTGCGGCACAGATGATAACAACCATAGACGATAAAGGTCCTCAGTATTATGATATCGAGATAACAAAGATTTATCCTTCGTCTGATTTATCATCAAGAAATATGATTATCAAAGTGACCGACAAGGAGCTTCTCGAAAAAACAGGAGGAATTCTGCAGGGAATGAGTGGAAGTCCCATAGTGCAGAACTCAATGCTCGTGGGTGCAGTAACCCATGTTTTTGTGAACGACCCCACTCAGGGCTACGGGATATTTTCAAGCCGTATGACCGAATCGAGGAATATGAGCGAAAAAGCAGCCTGAAATCCGAAAAATATTATTGAAAATTATAGTGACAAACGCAAATTAATGTGATAAAATAATTTTGCAAAAACCTGTTTCGCCTTTAAGTTTTTTTCGGATATATAGAGCAATGAAAGAACTCTCCCGTAAAAAGGAGAGTTCTTTCATTTATATAAGTGTTGTTATAACAGAATTTGAAACGAGGAATCCGTTAACAGTCAGAGCAATTGAGTCTTTATCAATCTTCAGAAGTCCGTGTTTCTGAAGCTCACAGGCTTTTTTGATTATTCCGTCGGAAACGGATTTTCCGAAGCGTTTTTCGAATTTTTCAAAAACCAGTCCTTCCGAAAGTCTTAATGCCAGCATGATATATTCTTCTTCATCACCGCCGAAGCCGTCGTCAACCGAAGAAATGCCTTTGATAAAATCATCAATACTGCGTTCATAATAAAATCTTCTGCCGTTCATAAACGAATGCGCCGATGCGCCGATGCCGAGATATTCTTCGCAATGCCAGTATTTCAGATTGTGACGGCTTTCATATCCTTTTTCGGAAAAATTTGAAATTTCATATTGATGATAGCCTGATTTGCCGAGCAAATCAACCGCAGTCAGATATAAATCGCAGGTTTCATCCTCATCGGGGAGTGAAAGAGTGTCTTTTATTCTGTAAAAAGGCGTGCCTTCTTCGATTTTCAGAATATAGGCGCTGATATGCTTTGCGCCCGATTTTTTGCAGAATTCAACCGATTTTTCAAGACTCTTTTCGGTCTGGCAAGGGATGCCGAGCATCAGATCAAGTGATATATTGTCAATTCCCGATTTTGCTGCCCGTTCAATTGCTCTTTCAACGTCGTCACAGCCGCCGCGCCTGCCGAGAATTTTTCTTTCATTATTATCGGCACTCTGCAGTCCCATGGAAATGCGGTTTATGCCGCTTCTTTCAACAACCGAAAAATCAAAGTGTGAGTCAATCGCGCCCGTATCCGACGGATTGCATTCGAGAGTTGCCTCACAGTCGGGTGTACGGTTTATATGACCCATGATTCTTGCGATATTATCAGAGCCGATAAGAGAGGGCGTTCCTCCTCCGAAATAAACGGTGTCATAAATGCCGCCGGCTTTGTTGATTTCACGGCAGAGTGCATCAACATAAGCTGTGACTTTTTCGCTTTCGGGATTCACCGAATAAAAATCACAGTAGGGGCATTTACCGTTGCAGAACGGAATGTGAAGATATAATCCGATAGGTTTCATGTTACCACCTGAAAAACACAGGGGCGACCCTTGGTGTGGTCGCCCGCAAAATCAGTCATTGTCATCAAGCTTGAGAACAGCCATGAATGCTTCCTGCGGAACTTCAACAGTACCGAAGTGACGCATTCTCTTTTTACCCTCTTTCTGCTTTTCAAGCAGCTTTTTCTTTCGGGTAATGTCACCGCCGTAGCACTTCGCAAGAACGTCTTTGCGCATTGCCTTAACGGTTTCACGGGCGATGATTTTTCCGCCGATACCAATCTGAATGGGAATCTCAAACATCTGACGGGGGATATTCTCCTTGAGCTTTTCGGCAATTTTTCTTGCTTTTGAATAAGCTTTTTCGGAGTGGATTATAAATGAAAGTGCGTCAACGATATCGCCGTTGAGGAGCACATCGAGCTTAACGAGGTTTGACTTTCTGTAATCTCTGATTTCATAGTCAAACGAAGCGTAGCCTCTTGTTCTTGACTTGAGAGAGTCAAAGAAGTCATAAATAATTTCATTGAGGGGAAGCTCATAATGAATATCAACTCTTTCGGGAGTGATATAGTCCATATTCTTGAAAACGCCTCGTCTGTCCTGGCAAAGGTCCATGATTGTGCCGACATATTCCGCAGGAGAATAGATATGTGCATCCGTAAAAGGTTCTTCGCAGGAGGCAATTATTGCCGGGTCGGGATAATGAGTGGGGTTATCAATTTCAACCATTGAACCGTCGGTGAGGTTGATTTTGTAAACAACGCTCGGGATTGTGGTAACAAGGTCGAGGTCATATTCTCTTTCAAGTCTTTCCTGAATTATTTCAAGGTGAAGCAGACCGAGGAAACCGCAGCGGAAACCGAAGCCGAGTGCGCCCGATGTTTCGGGTTCAAAGGTGAGTGCCGCATCGTTGAGCTGGAGCTTTTCGAGAGCATCACGGAGATTTTCATAGTCTGCACCGTCGGCAGGATATACGCCGCAGAAAACCATGGGATTGACTTTTCTGTAGCCGGGGAGAGGCTCTGAAGCAGGATTTTCAACCGTTGTAACGGTATCGCCGACTCTTGCATCGCCGACAGTTTTGATTGATGCCGTTATATATCCTACTTCGCCTGCCGTAAGCTCTGCGCAGGGTTCGGGAACAGTAGCTCTCATGTAGCCTGTTTCAACAACGGTGAATTCCGCACCCGTTGCCATCATTCTCATGGTGTCGCCGGGTTTTATTCTGCCTTCCTTGACTCTTACATAAACGATAACACCCTTGTAGCTGTCATAAACCGAGTCGAAAATGAGCGCACGAAGGGGAAGATTGTCGTTTGCAACGGGAGGGGGAACATCCTTGACTATCTTTTCAAGAACCTGCTCAATGTTCACACCCGTTTTTGCCGAAACTCTGGGGGCTTCGGAGCAGTCAAGACCGATAACATCCTCAACCTCTGCCGAAACTCTGTCGGGGTCAGCTGAGGGAAGGTCGATTTTGTTTATAACGGGAACGATTTCGAGGTCGTGGTCAAGTGCAAGATAAGTGTTTGCAAGAGTCTGCGCCTCAACGCCCTGAGATGCATCAACAATAAGAACCGCGCCTTCGCAAGCTGCAAGTGAACGGGAAACCTCATAGTTGAAGTCAACGTGACCCGGGGTGTCGATGAGATTGAGAACATATTCTTCGCCGTCTTCGGCAACATAATTGAGTTTTACTGCATGAGCCTTGATGGTTATGCCTCTTTCTTTTTCAAGGTCCATTTTGTCAAGAAGCTGAGCCGTCATGTCACGCAGTGCAACCGATTTTGTCTTTTCGAGAAGTCTGTCCGCAAGGGTGGATTTGCCGTGGTCTATATGTGCGATAATGCAAAAATTTCTGATTTTATCTTTTGAAACTGCCAATTTGAATTCTCCTAAATCAAAGGTCTAAAACTTCTTCAAGTTTTCTGTTAACATTGCTCTGTCCTATCCACATATCCTCCCAGCGGTGACCTGCAATTTCTTCAAGGCGTTTTTTATCGGTGCTTGAAATTTCGCAGGTACCCGTTTCATGTTTCTGTGCGATAACGGACTGGATGATTTCGTGGTCACGCTTCTTCATCTTGAAGCGGAAAATAAGGATAAGAGAGGTGATCGCAAAAATTGTGGGAAGCCAGCTGACGAGAAGTCTGAGTCCGAATTCCGTCTGAGTGCTGAGCGCCGCATATTCGATTTTATCAAGGTTTGTTGTATCGTAACCGATAAGCTGAAGGAAAATTCCGAGGAAACCGGTAACGAAGCTGTTGATTGTTTTTCTGACGAATGAATAGAAGGTTGTGATAACGCCTTCGCGTCTTCTGCCTGTTATAAGCTCATCAACGTCGGTAACATCGGGCTGAATGTTGTTGATAACGAAACCGGGTCCCGAGAAGCCGAAGTTATAAAGAATTGTTGCAATATAAAGAATGAAAACGGGAGATTTCGGAGTAACGAAGCCGTTGAGAAGCAGACCGATTACCATCATGGGCATCATAACCAATCCGCACATACGCTTGTCCATATATCGTGTGAGGAAATAGTTGACGGGTCCGCCTGCAATTTCAGCCGCACCGCCGACTGTGTTGAGAACGCTGAAATGACTGTATTTATCGGCAATGCTTCTGATGTAGAACTGGTCGGCGTAGCTGTAGAAGCTCTTTGAGAAGCCGTAGAAAAGGTTGATGAGGAAATACTGTCTGAATGCTTTGTTTCTGAAAACCTGAAAATATTCCCTGATGAAATATTTGTAGTCAATGGGCGGATTTTTAAGGTCGAGCGAGCTTTTTTCTTTTGTTGAGAAGAAAGTGACCAGAGGAGCCCAGCAGAAATAGATAACGAAAACGATGCCGCAGATGAGATATTTATTTCTGTCGGCAGGCGAGGGATTAACCATGTTTGTGCCGCCCAGAACAATGCTCATGAAAATGAATGACGGGAACATTCCGAACATATTGAAAATATATTCAACTATTTTATACTGCGTTCTTTCGAAATATCTCGGCGCAACAGTCGGAAGCATTGCAACATGGGGAATGTTTATCATTGTATAACCCGAGCTGTAAATAAGAGAAGCAAGGAGATAATAGATGAAAGGCGCCGTTGTGTTGCCCGTTCCCGAAATACCGAATGAATACCACTTCATGAAGTAACCGATTAAAAGAACGGGAAGACCTGCGATAAGCCTTACACGGTGTTTGCCGAACCGGGATTTTGTTCTGTCTGTTATAAATCCCATTGAAAGGTCTGTTATCGCATCGATAACTCCGCCGATAGTGCTTATGATACCGGACATACCGGTGCT
>JAZSAH010000188.1:0-23199 GCA_045601745.1 Acutalibacteraceae bacterium
ATCCAACTCCTTGGCTCACAGAACGACATGGCTACGATCCGACTTACTACTTGAATTCTCAGGTTCTTGTGCAGGTTGTGCAGAAACATCTTATGCAAGACTTATTACCCAACTCTTTGGCGAAAGAATGTATATTTCTAACGCAACAGGTTGTTCATCCATTTGGGGCGGTTCTGCACCTGCAACTCCTTATACAGTTAACAGAGAAAGCGGAAGAGGTCCTGCATGGGCAAACTCCCTCTTTGAAGATAACGCAGAACACGGCTTCGGTATGTACCTTGGTCAGAACGCTATCCGCAACAGCCTCATCGCTAAGGTTAAGGAAGTTGCAGAAGCAGAATGCGCAACAGAAGAAATCAAGGCAGCTGCAGCAGCTTACCTTGAAACAGTTAACGACGGCGCAAAGAACGGCGCAGCAACAGAAGCTCTCGTTGCAGCTCTCGAAGGCGTTGATTGCGATACATGCAAGGAAATCCTTGCAAGCAAGGAATATCTTGCCAAGAAGTCCGTATGGATCTTCGGCGGCGACGGTTGGGCATACGATATCGGCTTCGGCGGCGTTGACCATGTTCTTGCAGCAGGTGAAGATGTAAACATCATGGTATTCGATACAGAAGTTTACTCCAACACAGGCGGTCAGGCTTCCAAGGCTTCCAACATCGGTCAGGTTGCACAGTTCGCTGCAGCAGGTAAGGGCATTGCCAAGAAGTCACTTGCAGAAATCGCAATGAGCTACGGCTATGTTTACGTTGCACAGATTGCTATGGGCGCTGACGCTAACCAGACAATCAAGGCTATTGCAGAAGCAGAAGCTTACAACGGTCCCTCAATCATCATCGCTTACGCACCCTGCGAAATGCACTCAATCAAGGGCGGCATGATCAACTGCCAGAGCGAAATGAAGAAGGCTGTTGACTGCGGTTACTGGAATATGTTCCGTTATAATCCCGCACTCAAGGCTGAAGGCAAGAATCCCTTCACCATCGACAGCAAGCCTGCAACAGGCAGCTACAGAGAATTCCTTCTCAACGAAGCTCGTTATTCATCACTCACACGCTCATTCCCCGAAAGAGCAGAAGAACGCGCCGCTCTTGCAGAGAAGACATCAGTTGAGGGATATGAACATCTCCTTCGTCTTAAGGACCTCTACGCTCCCAAGGCTGACTAATTAACGGAGTTGCCTCACGAAGCGAAGGCCAAAAGAAACTGAATAAATAAAATGATGGCTTGCATGGGAACTAACCTTTGCAAGCCATTTTAATATCATTTATATTTAATGTTTTTATTTTATGTTTCTTTTTAGCTCTTTTCCCGAACTCGACGTATAGCACATACGCCTGTAGTTCAGCGAAAACAGCTTCTTCATCTCCGTGAGACAATCCCTTCTCAAATTAAAAAAGCTGTGCTGAAGCACAGCTTTTTATTATGCCTTATATTCAAAACTGAAACAATGCGAACGGATTTTGAAATCGAGGAGATAGCATCTGAATGCGTTGCCCTTGAGCTTGTAGTTTCCGACTCTGATGTCGGTGACATAGCCCGTTGTTTCGTTATAGGCGCTGTCGTGGGATACGATTTCGAGCCACTCGGCAGGATTATCGGAAAGAACAAGGTCGTCAATACCGTTATCCTTTGCATAGGATGTTATATATTTCTTCATGTCTGCCGCACTGATTTCAACGGTTGTTGCATCAATCTTTTCGGGGCTTGAAACGCCGCCTCTGAGATAGGGATAGCTGTCCGTTTTCCAGACGCTGACGGCAGATGCGGTTTTTCCTGCGGCAGATGCAAAATAGGTTGTGTTTGCAGCTTTTCCGTTGTAGTCAACATATTTTGCAACGGGAGTGTCGGTATCGGCGGTCATTCCGAGATATTCAAGAGCCGCCTTGTGGATTTCCGTGCCTGCATATTCAAACTTGCTGTCATATGCGTGCTGACTCTTTCTGACATTGAAATTATTGAACTTTGCATAGGTATAAATCGTTGCCATCTGAGCCTTGAGGGCTTCACGGGTTGCGCTGCTGTAGCCCATTTCCTTCTTTGTTGTTTTGCAGAGATATTCAACAATGGGGATATCATTATCGCCGTATTTGATTGTCAGAGGTGTTGAGCTGTCTGTTCTGACGGTTGTGCCGGGATAATAATGAGTCATGATTTCCTCATATGTTGAGCCGCTTTTTGCCATAGCCATCGCACCGTGCTGACTCATTCCGACGCCGTGACCGTAGCCGTATACCTTAAATATAAATGTGCCTTTCACTTCCGACGAGGTTGCCGAGGTGGTTACTCCTTCGGCAGATGTTGTTCCGGCAAGCGTTGTTCCCGTAACGGATGTGGGAAGCGTGGTTGTGACGGTTGTGGGTTTTGTGGTTGTGGTGGTAGTGGTGGGTTTTGTTGTTGTGGTCGGTTTAGCGGTGGTTGTTGCCTTGGTGGTTGTGAGCGTTGTCAGAGCCTTTGTGGTTGAGGTGACAGCCGCCTTCGTTGTGTTTCTGAGAGTGGTTGTTATTCTTTTAACCGTCTGGGTGACGGTTGTTCTTATCGGCACCGTGAAGATATTCTGCGTGGTCGGTGCATCGGTTATGTAGGAATATGTGCTTTCGGGAACAATCGCAACCGCACCGCTGTCCATATCGTCAAGATAGCTTCCGCCGTAGTTCTCATATATATAATCATTATATAAATAGGTTTCTGTCTGCTGAATGTAATCACCTGCAGCGTAGGTGGGAGTATCTTTATTTTCTTTTGAAGAAGAAATAAGCGCAAGGATAACACAGATTACAATCGCAACGGCAATACCGATAACTGCGATAATCAGAGGCGTGTTTGAATTCTTCGCCCATTTTTTCTGAGCTTTGGGAGCATCGGGATTGACGAGTGCAGGCATTGCGGCAAGCTCATCAAGCATCTGACAGAGCTTGATTATTGCGGCAACAACGAGCTGTTTTGAATCCTCGCCCGGATTTGCATAAACCTTCGCCGCCTTCGCTCTCTGTGAATCCGCAACGCAGACCGTTACGAGATTGCCCGTGCCGTCGTTTTCAATGCGTGAAACGGCGATTCCGAGGTCGGTGCCTGCATTTTCTTTGGAGAGCTTTGCGCACTGTGCGGTATAGTTTGACTCCGATTCGTTTTCGGCTCTGTCCCTCATTGTTGAGTCCGCAACAAAAGCCGTTTCGCATTCCGGCACGGAGGAAATTGCCGAAAGAAGCATTTTTCCGCATCCGCAGGGTGAAACCGCAACGGTTTTTCCGCTTGCGATAACGCCGTTCACACGCTCACGAAGCTCCTGCATCTTTGTTTTTCCCGGAGCAGGAATTGAAGAAATGAGGGCGTCAAGACCCGAATGCATGATAAACTCAAGCTTTGACATATCAAGCGGTGCAAAAACGAGTGTTCCGCCGCCGAACCTGACGGAAAATGCGGAAAACAAGCCGTCATCGGTGAGATAAACCTTTGAATTTTCGGCAACTGCTGCCTGGAGGTCACGCTCTTTTGCGTTTTCGGGAGCGTTTGCACCCATGGCATTTGTAATCTGACTGCTTCTGACTATTTTTGAGGAAAGGGTTTTGAGCAAACGGAATTTTGCGTTGAGGAAAATTTCAACGGGTGCCGCCGCAAAGGCATAACCGCCCTGCGCAGCATAAGCTGCAGCCTCTGCCGCAAAAGCGGAGACTTCTTCAAAGTCTTTTGTTTCGCATCTTAACCGTTGTTTCAGATAATCTGCCGCACCCTGCGCCTTTCCGGCACAAAGCGTGAAACAGCACACCTTTCTTTCCATAATAATCACCTTTCCTTAATTTTTGAATATTTCAGACAAAAACAATTGCGAATTGCGAATTGAATTACCATCTGGGGTCGTTTGCGTGGGTGTTTGTTTTTCCGTAAGCATCATAATATGCCTGAGGGAATTTGGGGTCGTTATTCTCATATGCCTTTGAAGTGTCGATAGCAACGCTTTCGCCTTCTCTTCTCTGTCTTGCAACAACAACGAGTCTTGCATCGGTGAAGTCATAAGCGCAGGTTGAAAGGGTGAGAATCTTATCATCGGGAGTGATATCAACGCCCGTTGTATAGAGCTTTCTTGCATCAACTTCTTCGAGATATTTCATGAAGTTGCCGATATCGAGGTCGATGAAGTTATAGGGGAAAACATAGCCGTTATCATCTTTCTTTTCGGCATTTGTGATGAACACGGCATAAACAAACCATGTGTGGTCGCCGTAAATGGTGTTGCATTCGATAACGGGTGCCTGACGGAAGCCGTCGATTTCACGGTAGTTTTCGAGCATACCGAAAATCAGGTCGTCATGGCGCATATTGTGTCCGTAGATAACATTGTTCTTATGAAGATTACGGAAATCATCCATTCTGTAGTCAAAGAAGGGAACGCCGTAACGGGTATATTTGCCGTAAATATCCTTCTTGAGATAATAGTTGTTATCCTTGCCCTGTGCAACGGGAAGGTTGATTCCGAAGCCGGGAATTGAAATCCAGCCCTTGAGGTCGCTGTTTGCATCGTAAAGACTTGTATACTTTGCAAGCATACCTTCGGGATATGATTTTTCGGAAAAAGCATTCTGAGTGTCGTTAACGGTGACATCGTTGTGAACGCTGATGTTTTCACTCATTTCGCTTGCAATCTTATCGGCATCTGCCTTGAAACGGTAGGGCTCAATGATATAAACATTGGCAAGCATACCGCCGCAGACAACGATTGTAATAATCGAAATGGTGAGAATGATGTTTCTAACGATATCAGCTGCGCCCTTCTTTTTCTTTTCGGCAGGTTCATCGGACTTCTTATCTTTTTTCTTCTTTTTATCCTTTTTGCCGTCCTCGATAAGCTCGGGGTCATCCATGAGGGTCGTTGTGCTCATGGGTGCAGCCTGATAGAATCTTTCGGGCTGAGCTGCGGCTCTTTCGTAGTCATTACCGTCATCGGGAACGCTGATAACAAATTCTTTTTTCTCCTCAGCGGCAGGAGTGTTATCTCCCAGAAGTGCGGCAAGCTCTGCTTCAAAAGCATCGGAGGAAGTATCGATGCTGTCCTCGGCAACGGGGATTTCCTCAATTTCGGGGAGAATTTCCGCATCGGGGATTTCTTCGGCTTCCGCAGCGGGAATTTCTTCAGCCATGGGGAATTCATCATCAAGGAAGATTTCTTCATCGGCAGGAATTTCTTCGGCTGCGGGAGTTTCCTCTGTGAGAGAGATTACCTCGATTTCGGGGATTTCTTCCGCAGCAGGTTCTTCGGCAGGAGCTTCGGGAGAAATTTCCCCGTCGGGGGCTAAACTGTCCAAATCAAGGTCAGCTTCGCCGAAAAAGCTTTCTTCATCCGATTCATCGGCAGCGGTTTTTTCGGTTGTAACAAGCTGAATTGCGGCGGAAAGCTCTGTATCGACGGTTGCAATTCCGGGATTTGATTCAATCTCGGAAAGGATTTCGCTGAAGCCCGTTTCTTCGGCATTTTCTTTTTTGAGCATATCAATCATGCTGAAAATGCCTTCTTTTACATCGTCTGCGCCGATTTTAACAGCTTCTTCGGATGCGGATTCAGACACGGGTTCATCATAGGAAACAGAAATTTCTTCGGGCTGCGCACCGCCGTCGAGCGATACAACGGGGATATCCGACTCAAAATAATCATCGGGATTCATCCAGATATCCTCAAGAGAGCCGTTTTCATCTCCGGGGAGAGGCTCGGGGTCTGAAAGCACAACCTTCTGAGGCTCCGCTTCGGTTTCGGTCAGCACGGAAAGGGGCTTCGGAACGATTGTTTCGGGACCGCTTCCCATGATATCGTCATAAAGACTCTGCAAATCCGATTCAAGGCTCTTTTCCGTTCTTTCAATATCGTCACGGAAGCCTTCAAAAAGGGTATCTGATTTTGAATTTTCGATAAGGAAATCGCCGAGATCGATTTCGGTTATTGCTTCATCGTCTGTCAGAGAGCTGATGCTGTCGGGAAGCGATGAATACTTGTTGTTTTCGTTCATATTATCTTTTGACATCTTTTTGTCCTCCGGAAATCAGTTTGGGCTGGGTTCCCATCTTGATGTATTTTTATAGGGGTTTGTTTTGCCTTTGCTGTTATACCATACCTGGGGTCTGCGGTAATCGGGGTTGTCCTTTACGAGGGAAGCATCAATTTCCTCGCTTTCGCCCTCATGCAGAAGTCTGCCGACAACGACAAATCTTGTGTCAACGCTTTTGCCGTAGTCATAAATGCAGGTTGAAAGGGTGATGATTTTATCGGTGGGTTCAAGCGAAACGCCCGTTTCATAGAGCGCTCTCTGCTTCACCTGCTCAATATATCCGGCTGCCATGTTGCTGTCGCTCATGTCGGGATATATATAGTTGAAGAAATAACCGTTATCTTTGGAGGGATCGACCGCCGTAAGAAAAACGGCGCAGATTTTATAGGTATACTCCTGATAAAGCGTGGAGTATTTTATTATCGGACTGTCAATGAAGTTCTGCTTGTTTTTGTAGTCATAAAGTGAACGGAATGCCTGCTTGGGAACATCCGCACCCATTCTGCTGGTTGTGTGACCGTGGATAATTATGTTCTTGTTGATACCGTCGGTCATGCATCTGTAGTCAAGATAAAGATTGCCGTAGTTGGTCGAAGTGGTTGAAGTCGTATATCTTTCGTAGAAATCTTTTTTGAGGTATTTTTCATTGTCATTGCTCTGCAGAATTGCAGTGTCAAGCTCCGTTCCCGGAATTGAAAGCCATCCGACAAGATTATTGTTGATTGAATACGGCTGTTTCAGCTCCTCGATTATTCCTTCGGGAAACTTGTCCTGCTTTTTCATGTTGTTTGAAACAACGCCCGAAAGAGTTTGTGCAAGTGCATCGATTTTTTCACCGCCGCTTAATACATATTCTGCGGCATTTGTTTCAAGCTCCGTCTGTTCATCGGGCTTCTTCGTGAAGTTCATCACGGAAAGAACCGCGAATATCACAGTCACCGCCGCAAAAACGGCGCAGAGGATTGAACAAAGCTTTTTTGAATCCATTATCTTTTTCCCCTTTCCTCTATATAAACTCTTGCAAGATTGAGCGCACGGGATGCCGTCACATAGCGGTTATATTCCCTGTCATTCTTGCCCGTTTCGATTTTCTCGCAGATATTATATCCGTCAGCGTCAAGCGCAATGAAGCAAAGACCGACGGGCTTATCCGTGCCGTCATTTCCGGGACCTGCAATTCCCGTTACGGAAATTCCTATGTCCGCACCAGAAACACGGCGTATTCCCGAAGCCATTTCTCTTGCGGTCTGTTCGCTTACCGCACCGTAAGCGGCAAGAGTTTCTTCCTTCACGCCGAGGATTTTATTTTTCATTTCGTTTGAATAGGTTATCGCACCGAATTCAAAAACGGCGCTTGCGCCTGCAATATCCGTTATTCTTTTGGGAATATAGCCCGCAGTGCAGCTTTCGGCGGTTGCAAGGGTGAGTCCGTTTTCTTTGAGAAGCTCAACAACCCTCTGCTCAATGCTTTCGCTGTCGATGCCGTAAACATAATTTCCGAGCCTTCTGCAGACCTCATCGATGACGGGCTTGCAGAGCTTTTCAGCCTCCTCCTCGTTTTCAGCCTTTGCGGTCACACGCAGAAGCGCCTCGCCCTTTTTGGCATAGGGGGCAACGGTCGGATTTTCGTTATCAAGCAAGTCTGCACAGACTTCCGCCATTGCGCTTTCGCCGATTCCCATGGTTCTGACCGTATGCGATACTATCGCACCCTCGGCATATTCACGAAGATAGTCAACAACGCTTTCGTGATACATCGGCGCCATTTCATAGGGAGGGCCGGGAAGCATGACGACGCATTTGCCGTTTTTCTTAAGACCCAGACCGGGTGCGGTGCCGTGGTTATTTTCAAAAACATCGCCTCCGACGGGGACATAAGCCTGACGGAGATTGGTTTCGGGCATTTCAAGACCCTTTGAGATGAAATAGCTTTTTATTTTATCGGCGATTGCATTATCGAGCGTCATTTCAAAGCCCATGACCTCACAGCAGACATCTCTTGTTATGTCATCAGCCGTGGGACCCAGACCGCCCGTTGCGATAACGATATCGCTTCTTTCAAGTGCAGTTTTCAGTGCGGCGGCAAGTCTTTCGGGATTATCGCCGACGGTTGTGTGGCGGAGCACCGATATGCCGAGCTTTGCAAGCTGCACGGAGAGATATTTTGAATTTGTGTTGAGTATATCGCCGAGCAGTATTTCCGTGCCGACGGAAAGAATTTCGCAAACCGACATAAGCTTTCTCCTTTGTGAGATGAATTGCCTTACGGCATGATTTGCACTCCGTGCATTAATGAATTACGGAATAATTCAAATCACGGAGCGAAGCGAGAAATCATGACAGCGTCAATTCATGGCTTCGCCAAATCATTTAATAAGCGTTGATATGAATAAATCTTGTTCCCTCAACCGCCTCATTGACGAGTCTTTCAACATCGAGTGCTTTTTCGCATTCCTCAACATACTCGATGGTGGGGCGTGTTCTGGGATGCCTCGGTGTGAACACCGTGCAGCAATCCTCATAGGGAAGAATTGAAATATCAAAAGTATCTATTTTTCTTGAAATTGCAACAACCTCGTCTTTATCCATGCCGATAAGAGGACGGAAAACGGGCATTTCGCAGACTGCATCCGTGCAGGCAATCGCAGGCATCGTCTGGCTTGCAACCTGACCCACGCTTTCGCCCGTTATGAGTGCGCCTGCGTGTTCTCTCTGCGCAATAATCTGAGAAACCCTCATCATCATGCGGCGCATGACAACGGTGAATATATCCTCGGGACAGTTGTCCTTAATCTGCTCCTGAGTTTCGGTGAACGGAACAACGAAAAGAGTTATTCTGCCCGAATATTTGCTGACCTGTTTCAGAAGCGAATGAACCTTCTGCTCGGCTCTTTCGCTTGTGTAGGGAGGCGATGCAAAATGAATTGCGATAAGCTCGAGACCTCTTTTTGCCATCATATATGCGGCAACGGGGCTGTCGATACCTCCCGAAATAAGGACTGCAGACCTTCCCGCAGAACCCGTGGGCATACCGCCTGCGCCCTTTATCTGTTTTCCGTGGATATAGGCGTGGGTATCTCTGATTTCAACGGTAACAACCATGTCGGGGTTATGAACATCAACCTCCAAATGGGGAAATTTGCGAAGAAGATATCCGCCCGTTTCCCTGCATATTTCGGGTGAACCGAGGGGGAATTTCTTATCAGAACGCTTTGCCTCAACCTTGAAGGTGCGCACTCCGAGAAGCTGGGGAGCCAGGTATTCTTCGGCGCTTCTCAGAATAACTTCCATATCCTTTTCAACTGCCGCAGCTCTTGAAAAGCCTGCAATTCCGAAAATCTTTCCCATGCGTTCAACCGCATCCTCAAGGTCTGCACCGTCAAGGGGTTCGGCAACGATTGTTGACTGCGAAACCGTGAATCTGAAATCGCCTGCAGAAGCAAGTCTGCGCTTCATATTCTTTATGAGCATATCCTCAAAGGTTCTTCTGTTGAGACCCTTGAGAGCAAGCTCACCGTTTTTTATCAAAATAATCTCTTTCATTTTTTGTCTCCGATATATTATTTCAAAGCTCTTATAACCTTTTTGCCTTCCGTAATGCCGAGGATAAGAGCGTCTATTTCCTGAATTGTTGTAAATCTCGAAAAGCTGATTCTCAGAGGACCGTCGAGTCTGTTTCTTTCAAGATTCATCTGAGTGAGAACGTGGCTTTTCTTGCCCTTTGAACAGGCAGAACCGCTTGAAACGCAGATTCCTCTGTCCGAAAGGAAATTGAGCATCGGCTCGGATTTTATGCCGATGAGCGAAACATTCGTCACATACGGCAGAGCATCTGGCGGTGAATTGATAACAACGCCGTCGATTTCCGTCAGCTTCGAGACCATATAATCACGCAGCATCGTTATATGCTCGAGCTCCTTCTGATGGTCGGGCAGAACCCTTGCGGCGGCGGCAAAGCCTGCGATAAGAGGCATCGCTTCCGTGCCGGGTCTTATTTTCTTTTCCTGTTCACCGCCGAAGGTTCTCGGTTTTATCTTCACACCCTTGCGGATATAAAGCGCACCGACGCCTTTCGGACCGTGGATTTTATGGGAGCTTACCGTCATCAGGTCAACTCCGAGAGCTGAGGGCTTCACGGGCATTTTCCCGAATGCCTGAACGGCATCGCAATGGATGAGTGCAGGTGAACGAGCCATCATTGCTGCTCTTTTCGCCGCCTGAACAGGCATTATCGTTCCGATTTCGTTGTTGACGAGCATCATCGTGATTAAAATCGTTGATGAATTGACTGCGGCATAAAGGTCTTTTTCATTTATTCTGCCGTAGCGGTCAACCTTAAGCTTTATAACTTCAAACCCCTCCGCTTCAAGACGGTTGAGGGTATCGTCAATGCTTGAATGCTCAATGCTTGTTGAAACGATTCTTCTTCCCATGCGGCGCATCTGATAGGCGGCGCCCATAACGGCGAGGTTATTGCTTTCCGTGCCTCCCGAGGTGAAGAAAATTTCTTCGGGTGAGCATGAAAGACGGGAAGCGATATCGCTTCTTGAGCTTTCGAGAAGGGCATTTGCTCTGTTGCCCACGGAATGGAGTGACGACGGATTTCCCCAGCTCTGAGTCATCGCTTCAGTCACCGCTTTTACCGCCTCACAGCACGGTGCTGTTGTTGCACTGTTATCAAAATATGCTTCATTCATCGTCTTTTCACCCCTGTCGGCACTATACCCATTATAATCATATTTAAAACATTATACACTACTTTTCCCTCACTTGCAATAAAAATTTTTATTTATAATATAAGGAAGAAAGGTTATGAGGATGAAAAACGCAAGGTGTAGGGTGCATTTTCTTCACAATAACATTATATGCCAAAAAAATTTTTTGAGGGACAAAACTGCTTTTTAAGTTTACAAGAAAATATTTAATATTTTACGGCACAAATTGTTAACAGTTTTAAAATATAATCGGAATTGAAATTGACGGGGGAATATGGTAATATATTTTTATCAATCAGAAAAATCGCTTCACGAAGCAGAAAGGAGAGATGTGAAATGTCTGAAACCGTCTCAAAAAAACAACCGCATTTTCAGCAGGTGACGGTTATGGCACTCATGACGGCTTTTCAGCTTATCTGCGCCGCCTGCGTTCTTTGCAGACAGGATGAGCTGAGTCTGAAAATGGTTTATATCTTTTTCGGATATATTGCCGCCGAGTGGATTTATATGCTCATCGGAACGCTCGTTACGGGCAACGACTATTTCGAGCTTGAAGCCATTGCATTCTTCCTTTCGGGAATAGGTCTGACGGTCTGCGCGAGCTTCAGCGAGGATTTCGCCCTCAAACAGATAATCGCCATCGGGCTCGGACTTGCCGTTTATCTGATAATGCTGCTGCTGATAAAAGACGTTCATTTTGCAAGCCTTCTTCGTTATCCTGCCGCCGTGGGTGCAGTCGGACTCCTTGCCGTCAATCTGGTCATGGCAAAGAGCATCAACGGAACTCTCAACTGGATTGACCTCGGATTTTTCTCCGTTCAGCCGTCGGAATTCGTGAAGGTTGCGTTCATTCTCGTCGGTGCGGTTTCCCTCGAAAAACTTCTTTCAAGCGTGAGCCTTACAAAATACATAATTTTCTCGCTCGGCTGTGTCGGCGCACTTTTCCTCATGAAGGATTTCGGCACTGCGCTGATATTCTTCTTCACATTCGTTCTCATCGCTTTCATGCGCTCGGGTGATATCAGAACAATTGCGCTCATCTGCACCGTTGCTCTCATGGGTGCGGCGCTGATAATATATTTCAAGCCCTATGTTGCCAACCGTTTTGCCGCTTACCGCCATGTGTGGGATTTCATCGACACAACGGGCTATCAGCAAACGAGAGTGCTGATTTATTCGGCAAGCGGAGGACTTTTCGGTCTCGGAATCGGCGAAGGAAAGCTCCGTGATGTCTATGCGGCATCAACCGACCTTGTTTTCGGTCTTATCTGCGAAGAAATGGGTCTTTTAATCGGACTTGCCGTTCTTCTCAGCTTTGCGGCAATCGCCTTTTTTGCAATCCGTTCCGCAAAAACAGCCGCTTCAACCTTCTATGCAATCGCTGCGGTATCGGCTGCGGGAATGCTGCTTTTCCAGCTTTCGCTCAATGTTTTCGGAATAACGGATATTCTTCCCCTGACGGGCGTAACCCTGCCTTTTGTCAGCAGGGGCGGTTCAAGCATGATTTGTTCATGGGGACTTCTTGCCTACATCAGGGCGGCAGGTGCACCCTTTGAGCCTCCGAAGCCCGATGTTGCAGTCAAAAAAGCCGTTAAGAAAGCTGCACCGAAAGGAGGTGCGGCATGAGGATAACAGCCAGAAGGGCGGCAATAGTCTATGCTCTTATTGCCGCATTCCTTGCAGGGGTATGCTTCTTTGTTGTGAGCCTTTTCATGAACGGCGGAGAATGGTCGTCAAACAAGGCAAACCGCCATATTTACAGGGGCGGAACAATTGTCAACGCAGGTGCGATTTACGATAAAAACGGCGTTGCGCTTGCAAAAAGCTCGGATAATGAAAGAGTTTTTTCCGACAATTCAACCGTCAGAAAAGCCGTTCTTCATGTTGTGGGAGATACTGCGGGCTATATCTCAACGGGAACTCATTATCTTTACCGTGACGTGCTTTCGGGCTACAGCAAAATCGAAGGAATCTATAACCTCAAAAGAAGCGGTGAGGGCACGGATATAACCCTCAATATCGACAGCGAAGCGAACAGAATTGCATACGAGGCACTCGGCGAATATAACGGTGCCGTTGCGGTTTACAACTATAAAACCGGCCAGCTTTTATGCAGTGTTTCAAAGCCGTCATATGATATCAAAAACAGACCTGATGACCTTCTGACAAACGAAAAATATTCGGGCGTTTTCCTTGACAAGGTTATTTCGGGAATTTACACTCCCGGCTCGATTATGAAGATTGTTACGGCAGGCTGTGCCATCGAAAATATTCCCGATATTTATACACGCACCTTTGAATGCGACGGCAAATACAAAACAGGTGACGGAACGGTTATCTGCAACGGCGAACACGGAAAGCAGAACTTTCAGAAGGCGATGAACAACTCCTGCAACTGCGCATTTGCCGAAATTTCAATCGAGCTCGGCGCCGAAAAACTCAGGGCATATGCGGAAACGCTCGGCTTCAACAGTCAGCTTTATGCAAAGGAAATCAGACTCACGAAAAGCAGATTTGAGCCCTCATTGACAAGCAAAGCGGAGCTGGGCTGGGCAGGCATCGGACAGTCGACAACCTATGTCAACCCTGCGCATTTTCTTGCGCTCATGGGTGCAATCGCAAACGGCGGAACGGGTTATGCACCCGACAGAATACGCTCAACGGGAACGGTTTCGAAGATAATGGGCAGAATGCCTCAGGAATGCGTTAAAATCAACCCCGAAACAGCCGCAAAGCTTGCCGTTCTTCTGCGTTCAAACGTTGAGGATAAATACGGCGACGGAAAATTTGAAAATCTGCAGATGTGCGGTAAAACAGGCACGGCACAGATTGATAACGCAAAGAGCCATTCGTGGTTTGTCGGTTATTCTCAGAGGGAGGATTTGCCGCTTGCCGTTGTCTGCATTGCAGAGCACGCAGGTCAGGGCTCGGGCGTTGCCTCAACGGTTTCGAATAAGGTAATGCAATATTTTATAAAATGAATTGTGTAACAATTCAAATCATGGAGCAAAGCGAGAAATCATGACAACGTCATTTCACGGCAACGCCAAATCATTTTATAATGAATTGCAATAAATTGCATAATTTGCACTTCGTGCATATCAAAAAATATAATAAATTTCCTTTCGGTGCATATCATATAATGATGCTGAGAGTGAAATGACTTAAACTCCACACGGTTTTGAAAGGCATTTCACTCTACGAAAGGATTTTTTTATGCTCAGAACTAAAGAACTCTTTGATTTATCGCATACGAAAGCAGGTGAATATCTCGGAAAATACGAATATCCCTGGCAGGCACTTTCGGGAATAAAAGGACTCATTCTTTCAATCGGAAAATCCCTCGATATGAGCGAATATGTGCTTCACGGCGATAATATTTTCATCCACAAAACCGCCGTTGTTGCGCCTACCGCTTTTATCGCATCTCCCTGCATCATCGGAAAAAATTCCGAAATAAGGCATTGTGCATTCATAAGAGGCTCGGCTTTAATCGGCGAAAACTGCGTTGTCGGCAATTCAACGGAGCTGAAAAACTCCGTGCTTTTTGATAACGTTCAGGTGCCTCATTATAACTATGTCGGCGACAGCATTCTCGGATATAAATCCCACATGGGTGCAGGTGCAATAACCTCGAATGTCAAAAGCGACAAAACTCTTGTCTGCGTTAAAAACGGCTCGGATGCCATCGAAACGGGACTGAAAAAATTCGGCGCAATCATCGGCGACGGTGTTGAAATCGGCTGCGGAACCGTTCTTAATCCGGGAACGGTTATCGGAAGAAATTCCAATGTTTATCCGCTTTCATGCGTGAGGGGCGTCATACCTCCCGACAGCATTTATAAGACGGGCGGAATCATTGCTGCAAAAGAGGAGAGGGTTTGATTTATGGGCAGATATTTCGGAACAGACGGCTTCAGAGGAGAAGCCAATGTCAATCTCACGGCAGACCATGCTTACAGGGTCGGCAGATTTCTCGGCAGATACTACGGCAGAACGAAAAAGGCGAAAATCGTTATCGGAAAAGACACAAGAAGGTCGGGCTATATGTTTGAATATGCGCTCATTGCAGGGCTTACCGCATCGGGTGCGGATGCATATATGCTCCATGTCACAACAACCCCGTCGGTTGCCTACATCACAAGGATTGACGGCTTTGACTGCGGTATCATGATATCCGCTAGCCACAATCCTTTTTACGATAACGGAATAAAAATCATCGGCGGAAAGGGAGAGAAGCTGGACGGCAAAGTGCTTGATATGATTGAAGATTATATCGACGGAAACGTTCCCGAGCTTCCGTTTGCAAAGGGCGATAAAATCGGCAGAACGGTTGACTATATTTCGGGCAGAAACCGCTATATCGGCTATCTCATTTCGCTCGGAATTTATTCGTTCAGGGGCAAAAAAATCGGTCTTGACTGCGCCAACGGAAGCGCATGGAACATCGCAAAGGCGGTTTTTGACGCTCTCGGTGCGCAAACTTATGTTATCAACGCCGAGCCCGACGGTCTGAACATCAACAAAAACGCAGGCTCAACCCATATTGAAGTTCTGCAGAAATTCGTGGTTGAGAATTCGCTCGATGCTGGCTTTGCCTATGACGGCGATGCGGACAGATGCCTCTGCGTTGACGAAAAAGGGAATATTCTCACGGGCGACCATATTCTCTACATCTGCGGTAAATACCTGAAAGAAAAAGGCGAGCTTATCAACAACACCGTTGTCACAACCGTCATGTCGAATTTCGGTCTTTATAAAGCGTTTGACAGCCTCGGCATCGGCTACGCAAAAACCGCTGTCGGAGATAAATATGTGTATGATTATATGATGAAGAACAACAACCGTCTCGGAGGTGAGGAGTCGGGTCATATCATTTTTTCGAAGTATGCCTCAACGGGCGACGGAATACTGACTTCGCTGAAAATCATGGAGGTCATGCTGGCAAAAAAGCTGCCCCTCAGCAGTCTTGCCGAGGGGTTTGAAATGTATCCGCAGATATTGAAAAATGTGAGAGTGAAGGATAAATCCGCCGCAAAAAATGACCCCGACGTCTGCAAAGCCGTTGAAGAAGCGGAGAAAAAGCTCGGCGATTCGGGAAGAATTCTTGTGCGTGAATCAGGCACGGAGCCTGTTATAAGAGTCATGGCGGAAGCCGAAACCGAAGAATTATGCCGTCAATGCGTTTCGGATGTGGTTGAGGTGATTGAGAGGAAAGGTCATAAAATAGGATAAATATATCCTACGATTTATCCTATAATTTATCCTGTTTTTCTAAACCTCTTCCGCAACAACGGTTATGACGGTCATATCGTCGAAGTTTTCACCGCATTTTGTTCTTGCGCTCTCGAGAATATTCTCCGAAAATGCGCTTGCATCGGGTCCTCCCGAAAAAGCCTTGATTTCTTCTTTGACCCATGTGTTTCCGCAGCCGAGAATGCCGTCGCTGACCATTACGAGGGTATCGCCTGCGTGAAGCTTCAGAGCGTATTTGCTGAACTTCACTTTGCTGAGAATTCCAAGCGGAGTTGAAGGAATTTCAACGCTTTTCACCCTGCCCGAAACGGTAGAAAACGACGGTGCCGCACCTGCTTTGAGAAGGGTCGCATTGCCCGTGAAAAGGTCGATTTCGGCAACATCGAGGGTTGAAAGCGATTCATCGTCGGATTTGACGGAAAGTGCGGAATTTGTGATGCTCAGTGCGGTGTCGGGATTTATTCCTGCTTTGACAAGGCGTGAGAAAAGCTCAACCGTCATGGCTGAATCAATTGCCGCCCTGCCGCCCGTACCCATGCCGTCGCTGAGGATAATATATGCCTTTGAATCGGTGCGGAAGCTTTCGAAATAATCGCCGCAGAGCTTCTTTCCGCCGCAGCTTGCAACGGCAGACCCGAGGCGGATTTTATAGATTTCCCTGCGGTAAAAAACAAGCTCTTTTCCTTTTTTCAGCTCTCTTATCCCGGGAGGATTGAACTCTGCTTCAAGCTCCCTCGAAAGCTCGGAAGTGAGGCGTGAAAGACTCGTTGATGCAGGGATTTCTTCAACAATGCAGGTGAGCATCATCGCACCCGAGGGCGGTGAAACGCAGCTGACTGAAATAACCTCAAAGCCGTTATCGGATAACACCGATGCGGCTGTTTTTTCTTTTCCGAAAAGAATTATCGCTCCCTGACTTATTTCGGCGGAAAGCTCCTCTAAAAGCTTTGAAATCCAGTCAAACTGACCGCAGGCAAGCTCTCTGCTGCGTGCCGAATTTGCCTGCATGGCGTTGAAGGCTTTCGTTCCCGAATACGCCTTGTTGAAGCTGTCGGCAACCCTCGGAACGCTCGGACATTTTGCGTTGAAATTAACGGAAAAATCCTGCGCCGTAACGGTTTCGCCTTCTGCAAGTTTTTTGAGAATTTCCGAAAATTCACCCTCCTCGGGACAGAAGGTGTTTTTCAGCGGACAAGCAGAGCATACCCTTTCCCTGACCCTCATGCAGACAAGCTCATCCGATGCGGGAGCAAGACTTTCTATTCCCTCGGAAACCTTTGCAACGCAGTCCGAAACAGAGCCGATTGCACGGGAGGCTTCAAGGAGTCTGTTGCCTGCCGCACCAAATTCCGAGCTTATTCTTTTAACCCCCGGAGTCAGGATATTGCCCCTCATTTTTGCAAGCTTTGATGACGGTATCAGCGCAAAAACGATTGAAGCCGCCGCCGCTTCCGAAAAAACGGCAATTCCCTCAACGGAGCCGTCGATGAGTGCCGCAATTCCCGCCGTAACGGAGAAAACAAGGGCACAGACTATCTGTCCGAATCTTGAAAAAATGCCCGAAAGCAGACCGCAGATGCCGTAGCAGATGCTCAGGGCAACGCTTGTTCCCGAAACGGCGATGCAGCCCCCTATTGCAATCCCTGCAATACTGCCTCCCGACCTGCTGAAAACATATGAGGCGGCAATGATAACGAAGCATCCGAAAAACCTTGCAGGTCTGAATCCCATAAGACTTATTTCCGATGAACCGAGCAGAATCGTGCAGAGGCTTGCAACGATGCAGACAAGGTTTCTGCTGTCAAGCATATAGGGACTTCTTTTTTTCTTTATACAGTTGACCATGCCCGAATAAAAAGTGACCGATGCTGCACACAGAAGGCTCGAGCAAGCTGTCAGCACAAGACGGTTTACCGACGGAGCTTCCGAAAACATCGTCACCGTTCCGCAGATAAAACAGATAAGAAAAACGCTCACCGTCAGCACGGTGCGGCGTTTTTTATATATTCCGAATCTGTCGAGAGCAAAAATAACGGCGCAGATGCCTGCCTGCGGAAGAATTGCGTTGAGCATATCACCGCTGTCAAGACGGAAAACCGCACCGATTACACCTCCGAGAGAAGCAAAAATCAGCTCAAATCCCGTGCAGGCGGCGGCAAGACCGATGTTCAGAGGAGTTTTCAGCGATAAAAGACCTGCTCCCGAGAGAATGAATCCGCTGAGAAAATATCCGGCTGCCGTCAGGATTTTCATACCCTTCTCCCACAGCCTGTCCGCCGTGTCATGCTCGCTGTATATCTTTGTTTTTTCCATTTTTAACATCCTTTCGGTTTTATAATTCGTAATATGAGGTTGTAGGGGATGATGTCCACATCGTTCCTTTTAAAGGGTCTGCGACGCAATTATAATTGCTCCGCAAAAACGGTTTAACTCCCTCAGTCACTCCGTGACAGCTCCCTCCAGAGGGAGTCGAAAACAGTCGGTTGCATTTATGCAGCAGGTTTTATTAACGCAAAAACCGAATGAGCAAGCAATTAAAGCAGGACGGAGGGGGTTTATATCCGCCGTTATTTTTGGTTAATTTTTTCTGCATTACTTTTTCCGTTTTCTCCGAAAATTATTGCACAACGTTTTGGCAAAAACTGTCATTTTGTGTTCACAAAAGCATATAATGAAAAAAATTTTTTGTAAAATCAAAAATAATACTGTTCAAGTGAGTAACTTTATGATATAATAAATCGATTATAGATGAAAACAGGAGGAGTCTGCTCCATGGAAAATCAGAACGAGCGTCAGGGTCTTATCATCGGACGCAATGCGGTCACGGAAGCCCTCAGAAGCGGCAGAGCGATTGACTGCCTTATGGTCGCAAAGGGTGAAAGAGGCGGCTCCGTGGGAAAAATCATCGGTCAGTGCCGTGACAGAGGCATTGTGGTGAAAGAAACCGATAAAAGAAAGCTCGATAAAATCTGCGAGGGTGAAAACCATCAGGGCGTTGCCGCATGGGCAGCTGTGCATGAATATTCAACCGTTGAAGACATCCTTGCGAATGCCGAATCAAAGGGTGAAGAACCTTTCATCGTTATCTGCGATGAAATCGAAGACCCCCACAATCTCGGTGCGATAATCAGAACGGCAGATGCCTGCGGAGCTCACGGAATCATCATTCCCAAGAGAAGGGGCGTTGCGCTGACATATGCAGTCGGAAAGGTTTCGGCAGGTGCGGTTGAGTATGTACCCGTTGCAAGGGTTTCAAATCTCCCCTCCGCCATTGACGAGCTCAAGGAAAAGGGCTTCTGGGTTTACGGCGCGGATATGGACGGCACAAGCTGGGATAAGCAGGATTATTCGGGCAGGGTTGCGCTTGTTGTCGGCTCGGAAGGCAGAGGAATGGGCAGACTTGTCAAGGATAAATGCGACTTCATTGTTTCCCTTCCGATGAAAGGAAAAATCAACTCTCTCAACGCCTCCGTGGCGGCGGGAATTTTAATGTACGAAATTGCGAAACACAGGTAGGTGAATGAATTGAGCGATTTTTTAAGCAATAAAACAGACGACAGCGAGCTTGATGCGATACTTGCCGAGGTTAAAAAGTCGAAGGCGGAGAAAACTGCTTCCGAACCCGACGAGCCGTTGAAAACATGGTCTCTTGACGATATCGACAGGCTGATTGCGCAGTCAAACGGCGAAGAATATATTCCCAAGCCGAAAATAGAAACGGTTGCCGAAGAAAACCCCGGGGAAATTCCCGTTCAGGAATTCGATACGGGTATGTTCACCGTCAGACCTCTTACACAGGATAAGCCTCAGAAAGAGGAGATGCAGGATATTTCTTCGATGTCAACGGATTCCGAGGTTGACGGTCAGGAAAAATTCTTTGACGAGGATGAATTCGTCGATGATTTCGATATCGAGCTTTTTGAGCTTGAAACGGTAATCGTTCCCGAGGATGTTCCTGCTCCTCCCCAGCCGATGTTTGCATGGCAGGGAACGGAGAAAAAAGAGGAAATCCGTGAAGAAAATACCGTTGTTCCCGAAATTATCGTGAATACCGACGAAGACGAGCATATAACCGAAAACGATTATAAGACGAGGTTTTTCTCAAAACCCGTTCTTGAACATACAATGGAAATCGAGCTCCCCGACGACGGTCCCGTTGAAAGACCCGGAATTGTTGTTGAAAAGCCTGACGGGGAAATCGAAAACGGTCTTGAAGCGATGCCGAAGGTCCATGCCGCAGATGACCTTGCAGATGCGGTTGACGAAAAAACACGCATCATGGAAAAGATCGGCACTTCCGAAAAAAAGGAAGAACAGACGAGCGATGACGTTGAGGGTCAGATAGTTCTTACGGGATTTGATAACGATGATGACGAGCTTCCCGGTCAGAATTCCGATGCCGACGTTGAAGAAACTCTCTGGGAAAAGCGCAGACAGAAAGCAAAGAATTTCAAGCTTATCAATGCGATTGACCTCGATTCCGAATTCGACGGCGAATTTGAAGTCCCCCCCGAGGAGCTTGAAAAAGAAGAAAAGGCTCGCAGAAAAAAAGAAAAACGCATGGAGCTTGAGCAGGAGGATGCAGGACCCGTTGCAAACGAGTATTCGTCGCCTGCGGAAAGAGCAGCCGTTCACACAATGCTCAGCGAAAAATGCCGCAAGACGGGCATGGGTCTGCTTCTTATCGGAATAGTTGAATTCATTGCGGTTATAATCAATGTCATTCCCTTTATTGCGGAAAAGCTTTCAATCGAAACGAACTTTTTCTTTCCCGGCTCATCCGCACTCAATGTTGTCAACGCCGTGCTTATTATTGCGGCGGCGGCAATCGATAACGTCAAATTCGTTGACGGAATAACGGGCATTCTCAAGCACAGGATAACGGGCGATACCGCTGTCAGCCTTGCAATGGTTGTTGCTCTGCTTCAGAGCACGCTTGCGGCGGTTATCGGAGAAGAAGCTCCCGTTACGGCGGTATTTTCGGTTGCGGCAATCTTTGCGGTGCTTATCGGAAAGCTTGCCGATAAAATCGATGCGGAGAGAATTCTCGGCAACTTCGAGGTATGTTCGTATAAGTATGAGCATAATATGTATGCGGTGCATCCGATTGAAAACGAAGCGGAAATTTTTGAACTCGGCAGAGGTCTTATGATGGGAAATGCGGAGCTTCTCTATTCTTCAAAGCTTTCATTCCCCTCCGATTTCATAAAGAATTCAAATTCGGAATCGGGCGAGAAAAAAATCGTCAGAATCCTTATCCCCGTTGCGTTTGCGGCTGCATCTGTCGTTGCGATAACGGCAGGTATCATAACTCAGAGCGTTATGGCGGCATTCTCCGCTTTTGCGGGAACCTTCTGCATCTGCGCTCCCGTATTTTCATCATTCATCCCTGCCTTTATTCTCGGCATAACAAATAAATCCCTCAACTCCGAGGGCACAATGATAGTCAGCCTTGATGCGGCTGAAAAACCCGCCTGCGCAAATGCCGTTGTCATGGATTCGGCGGATATCTTTGACCGTTCAAGCTGTATCATGCACGGAATGAAGGATTTCAAGAATATCCGTATCGACGACGTGCTTCTCTATGCGGCGGCGATGGTTATCAAATCGGGCGGTCCGATGCGTGAAAGCTTTGAGCAGGTTGTTGACGGCAGACAGGATCTGCTTCCTCCCGTCAAGGAGCTTGTTTATGAGGATAAGCTCGGTATTGCCGCAAGAATTCACGGTCAGAAGGTGCTTCTGGGCAACAGAAATATGCTTGTTCACCATAATATCGATGTTCCCGAAAAGGCACTTGAAGAAAGATATTCCCACAGCGGCAGAAAGGTTATTTATCTTGCCGTTGCAGGAAAAATCGCCGCACTTTTCGTTGTCAGCTATGCCGTTGACAAGAACCTCACGGGTTATTTCAGAGCTCTCGAAAGCAACGGAATTCAGGTTCTTGTGCGCACAAATGACGTCAATGTTACAGAGGAGCTTATTTCAAAGAGCTTCGGTATGCCCCAGGAGAATTTCAAGATTCTCTCATCCGTTGCAGGCAGACTCTTCAAGAGAAGACGCGAAGCCGTATGCGACAGACTCCCCTCGGCTATCGTTCATGACGGAACGGCGTTCTCAATGCTCAAAGCCGTTGCATCCGCCTGTTCAATCGGTTCGGGCGTGAAGCTCGGAACAATCATTCAGATTATTCTCAGCGTTCTCGGCTTTGTTCTCTGCATGGCTCTTTACTGCACGGGAGCAGGTGCCGTTCTCAACGGTATAACCGCCGCCTTGTTTATCGGCGCAGGTCTTGCGATATCCGCAGGAATAATGTTTTTGAGAAAAACGAAATAAATTCAAAAAAACACTTGACAAAACGGCGATTATGTATTAAAATGACTTGCACAATAAAGCAGAGCAGGTTTTGCTCTCACCTTCCGGGGAAGTCCCGCGTCGGTCAATAGCTTATGTTTAAACGGGTATTCATGCCCGTAAAAGCGTTGATTTTATGCGAGGTCGGGGTTTTCCTGCCCTCGCTTTTTTATTTAATTTTCAGGAGGTGCTTCAACATCAGCAAGCAAGAGCAGCAAATCAATGAGGAAATCCGTGATAAGGAAATAAGAGTTATTTCCGATGACGGCGAGCAGCTCGGCATCATGTCCGCAGCGGAAGCTCTTAAAATTGCAGAAAGCAAAAATCTTGACCTTGTTAAGATTGCTCCTGCAGCAAAACCGCCCGTATGCAAGATTATGGACTACGGTAAGTTCCGATTTGAAAAGGCAAAGAAAGAGAAAGAAGCAAAGAAGAATCAGAAAACCATTGAGATTAAAGAAATCAGACTTTCTCTCAACATCGACACACACGATTTCGACACAAAGATTAACCATGCAAAGAAATTCATTGCATCGGGTAACAAAGTTAAGGTTTCAATGCGTTACAGAGGCCGTGAGATGGCTCATCCCGAGCTTGGTCTGGTCATCATGAACCGTTGTGCGGAAGCTTGTGCAGAGTGTGCTTCGGTAGAAAAGCCCGCTAAGCTCGAGGGCAGACAGATGCTGATGTTCCTCGCTCCTAAAAGCGGAAAATAAAAAAGCACGAATTATAATGTAAATTATTAAGGAGGAAATAACCATGCCTAAGATTAAGACACACAGCGGTGCAAAGAAACGCTTCAAGATTTCAAAGGGCGGCAAGCCCATGCGTGCGCATGCTTA
>JAZSAH010000189.1:0-41768 GCA_045601745.1 Acutalibacteraceae bacterium
TGATGAGCTTCGGGGCAAAAATGCTTTTGAGTATTTTGTTAATGTTATTAAAAACCATAAAAGTGAAATAAATCAAAATGCGGACAAAATTCAATTATGTCAACGATTTTCGGACATAGAAGAAGCTTTGAAAAACCGCAGATGCGCTGCAATAACCGCCGTTGAGGGCGCTTCTCCTTTTGCTGAAAAAGATGCAGTTTTTGTTGCAAAAGATTATGGTGTAAAGCTTATCACCTTGACATGGAACGGCGAAAATGAAATCGGTTACGGCTGTCAGTCGGGCAGTGATTCGGGTCTTAAGGAATGCGGAAAAAAGCTTCTTCGCAATATGCGTGACCTTGGAATTGTTGCCGACGTTTCTCATCTCAACCGAGCGGGATTTTATGATGCCGTTTCAAGCGGTGCAAGGGTTATTGCGAGCCATTCGGACTGTGAAAGCGTGCTTAAGAAAACAAGGAAAGACAGCGAGGATAAATTCTTTTCATGCCGCCGCAGTCTGAATGATGAACAGATAAAACTCTTGATTGAAGCTGACGGTTTAATCGGAATTAATTTCTGTAAAAGTTTTCTCGGCGATGAAGGCGATGACGGATTTGAAGCGGTTTACCGCCATATATCGCATATTCTTAATCTCGGAGGAGAAAATGTTCTTGCAATCGGTTCGGATTTTGACGGCTGTGAAATTAATCCCGAACTTGCGGGAGTTGACAAAATCCCCGATTTATATGCTTTTCTTAACGGAAAAGGTATGGATTTTCTGCTTCTTGATAAAATTTTTTATGATAATGCCATGAATTTCTTTAAAAATGTTTTACAATCGTAAAATAATATGATATAATATTTTGAATTATTTTTCCAAAAAGGATGATGTTGAATGAACTATGTAAGCACAAGAGATACTGCGGTCAAGGTTTCCGCATCTCAGGCAATTACCAAGGGAATTTCTTCTGAGGGCGGTCTTTTTGTCCCTGAAAATCTTCCCAAGGTATCAATGAGCGAAATCGAAAAAATCGCAGGTTATGATTATATCGGCAGAGCAAAGGCAATACTTTCTCTGTTCCTTTCCGATTTCACCGAAGCAGAAGTTGACTCCTGCGTAAAGGGTGCATATGAGACAGGTTTCTCGAGTGAAAAGGTTGCGCCCGTTGAAACAATTGAAAACGGAGTACATATTCTTGAGCTTTTCAAGGGCCCCACCTGTGCATTCAAGGATATGGCTCTTCAGATTCTTCCCCGACTTCTCACCGTATCCAGCGGTAAAGCTGCTCCCGGAACAAAAATTGTTATTCTTGTTGCAACATCGGGTGACACAGGCAAGGCTGCACTCGAAGGCTTCAAGGATGTTGAAAACACACAGATTCTTGTTTTCTATCCCAGCGACGGCGTAAGCCCCATGCAGAAGCTTCAGATGTGCACTCAGGAAGGTAACAATGTTGCTGTTTCCGCAATCGAAGGTAACTTTGACGATGCACAGAGCGGCGTTAAAAAGATATTTACAGACAAATCAATTGCAGAAAAGCTTGCTGCTAATTCAATGGCATTCTCATCTGCAAACTCCATAAACTGGGGCAGACTCTGTCCTCAGATTGTTTATTATTTCTCGGCTTACTGTGAATTGCTTGCAAAGGGCGATATCAAAGCAGGCGATGAAATCAATGTTGTTGTGCCCACAGGT
The DNA here is from genome assembly GCA_045601745.1 of Acutalibacteraceae bacterium. Classification (GTDB taxonomy): domain Bacteria; phylum Bacillota; class Clostridia; order Oscillospirales; family Acutalibacteraceae; genus CAG-177. The sequence goes on from JAZSAH010000189.1 coordinate 1,676, forward strand.
AATTTCGGTAACATTCTTGCCGCTTATTATGCAAAGGAAATGGGTCTTCCCGTAAAGAAGCTCATCTGCGCTTCAAACAGCAATTCTGTTCTTACCGAATTCCTGACAACGGGTGTTTACAACAGAAACCGTGAATTCTTCACAACCATTTCTCCCTCAATGGATATCCTTATTTCGAGCAACCTCGAAAGACTTCTCTATTCAATTGCAGGCAGCGAAAAGGTTACCGATTGGATGAAGCAGCTTTCAGAAAACGGAAAGTATGAGGTTGACGCAGATACTCTTGCTGCAATTAAGGCTCAGTTTGCAGCAGGCTGCTGTGACGATGACGAAACAAAGGCAACAATTGCAAAGATTTTCAAAGAAAAAAATTATCTCTGCGATACTCATACTGCAGTTGCAGTCAAGGTTTTCTATGATTATAAAGCCGAAACAGGCGATAATACTCCAGCAGTTATCGCATCAACCGCAAGCCCCTTCAAATTCAGCGCTGCCGTTCTTGAAGCAGTTGACGGAAAGAACGATAATCTTGATGAATTTGAAATGGTTGAACGTCTTGCATCCGTAACAGGAAAAAGCTGCCCCGAGCAGCTTGCAAATCTCCGCGATAAGGCGGTCAGATATGAAGGTTGTTGCTCAAAGGACAGCATGGACGGTGTAGTATTCGATATGCTCGGTATCTGATTTACATTGTTGTTGCGTTATCGTTGAGCTTGAGGGTTGAGCACTGTGTTTCGCCGCATTTGCAGGCTGTTGAATTGCCTACTTCGATGGTGCCTGCAGTGCAAACGGTATCACCCTTGTGATAAACGCAGTTTTTTGCAAAACAAGTGATTTCGCTGATTTTCTTATCCATTGTAGTTTCTCCTTACTGTTTTATTAACGGAGAATATCCGCAATATCATTATGCGCGTTTTTGATTGAATTATTTCAGGAAAGGATTTATCTTATGGCTCTTTTTGCAATCGGAGATACCCATCTTTCGCTTGCTACGGGTAAGTCAATGAATATTTTCGGCGGCTGGACAGACTATGAACAGCGTCTTGAAAAGAATTGGCGCAGACTTGTAAGCGATAATGATACGGTTGTGATAGCAGGGGATATTTCCTGGTGCATGAATCTTGAGAAAGGACTCGAGGATTTCAGATTTCTCGATTCTCTGCCCGGCAGAAAAATAATTCTCAAAGGCAACCATGATTATTGGTGGCCAACAAAGAAAAAAGCGGACGAATTTTTTGAAAAATATTCATTATCAACTCTGAATATTCTTCATAACAACACATATACCGAAGGAAAATTCGCAATATGCGGCACGAGAGGCTGGTTTTTTGATGCGGAAAGCGATGCCGATAAAAAGGTTGTGCTCCGTGAAGCGGGACGACTGCGTGCATCAATTGCCGCTGCAAAGGAAACGGGACTTGAACCCGTTGTGTTTCTTCATTATCCGCCGATAAACATATCCCAGAAGTGTGACGAGATATATAATGTTCTTGTTGAAGAAAAGATAACCCGTTGTTATTACGGTCATCTGCATTCATATTCCCATGCAGGTGCGTTTATCGGAGAGAATGACGGAATAAGATTTTCCCTCATATCAAGTGATTATCTGGAGTTTTGCCCCATGTTGGTATACTGATTTTTTGTCAATATAACCAAAAACACGGCAAAAAGTCCGTAAAAATTAACTAAATAAAAGAAAATATAAATATATATAAAATAATATAGAAATTTCCGGATTTATTTGTTATAATCTTAAGCGTTAAAATATCAATCGGCTGAAAATGCCGAAACGGAGGAATTCTAAATGAGCTTAGTATCAGCTAACAAAACAGAAACCAACACTTATTCAGTTGAAATCGCTGTTTCAGCAGAAGATTTCAGAGCTGCCATTCAGAAGGCTTATCTCAATCAGAGAAAGTCAATTCAGATTCCCGGCTTCCGTAAGGGCAAGGCTCCTCTCATGATGATTGAGAAGCTCTACGGTCAGGAAGTTTTCTTTGAAGATGCGCTTGATATCGTTTTCCCCGAAACAGTTCAGGCTGCTTATGAAGAAGCAGGCATCACTCCCGTTGATCAGCCCCGTGACTTCGATGTTAAGACAATGAGCAAAGAAGAAGGCGTTGTTATGTCATTCAACGTAACAGTTAAGCCCGAAATCACTCTTAAGGCTTATAAGGGTCTTACCGCAGAAAAAGCAGAAGTTAAGGTTACCGCAGAAGAAATCGACCACGAAATCGAGCATATGCTTGACAGAGGCGCAAGAATCGTTAATGTTGACGACAGAGCTGTTAAAGACGGCGATATCACTGTTATCGACTTCGAAGGTTTTGTTGACGGCGTAGCATTTGACGGCGGCAAGGCAGAAAAATATGAACTCACAATCGGTTCAGGTTCATTCATTCCCGGTTTTGAAGAACAGATTATCGGTCACTCAATCGGCGAAGAATTTGATGTTAACGTAACATTCCCCGAAGCTTATGCTCCCGAGCTTGCTTCAAAAGCAGCAGTTTTCAAGATTAAGCTTCACGAAATCAAGGTTAAGGAACTTCCCGAGCTTGATGATGAATTCGCAAAGGATATGGGCGAATACGAAACAGTTGCCGAACTCAAGAAGGGTATCGAAGACGATATGCTCAAGAGAAAGCAGGAAAGCGCTCAGCACGCATTCGAAGATGCTGTTATCGATGCTCTTACTCAGAACGTTGAAGGCGAAATTCCCGAATGTATGTATGAAAACAAGGCAAAGGAAAACATTGATTCCTTCGCACAGAGAGTCGGTCAGCAGGGTCTTGACCTCAACACATATCTCATGTATATGGGCATGGATATGGCAACATTCGAAGGTCAGATGAGAGAACGCGCTGTTGCAGATGTTAAGATTGAGCTTGCAGTTGAAAAGATTATCGAGCTTGAAGGTCTTAAGGCTACCGACGAAAAGATTGAAGAAGAATATTCAAAGATGGCTGAAATGTATCAGCTTGATGTTGAAAAGATTAAGGAACTTGTTCCTGCAGAAACAATCTCTGCCGAACTTGCAAGACAGGATGCTCTGAAGCTTGTTATCGATGCAGCGAAGGCAAAGAAGCCTGCAGCAAAGAAGTCAACAAAGAAGGCTGCCGAAAACAAGGAAGAAGGCGAAGCTGAAGAAAAGCCCGCAAAGAAGCCTGCAGCAAAGAAAACAACAAAGAAAGCAGCAGAAAAGAAGGAAGAAGCTGCCGAATAATTTCTTTGGTTGAATAAGTCAGGGATATTCAAACTATACTTAATTATGAGTTTTTGTGAAAAACCGGTTTAACTGCCGGTTTTTCATTTATTGAAAAAAGCGGAGAAAGGATTGAATTATTATGGCATTAGTACCCTATGTTGTTGAACAGACAAACCGAGGCGAGCGTTCTTATGATATTTTCTCCCGCCTTCTTAACGACAGAATTATCGTTCTCTCCGATGAGGTTAACGACACAACGGCAAGCATCGTTGTTGCTCAGCTCCTTTTCCTTGAAGGTCAGGACCCCGATAAGGATATCAGCCTTTATATCAACAGCCCCGGCGGTTCCGTTACCGCAGGCATGGCGATTTATGACACAATGCAGTATATAAAGTGTGATGTTTCAACAATCTGCATGGGCATGGCTGCATCAATGGGCGCATTTCTGCTTTCATCGGGTGCAAAGGGCAAGAGATTTGCTCTCCCCAACAGCGAAATCATGATTCATCAGCCTCTCGGCGGTGCAAGAGGTCAGGCAACCGAAATCAAGATTGTTGCAGACCATATCCTTAAGACAAGAGAAAAGCTCAACAGAATTCTTGCTGAAAACACTGGAAGAAGCATTGAAGAAATCGCAAGAGATACCGAAAGAGACAACTACCTCACAGCTCAGGAAGCTATGGAGTACGGTCTTGTTGATAAAGTAATTGAAAAAAGATAACTTAATCCCACAGGAGGCAAACTATGCCCAGAGATGATGAAAAGAAGGTTTCATGTTCGTTTTGCTACAAAACGCAGGACCAGGTTGACAAGCTTATCGCAGGACCCAATGTTTATATCTGTAATGAATGCATCGACCTTTGCTGTTCGATAATTGAATCCGAGCCTTCATATAAACGCCGTTCCGCAGACCTTGCAACGCTTCCGAAACCTGTTGAAATCAAGGCAAAGCTTGATGAATATGTAATCGGTCAGGATGCAGCTAAAATTGCGCTCAGCGTTGCGGTTTATAACCATTATAAGAGAATAGAAAGCAAGGGCATTTCCGATGTTGAGATTCAGAAGAGCAATATTCTTCTTCTCGGTCCCACAGGTGTTGGCAAAACCATGCTTGCACAGACTCTTGCAAGAATTCTTGATGTGCCTTTTGCCATTGCAGACGCAACAACTCTCACCGAAGCAGGTTATGTCGGCGAAGATGTTGAGAATATTCTTCTCAGAATTATTCAGGCGGCTGACTTTGATGTTGAAAGAGCCGAAAGAGGCATTATCTATGTTGACGAGATTGATAAAATCGCCCGTAAGAGTGAAAATCCGTCAATAACAAGAGATGTCAGCGGTGAAGGTGTTCAGCAGGCGCCCCTCAAGATTATTGAAGGAACGGTTGCCAATGTTCCTCCTCAGGGCGGCAGAAAGCATCCTCAGCAGGAATTTATTCAGATTGACACCTCAAACATCCTTTTCATCTGCGGCGGTGCATTTGACGGAATTGAAAAGATAATCGAAAAGCGTTCAGAGGGTTCAACTCTCGGCTTCGGTGCACAGATAAAGAGCAAAGCAGAGTCGGCAAAGGATAATCTTATGGAGAAGGTTATTCAGCAGGACCTTGTGAAGTTCGGACTTATCCCAGAGCTTGTCGGCAGAATGCCTGTTGTGACAACTTTGCGTGAGCTTGATAAGGATGCACTTGTAAAGATTCTTACAACTCCGAAAAATGCTATCGTGAAGCAGTATAAAGAGCTGTTTAAGCTTGACGATGTTGAGCTTGAATTTGACGATACGGCACTTGAAGCGATTGCCGAGAAGGCTCTCGAAAAGAAAACGGGTGCAAGAGGACTTCGTTCCATCATCGAAAGCGTTCTCATGCCGATTATGTATACGGTGCCTTCGGATAATACGGTTGAAAGAGTCTGCATAACATCGGCTTGCGTGAATGACGGAGTATCTCCGATTATCGAACGCAACCCCGAAAGAAAAAAAGCTAAAGTTACCCCTCCGCCCAAGGTTACAAAATCAGGCAAAGCAGGATAATTCAATAAAAAGATAACAGGTGATTACGGAATTTCCGCAGTCACCTGTTTTTGTTATGTCTTAATCTCTCGTAACCGTTTTGACCCAGTTGAAGCTGTTGACCTTAACAACCGCAACGGCGCATTTCAATACCTGGTCCGCTTTAAGGCAGGCGAAGGTAACAACAACGGGGAATTTGAAAACAAAGGCACTTAATGCACTCAGCGGTAAAACGATAAGCCACATGAAAATGATATCGTTTTTGAGAACAAATGAGGTCTCACCGCCGCCCGATACTATTCCGCAAAGCGCAGGTGCTTCATAAGCCGTGCCGATTATTGTTACGGCAAGCACCCATATAAACTGGTTTGTTATATCAATTGTTTCGGGAGAGGCGTCATAAAAATCAATGATAAGATTTTTTGTGAGAAGCAGAATACCGCTTGATATAATGCCGATTGCAAGAAAAATCAGCTGCAGATTTTTGCTTCGTTTCTTTATTATTTCCATGGGCTTGTTTTCACCTATGGTTTTGCCTATAAGCACGCAGGCAACATTGCTTGATGCGTAGCATATAACTGTTGCAACCTGGAAAATCGTTGTTGCAATGCTGTTTGCGGCAATTGCGCTTTCGATGAGTCTGCCGATGATTGCGCCCTGAATGCTCATTGCAATACCCCATGAAACGCTGCTCATCATAAGAGGAAGCCCTGTTTTGAAATAATCCTTTATCATCTGTCTGTCGGTTACAAACAAATCTTTTATCTTCATCTTCAGCTTCTTATCGATGAAAAGAAGATAAACAACGGTAACAATGAATTCAATCAGCCTTGAAGCCAGCGTTGCAAGTGCCGCACCTCTGATACCCATTTCGGGTGCGCCGAATTTGCCGTAAATAAGCGCATAGTTGAGGAAAATATTTATGGCAAATGATGAGAGTGAAACATAAAATCCGATTTTTACAGTTTCAACGCTTCTTAATATGGAAAGAATAATTGTTGAAAGGGTGAACATAAGATATGTATGCTTGATAATATCAAGATATTCAACAGCCTGAGCAATAACGGCATCTTTATCCGTGAAAAGACGGATGAGAGTTTCGGGTGCAATTGCCGCAAAAGCAAATATAACTGCTGAGAAAATTATTCCAAGCCATACAGCAACAGAGGAAACTCTGTGAATAGGTTTCGTTTCTTTTTTTCCCCAATATTGCGAAGCGATAACTGCCATTCCCGAGGAGATGCCGGATGCAGCCATGTTGAGGAAAAACTGAACATTGTTGCATATGCCGACGCCGCTGAGTGCCGTTTCGCTGTATGCACCCATCATAACGGAGTCTGCAAGGTTAACCCCGAATGCAATAAGATTCTGACCCGCCATGGTAAGGGTCATGATAATAAATGCTTTATAAAAAGCTTTGTCTGAAATTCTCTTTCCCATATTATCTCTCCAACATAAAAGATAAGTGAATTATATCACCTGATAATCCGAAACACAAGAAAAAATTAGGGATTTCTTAAGAAAATGCTAAGAAATATATTCCAAATAAGAATAATACGATGGCGTTCGGATGATATAATTCAAGCAGGGACAAAAGATAAGGAGTTGAAAAAATGAACGTTTATGATTTTGACAATACGATTTATAAAGGTGAGTCAGGTGTTGACCTGTTTCTCTATTTCCTCAGGCGTGACCCGAAGCTCATAACGGCGCTTCCCTGGGCAATAAGCTGCATCACAAGATATAAGGCAACGAAGATGACCCTTGACGAGGCTCTCGATAAATATGCGGGAGTTATTGAAGGATATGCGGCAAAAATTGACGATATCGAAGGAAATGTCAATAAATTCTGGGATAAGAATATCAAAAAAATAAAGCCTTTCTATTATGAACAAAGACAGGATGACGATATTATTATTTCCGCCTGCGTTGATGTTGTGCTTGAAGAAATATGCAAAAGAATAGGTATCAGGAATTATGTTGGTTCTGCAGTTGACCTCGAAAAAAGAAAGCTTCTCAACTTCTGCTACAGAGAAAACAAGGTCAAGGTTTTCAAGGAGAAATTCCCCGATGCAGTGATTGATAATTTCTATACCGATTCATATAACGACCAGCCGATGATTGACCTTGCAAAGAATGCCTATCTTGTCAAAGGCGATAAGATAACAAAAATCAAATAACAGCAACGAACCCTCCGTAAAACTGATTACGGAGGGCGTTTTTTAATTATCCTGCTGATATTTTTCTGCCTGGAGATTGAACATATAAGCGTACTTGCCACCGAGAGCCATCAGTTCATCGTGTGAACCGCTTTCGACAATCTCACCGTTTTCAAGCATATAAATGACATCTGCCATAACGGTTGTTGAAAGTCTGTGTGAAATGAAAATAACGGTTTTGTCTGCGGCTGCTCTTGACATTGCATCGTTGAGCGCATATTCGGAAATGGGGTCAAGGTTTGCGCTGGGTTCATCAAGAATTGCAAACGGGCATTTTTTATAGAATGCTCTTGCAACGGCAACCTTCTGACCTTCACCGCCCGAAAGCGAAAGACCGTTATCGTCAAATTCACGCAGGAGTATTGTGTCTGTGCCGTTTTTCATTTCTTTGCCGAAGCTGCTTTCTTTGAGTGCGGCAAGAACTTTTTCTTTATCGGGATGGTCATTCATCGCAACATTTTCGCCGACTGTTGCACCGAAAAGAGAGAAATCCTGGAAAACGGCTGCAAAGTTTTCATGGTAAGAGGGGATATCCCATTCCCTGATATCCGTGCCGTCAACCGTTATTCTGCCTTCAGTCACATCATAAAGTCTTAAAATCAGGTTGGTGAGTGTTGTTTTTCCTGCACCGTTATAACCGACAAGCGCAATTTTCTGACAGGGCTTTATTTCAAGGTTGATATTTTTAAGCGTCGGTTTGTCGTTTCCGGGATAGGTGAACGAAACATTTTCAAGCTTTATGCTGACGGGTTTATCGAACACTTTTTTAACATTGCCGCCGATGATTTTTTTCTCTGCGCTCATAAACCTGCGGAATTTATCAATGTAAAGAGCGTTTTCGCGAAGATTGATTGAAAACCAACTTGTCAGATCGAAAACACAGCGGCTGACGGCATTTGCACCGTTGAAAGTTGCGGCAAATTCACCGAGGGTGATTTCCTTTGTGACAATTGCTTTATATCCCATATAAAGAGCAATTCCGAGATAAACGAGCAATGTCATCGGAAGCGCTTCCTGGCAGAAATAGAGCTGCCACTGTTTTCTCAGGAACGGAGCGATTGTAACAAGCCTGTCGGTAATATTTTTGTTATATCTTCTTTCGATCATTTCGCCTGCAGGATTGAGTCTTAATTCCTTTGCGTAATCCTGGAGATAGAAAACTCTGCTGAAATAAAGATTTTTTCTGTCGAGAGGAGTCATCGCTTCCGTGCGTTTAACATTGACCTTGGCGATAAGCCTGCCGATAGGTATCATGATTCCGACACAGAGGAAAATGAAAACAAGGCAGAGAGGCTCAATCGTTGCGATAACTGCGGTTATGGAAATAATCGAAGTGAGCAGTCTTGAGATATCCTGCGCATCATGAAGCACCCTTTCAACTCTTTCGTTCATTGATGTCATCGCAAGAACGAGATCATTATAAAAAGCGGGGTTGTCGTATGCTTCAAAATCCATTTTTGCCGCTTTGTCATAAATCTGAGAATAGAGCTTATAATTCAGCTTTTCACGCTGCTTCGGAAGAAAGATTTCATAAAAAACCGTGCTTCCGATTGTGCCGATAATAACTATCAGAGCAAAAATACCGCAGGCAACACCTGCTCTGTAAAAATCAACGCCCGATGTTACAACGTCAATGATATATTTGAGAAGAACAACATTTGAAAGTATCCACGGAACATTGGATAAAACATCGAAGAAAACGGTAAAGAAAAGAAGCGACGGTGCGTTTTTTGCGATAAAGCCGAGCATATAAAGGTTGTTGCTGATTGTGCCGAAGCTTTTTTCATTCTTTTTGTTTTTCTTACTCATTCTCCGACACCTCCTCTTTATATCCCGATGCCTGAAGCGTGAACATCTCACAGTATTCTCCCCCGAGAGACATGAGCTCATCGTGGGTGCCCGATTCCGTGAGTCTGCCGTTTGAAAAAACAAGGATTTTGTCGGAGCGTGTTGCGCTTGAAAGACGGTGGGAAATATAGAAAACGGTTTTTCCCTGAGTTCCTTCCATGAGAGCATCGTACATCTTGCTTTCCGCAACGGGGTCAAGCGCCGATGAAGGCTCGTCAAGAATTGCAATGTCAAATTTCTTTGCAAACAGTCTTGAAATGGTAACCTTCTGGGATTCGCCGCCCGAAAGAAGTGCACCGTGATTATCGAATTCCCTTGTCAGAAGGGTATGCTCTTTTTCGGGGAGTGTCTGTATTTTGTCGTGAACGCCGCTTTGCATGAGAGCCTTGTTTGCGCGGTCGATGTTGTTTTCATCAACTTCTTCAATCAGAACATTTTCCGCAACCGTCATTGCAAAAATTCTGTAGTCCTGAAAAACACTTGCGAATTTATCTCTGTATCTGAGAAGGTCATATTCCTTTATGTTTATTCCGTTATAAAGGATTTCACCTTCGGTAACGTCATAAAGACGCATGATGAGCTTTGAAAGCGTTGTTTTGCCTGCGCCGTTATGACCCACAACAGCAAAGGTTTCGCCTTTGTTGATTCTGAAAGAAACATTGTTGAGTGTGTTTTTGTCGTTTCCTTCATATCTGAATGAAACATTTCTGAATTCGAGGCTTTCAAATTCGCCGGGTTCAATTCCGCCGCCGACAAGCTTCGGTTCATAATCAAGGAAATCTCTCATGTTCTGAACCCACAAACAATGCTTCTGCTGCATGGCAAAATAGCGGGCAAGCTGATTCAATTTGTTTCTCGTTGTTGTGATTGCGGAAATAAGAACGGAAAATTCGGCAATTTCAAGATTCTGAAGCACCATGAGTCTGTAGCAGCCGTAACCGAAACCGCCGCCGACCGGGATAATTTCTCCGAGAAAATCAGCAAGAGCTTCAATGAATGCAACCTTCGGACCGTATTTTCTGATAACTCCGATTTTGCTTTCAACGGCACTGCGGAAACGGGCTTTGATAACATCGAATATTCCCGTTGTTTTGATTTCCTTTGCAAAGTCCTTGAGAAGAATTGTTCTCTTGGTGTAATCCTTCTGTCTTTCAAAAGGAGTCCATTCCTTTTCCTCTTCAAGCTCAAGGTTGTTTTTCTTTATTCTCAGCGCAATAACGATAACGGGGCAGAGAATGAAAAACAGCAGAAAGGGGTCGATTGAAATAAGATAAAAAACAAGCATGATGAGACTGACAACGGAGCCGATTGTCCATGCAGACCCTTCAATTATTCTTTTGAAACCGCCTTTTTCGACAACCCAGGTTGCTCTGTTATAGTTATCGAAGAAATCGGGGTTTTCATAACAGCCGAGCTCAACCTCCTGAGCCTTTTTGAAAATGAGACTGTTAATGTAGCTTTCGCATTTGATTTCAAATTTTATTCTGACCGTATACATATCGATATATGCAAAAAGGTCAACAAACACCTTTCCGAAAACAATAATGCACATCTTGATTGCAAATTCCCTGAATGTGCCGTTGCCCTCGATAATCGAAAGAGCCGTCTGCAGAAATAAAATATTTATGACAACGGAATAATAAACATTCTCAAGAATATACGCAAGGTAGATTATTATCAGCGACAAAGGTGCACTTTTCCATGCACATTTGAGCATGAAGGCGGTATTTCGGAAAATATGCGCCTTCTGTTTTTGCTTTTTTTCTTTTTTCATATTTCCTCCGGATTTCGCAGATACAGAAATTTTACCCTACACAAATCCGATTGTCAAGGATATATTAATGTTTATAATATATAAGCAAATTATTGTTGACAGAGATTTGATTTTGTTTTATGCTATTAATGTATAGTCAAAAATAATAATAACAGGAGAAACAATATGAAAAAACCTAATTTTTATTTCGGAGAATTCAAGCAGTATGACAAGATTTTTATCACTGCGGATAACGGCGTTGATGTTGAAAACGTAACATCCGTTGCTTTTGAGGGCGAAACTCTTTATATTGCACAGCCCGACTGCCTTGTTGAATATTCCGACGGAAAATATAAGAAGCATAACGCAAAGGTATCAAAGCTTTTCACAAGAAGCGGAAAGCTCTATGCCGCTGTCGGCAATTCGCTTGCAGAGGTTAAAAAGGGCAAAATCAGAATGATAGCTGATTTTGATTCTCCCGTAATCGATATATCCGTTGCTCTCGACAACTCCTTATGGCTTATCACCGAAAAAGAGCTTTATCTTATGAACGACGGCGAATTCAGCAGCATCGTTGACCTTCCCGAAAATACAGTATGTCTTGCCGCACTTGATAACAAATCCAGATACGGCGAAACGGTTTATATCGGATGCGCCGAAGAAGGTCTTCTTTCGATGAAGGGCAAGCGCCGCCATTGGGCAGAGCTTACCCCTGATATGTCGGGCGTTCTCAGCAAGAAAATCAACTGTGCCGCAATTGACGGTCTCGGTCATCTCTGGGTAGGCTCGGATGAGGGTCTGAATATCTACGACGGCAGGAATTATTGGTTTAACGGCAATGATTTCTATTCCGTACCCGACGGTTCATTCAATGATATGTATTTTGCCGCTGACGGAAAGAAATATTTTGCGACCAATACGGGTGTTATAACTCTTATCGAAGGCAAGATTTCCTATTTCTCATACGGCGCATGGCTTATGCATCCAACGGTAACAAAGCTTGCTGTTTCGGATAACGGAACAATTGCTGCGGTTACTCCCGAAGGCATCAGCCTTATCACGTCAAAATATATGACTCTTGCGGAAAAAGCAAAGCATTATGACGACTATGCCGTTAAATACTACACAAGAAACGAGGGCTATCAGGTTTCAAGAAAGCTCCGCAAATACGGCGATATCGAATCGGGATGGCTTCCCAACTCCGATAACGACGGTCTTTTCACGGGTCTTTACTGCGCAAGCCAGTGCTTCCGTTATGCAGTAACGGGTGATGCCGAAGCAAAGGCAAACGCAAAGAAGGCTGTTGAAGCCATGATCAAGCTCACCGAAGTAACGGGCAAAAAAGGCTTCACTGCAAGGGCAACAAGATATTCCCACGAAGAAAATTTTGGCACGGGAAACAGAGAAGAATGGCATTATTGCGAAAATAATCCCGACTGTGAATGGCTGGGTGAAACTTCAAGCGACGAAATGACAGGCCACTATTTTGCTTACGGCATTTATTTCGACCTTGTTGCAGATAAGAAAGAAAAGAAGAAAATCGCAGAGGTTGTAAAAACCATCACCGACCATATTCTCGACAATAATTTCCATCTTTCCGATGTTGACGGTGTACCCACTACTTGGGCAAACTGGGAACCCGACCTTCTCAATAACGACGACAGATGGTATTTCGAAAGAGGAACAAATTCTCTCGAAATTCTTTCTTTCCTCAAAACCACATATCATGTAACGGGTGATGAAAAGTATAACGAAGTCTTTGACATGCTCATCAAAAAGCACCACTATGCAATGAACTGTATGCAGTATAAGGTTGAAGACGGCCATGTTGCTCATATCGATGACCAGCTCGACTTCACAAACATTTATCCCCTTATTGTTTACACCGAAAACGAAGCACACAACGAAATTTTCAAGATGGGTCTTACCCACCACTGGGAATATGAAAGAGTTGAGCGTTCACCCATGTTCAACATTGTTTACGGTGCACTCACAAACAATTGCTGTGATATTGAAAACGCTGTCAAGTCACTCTCCGAAATGAATCTTGACCTTATCAGATGGCCGATGTATAACAGCTACAGAAAGGATCTCGTATGGGATACGGAGCAGGAAGAAATGGGTATTCCCGCCCAGCTCAAATATCCCGTTGAATATTCTTCAAGAGTTCTTGTTCACTATGACGGCAATCAGTTTGTCTGTGACTCGGGTGCAGAGAAATTTGTTGATATCAACAAAAAAGAGGTTAACCGCACCCTGACTCTTCCCGGTACGGGTGCAAACGGAATGAGATCCGAAATGCCTTATATTTATCTTCTTCCCTATTGGATGGGCAGATATCACGGTCTTATAGGTGATTGATTTGCGTGTTTTTGCCGAAGATCCTTCTTTTTAAAAAAGACTATACAGTAACTTATTAAGGTGATTGAATGTCAGCGTTGTTTTTAACAATAAAAAATATTATCAACGGAGTTATAGCTGCTATTATGCTCATTCCCATTATGCTCACAATGGGCGATGCGGGTGACCCGAATACTCCCGTTGAAACCTATACCGATTCAACAAATCCATACATAACCGAATATCTTGACCCCGATATTGCGGCACACCGTTCAGGCGCAGGTCTTGCTCCGCAAAATACTCTCATGGCGTTTGAAAATATTCTTGCAAACGCCGGAACTCTCGGTGTTGACACTCTTGAATTCGATGTTCAGATAACCAAAGACGGCGAGCTTGTTCTTCTTCATGACCTCACCTATGACGGCACAACAAATGCCGTGGAAGCTTTCGGAAGAAAGAATGTTTCCGTTTCTTCAATAACGCTTGAAGAAGCGCAGGTTCTTAACCTTGGTGAAAACTTCAAGGGTAACGGTGATTATCCTTACAGAGGATTAAGAGGGGAGGATATCCCCTATAACCTCAGGGTTGTGACCTGCGATGAGATAATTGATTATGTTGAAGCAAACAGCAGCAAAAAATATAATTATTGCATCGAAATAAAAAGCATAGGTCTTAACAGTTATAAGGCGGTTGACAGGCTTTATTCGGTTATTGCCGAAAGAAATCTTGAAGACAGAGTTATCTGGTCAACTTTTGCTCCCGATACCTCGGCATATATGAAAATGAAGTATCCTCAGATTTCAAGAACTGCCGATGCAATTGAAGCAATTCAGTTTTATTTCTATTTCAGAATGAACTGGAATCTTCAGGATGTCAGCCCTTCTTATGTTGCGCTTCAGCTTCCTTACGGTTCAAATGCGCTTGATAATCTCATCAATCTCGGAACGAGAGAAATGCTTAATTATGCGCATAAAAATGATATTGCCGTTCAGTATTGGACAATCAACAACGCAGATGAGATAAAGCTTCTCACCGAAAACGGCGCTGATTGCATCATGACGGACTATCCGCAGATGGCATATGAAACGGTAAATTCAATCGGATAATGAAAAACTCCCGAAGCCTGAAACTTCGGGAGTTTTTATGCTTTATTTCATTTTTTTGAAATCGGGTTTTATTCCGAGAACTTTGTTATACGGCATGAGCATTCCTTCGTTCATCATGTTGCCCATTTTTGATTTGAGCTTTTTCGATGACGCCATTCCTCCTACAAGATACATTGCGAGCATCTTTCCTCTCTGTTTCTGAGGGAAGTCATACTGACCGTGTTCCTTATAGAATTTGTGGTCTGCTTTCATCATGCCCTGCATAAGCCAGATGAGATCGCGGAAAATTTTTGTTCCGCCGATGCCGTAGAAATTCTGCGGAGGAACATAGTTTGCATTGAGCGCATATTCGAGAGAAGAAGCGAGCTTGTCGATTTCACCGTCGGGGTCTGTTTCGTCGGTTGCAACGCCTGCAAGGAAGTTTCCTCCGACCTGTGCACGCCCCTCAACAATCATCTGCAGATTGAATTCGTCGGCGTAGTTTCCGCTGATGAGATAACCCATGGGCATACCCATTGTAACCGCACGGTGACCGTTGCAGAACTGTCTGTCATCATAAAGCTTGAAAGATGCACCCATTGAATGGTCTTTGATTGAAAATGCAATAACAATAGCTTGAGCAGACTGGATGTTGTTGCGCAGAAAATCGTCAAAACCGTCTTTGTAAACGCATTTGCCCGAAACGGCGCATTTAAGACATCCGAGGCAGCCGCCTTTGAACGGATATTCGCCGATGTTGACAACTCTTGTTTTTCTCGGCATAACAGCCTGAAATCTTGCTATCATGTTTCTGAGCTGTTCATCATCATTTTTGCAGTTTGTGAGAATAACAATATCTCCCTGCTTGTTACCGTTGTTTTCGGGAACGCTGACGGGAATATGCTTCGGTACGGAAACAACAACCGAGCTTTTTTCATATATATCTTTTTTTATGCAGAATGAAACATATTCAAAGAAATCCCTTGCTTCCTTCTGCCCTTTTTCGGTTAAAAGGTCGTCCATATCGGCGGATAAGCCTCTGATATATTTCACGCCCATGTCACAGCAGTTATCTTGAATATATCTGTGCGCGGTAACGTCGTAAAAATGCTTCGAGGTTGAAATCTGGGTTGCATATTTGTTTCTTAAATCGATTCCCGATTCCTTCATCAGTTCGATGAAACGGTGAAGCTGATAGGGGGCGATAAAAGTATAAACGGGATAAGAGAATATGATGAGGTCAGCTCTTTTCAGAGCCTCTGCGGCAGGAGTGAAATCCTTTTCCCATGACCTTATTTTTTGTCCGACATCAAGAATTTCAAAATTTTCATCGGGATATTTCTGCATAAGATAGTTGGTTGTCTGCAGAGTGATGCTGTATTTGCCTTTTGGGCTTCCGTTGAGAACGAGAATGTTCATATCTCCACTTCCTTTGTGTACTGTATATATAATGTATCACAAAAATCCGTGAATTTCAACAAAATCAAACATATTATCTGTAAAACGGCTGAAAATGATGTTGGAAAATCTTAAGGAGTTCTTAATAATTCTTAAGAATTTGTTTGTTGAACCTTAATTATGCTGTCAGTATAATTTAATCAAGATAATTCTGATGACTAATTTTTAAGGGGACAAAAATATGACACTCGGAAGTAAAATCGAAAATCTGAAAACACTGAAAAACGCAGGAATTTCCGTTCCTGAATTCGAAACCTTTTCTTTTGATGAGCTTATCGGCTCGGATAAGGAAATAAGAAAAGCCGTTGAAGAATGCAAAGGGAAATCCGTTCCGGAAAAAAGCAGAATTCTTAAGGAGGCAGTAAGAAAAGCTGTTAAGGTAAACAAAGAAATAAAACTCGCAGGAGATAATTTTTCTGTCCGTTCATCATCGTGTGTCGAGGATTCCGCAGAAAACAGCTTTGCAGGTCAGTTTGACACATTTCTAAATGTTGAAAAAAAGGATATTGCCGAAAGAATTGCCGACTGTGTCTGCTCACTTTATAATGAAAATGTTCTCGTTTATATGGAGAATGCAGGTCTTGATATCGGTCTTCTAAGAATGAATGTTATCGTTCAGAAAATGGTGAATTCCGATGTTTCGGGAATTGTTTTCACGGCAAATCCTCAGGGGATTCTTAATGAAACGGTTATTGTTGCAGGCAGGGGACTTGGTGAAAATGTTGTATCCGATAAAATCGACACAACCTCATATTACTATTCGCTGACTGATAATATCTATTATTATGACGGCAAGGAAAACCTTCTCAGCGATGAAAAGGTGCATGAAATCATTGATGTATCGAAGATAATCTGCAAATATATCGGAAAATATACGGATATCGAGTTTGCAATTGAAAATGATAAGCTTTTTATTCTTCAGGCAAGACCCATAACAACTCTTTCCGACGAAAAACCGATAATATTCGATAACAGCAATATTGTTGAAAGCTATCCCGGTCTGAGCCTTCCGATGACCGTTTCGTTTGTTGAAACGGTTTTTGCGGGAGTTTTCAAGGATGCGGGCAGAAGACTACTCAAGAATAAAAAGGAGCTTAAAAAACGCTACGATATTCTCGAAAACACCGTAGGAACAACAAACGGCAGAATATATTATAATCTCAACAGCTGGTATTCCGCAATCAAATTTCTGCCTTTCAGCAATAAAATCATCCCTGTCTGGCAGGAGCTTGTCGGCGTTAAATATAAGGAATATGACAAGAGTGAAAATGAAATAAATCCTTTGGTTAAGGCGTCAATTTATTTCAATACTCTTACCGAGCTTATCGCAACTCCGCACAACATGAAAAAGCTCAACGAAAGCTTCATTGAGATAAAGAATTATGTCTATCGCAGATTTGAAGAAGATATGACGGCAAAGGATATTCTTGAACTTTTTGATAAAATTCAGGATAAGCTTCTTTCATGTTGGGGTATAACGCTTCTCAACGATACATATGCATTCATCTTCACGGGTTTACTAAAAGCACGCCTCAAGAAGAAATACAAAAATCATGAGGAGCTTGCAAATTCTTATATTTCAGGCATTTCGAATATCGAAAGCATGAAGCCCGTCAGAGAAATGATTCGCATAGCCGTTGAAAAAGACGGCATGAGCAAGGAAGAATATCGCCGCCGTGTTTCGGATTATATCGATGTTTACGGCGACAGATGTCTTGAAGAACTGAAGCTTGAAACCGAAACATTCAGAACAAATCCCGCAATGTTCGAAGCAAAAATCCGTGAATTTGCAGAGGATAAGGAAAAGCTTATTCCGCTTCTTGAAGAACAGAAAAGCAATGAAAATATCATAAAGAATGACCCCGTCACAAAATTCCTCAGCAACAGATGTATGCTCGGTATAGGCAACCGTGAAATTCAGCGTCTGAACAGAAGCCGTATTTTCGGAATGGTGAGAGAAGCCGTTCTCCGTCTGGGAGAAATCTATGCAAGACAGAATTATATCGAAACTCAGCGGGATGTTTTTTATCTCACCCTCGACGAAGTGCGTCAGCTTGCCGAAAAACCCTGCGACATGAAAGAAACTGTATGCGCCAGAAAGAGAAAATATGAGATGTATTCGCTTCTTCCCGCATATTCGAGAATTATATTCAGCGAAAAAGCATTTGACAAGAATCATCGCAACATCAACATGACAAGCGTTAATTCTTCAAAGGATGAAATGCTCGGAGTTCCTTGCTCAAACGGCGTTGTTGAAGGTGAAGCCTATATCGTGACGGATGTAAAAAAGGCAAAGAGCGTCAAGGATAAAATTCTTGTTACAAAAACAACCGACCCCGGATGGGTATTCCTTCTTGCGGAAGCAAAGGGCGTTATCAGCGAAAAGGGCTCGCTTCTTTCTCATACGGCAATCATTTCAAGAGAGCTCGGAATTCCTGCCGTTGTCGGAATAGACAATCTTCTCTCAACATTGAAAAACGGGGATACGGTTCGTCTTGACGGTTCAACGGGTATAGTCAAAATATTGAAAAGAGCATAAAAACTGCCGGCTCTGCATGATGCAAAGCCGGCGGTTTTATTATCATTTCAGATTGTTATACAGCTTTCTGATATCGGCATAGACAGATTCGATTTTTTGAAGGATTTCCTTTAAAAATCCGAAGATTTCCGTTTTTTCTTCTGTATCGGGTTCTTCCGTTACCGTATTGTCAAAAACAAAAGCAAATCTTCCTCCGGGAGCAGCATCTCCGTTCTGATAAAAAGCCGTTGCATCGCTTCCGAAAAGGTTATCCGACCACTTGAAGTTGAATTTTATCTCTTTTTCAGTAAGCCCGAGAGAACTTCTCGGAACGGCAATCTGAAGAACATTTCCGTTTACCGAATAGTCAACCTTGCAGACTTCCCCGAATTCAATTCCGCCGAGGGATTTTTCAAGGGTTGCTTTTCCGTTTTCGGGGGATTCTCTGTTGATTAAAAACTCAAAGCCTTCCCAGTTTGCCGAAATTCCGCTTGTATCGGTATCAATGAGAAGCCTCATCCAGTCAGGGTCGGTTTCGGGAGTAAGATTTTCCGCTGTTCTGACATAGAAATAAATATTCTCATCGTCATAGGCAACCTTTGACTGAACGATATCGTTGCGGAAGGTATTGTTTGTGTAATGATAACCCTTCCAGCCTGCGCTGTTCCGGTTTTTGCCGCCTTGATAGTGGTTATATTCGGGGAGAATATCTTCCCACTGTGCAGCGGAACCGTTTATATCAATTGTTTTTTCCGCATCTGTTTTTGCAGGAGCATCTGTGCCTTTGAATCTGCGCACATTTTCAACAAGCTGATAATAATAATGGTCCTTGAGGATACCTGCGGAAGGCTCAATGTCACGGCTGTATTCGGGACTGTATTGGTCGGGGAAAGCGTTTTCAACATCACACCAGCTTTGCCATCTGCCTGCTATCCATTCGTTGAATCCCGTAACAAAAATGATTTCGGGGTCCCGAGAAATTGCATAGTCCCATTGCTGCTGGAAGTTGAGACCGTAGAGCAAAGAGTTTTCGATGTTCTTATCAGCAACGATTTCCTTTCCTGCATATGTATAGCTGTAAGAAAAATCGCCGTCGGTGAAGCTTCTTCCCTGAACGGTGCCGACAGGAGAATTCATTGCTGCAAGACCGTTTTCGTTGGCATTCTGTGCAACGGAAACGCACATTTCTTCAACTCCGCCGAAAAGTCTTTTGCCGAATTTTGTCTGCGGATAATCGGAGCACCAGCCCCATGTATCTTCGAAATAAAAGAAATCGTCGGCAAAATAAGTCGATTCGTTATCCCTGAATGTGAAGAAATCAAAAATTTCCTTATCTTTTTCATCGGAAAGGTCAAGCGAGCCTGAGTCTGCCATAAGCATGGGCTTGTTGTCCCACATAAACCAGAAATCGCTGTATCTTCCCTTGGAATAGAGATTGTTATAGATTTCATGAAGCTGAGTGCGTGTATCATCCGAACCTCCGAAATTGAGAATGAACGAAATGTCGGGTGCATCAACGCCGTCTTTTCTTGCTTCGCTCCATACTCTGAGAAGTGCTTCATAACCTTCGGTGAAAACCTGAGTTCCGTTTGTTGTGTCAAAGAAAACAACGTCGATATCGGCATCTGCGAGAAGCTCGGCGTGCTTGCGGAGAATATATTCATCCGTGTTTGTATAAAAACCGTAGAGAGGTTCGCCCCAGAAATAGGGTCTGCCGTCATAGGTGCCTCCCCATGCAGGATGATTCCAGTTGTTGACCGCCTCGGGATATTTATCAAGAACGCTTCCCGTTGTTATCGGTTCATGGTCGTTTACCCACGGATAATGCCATGTCCAATAGAACATCGCAACATATTTATCCTCTTTTTTATTGCCGACCTCGTCATTCATCGAAAGGGTGCGTCCGAGACCGTCAACTGCCGCCCATGTTGAGGGATTGATTTTATCCTGCGGTTCGGAAAATGCGGTTGATGAAACTCCGAGAATAAGAGTAAGACATAACAAAACGGCGATAATTCTTCTGAACTTCATGAAAACGCTCCTTTACCATGTTATTTCAGTTGAATTATATCTCATAACAAAAATGTTTGCAATATAATTGCTTGATTTTAGTGATTTTTCACGGAATGCGGTTTTTTATAAAAATTATTAGACCAAACAGCGTTCTCAACCGTCATATAAGCAGAGAGATATTATGCCCTGAGGTGATGCTATGGAAAATTCGGTTGTCAGAACCCTTGTCAATCTTGACGGTCTTCACTCTCTCGAAGTATCCGTTGACAGCAAAAATAAGACCGTTATTGCGGAGCTTATCGTGCCCGATGAACCGCCGACTTTTATCTATGCGGAAAAATTCGATGAGCCGTGCAATTATATGAAAACCGCCATAAAAAAAGGGATTGTTTATCTGCGTGGTGAACAGTCGGATGAACCGTGCAAAACATCGGCAGACATACTTCATTAGCAGTCGTTGATTTTATAATTCTCTTATCGGATTATTGACAGTATATATAATCGACATTATAATAAATGTATTAAAAATAAGGAGCGACAGAATAAATGGATGTTGATAAACAGAGGGTTGCAGAGCTTGTGCTTGAAATTCAGAACGGCAACAAAAATGCCTTCAACGAACTTTATAAGCTGACAAGCTCAAGAGCATATTTTGTCGCTTTGCAGATAACAAAAAACGAAGAGGATGCTCAGGATATCCTTCAGGATTGCTACATAAAAGCTCTTGAAAAAATAGATTCCCTCGATAAACCCGAAAGCTTTGTGAGCTGGTTTCATCAGATGGTTGCAAACAAGAGCAAGGACTATCTCAAAAAGAAAAAACCTACCCTTTTTGAAGGCGGTGAGGATGAAGCTTTTGATGTTATACCCGATGAAGATGAGTCCTTTGTTCCCGAAAGCAGTCTTGATAAAACAGAGCTTCAGAGTGCGATAATGGAAGCCGTAAACGAGCTTTCCGATGATAAACGAGCCTGCGTTCTGATGATGTATTTTGAGGAAATGAGTGTCAATGAAATTGCGCAGACGCTTGAAGTTCCCGTTTCAACCGTCAAAAACCGTCTTTTCACCGCAAGAAAAGACCTCAAAAACAGCTTTGCGAAAAGAGGAATCACTTCTCTTTACAGTGCAGCACCCATCGGAGCCGTCATCTGGGCGCTCAGAGGTCTTTCGGATGCAGTTTCGGAAACATTTGCGGGAAGTGCGGCATCAACGCAGATTCTTTCGGGAGTTACGGCGGCGAGTGCAGGCACGGCAGCTGCAGGGGCAGGAAGTGCTGCGGCGGCAGGAACGGGCATTGCGGCAAAGGCTGCGGCATTTTCTGTTGCGCAGAAGATTGTTGCAGGCATAGCCGTTGCAGGCGTTGTAACAGGCTCTGCTGTCGGCGTGACCACCGTTATAAAAAACAACAGAGAAACGGAAACGACCACACAGGCATATACCGAGCAGGTAACAACAGCTCCGGAAGAAGCAAAAACGGCAATGGTGATTATTTCCGAAACAGAAACAACCCTTGTTGTTTCATTGTCATCATCGGCAACCTCAACCTCTGCTCCGACAACAAAGAAGGAGCCGACGGCAACATCAAAAACCTCAACCACCGTGAAGCAGACAACGGCGGTGAAAACAACCAAGCCGTCAACAACAAAAAAAGAAACAACGCTGCCTTCAACAACGGTCACAACTTCCGCAACGACAAAACCCACCACCGTAACCTCAACAACGGAAAAAACAACTGTCACAACAACGAAGGCAACAACAACTAAACCAACCACGAAAAAAACGACCACCACAACAAAGGCTACGACTTCTGCCACAACAACAAAGGCTGCGACCTCCGCAACAACAACCGAACCGCCTTCAACCACCGAAGCCGCAACAACTACCACAACGGAAGCCACAACAACCACAACAAAGAAACAGACCGCAACGGTAAAAATAAAGGTAATCGATTATGATGAAAATCCGGTGACTGAAATAAATGTTGAAGTTGACCCCGGAACAGAGCTGACATGGGATTATCTTATGGAGCTTGTCCGTTCAAAAGGCTATGAAGCCCGTTCCGGAGTTTTCGGAGATGTCGGTGTAACTGCCGAAGCAGGCGGAATATATAATGTCAGAGCAGAATTATAAAAAAACGAAAAATTTTTGATTTTTTGACAGACCAACCCCGTACCCCGGTCGTCTTATAGGTGAAAACCAAAATCAGGGAGGAACTTCAAATGAAAAAAGTAATGATTAAAATTATTTCGGCAATCATGGTGCTGACATTGATTTCCGGAATATGTGCTGCAGGAATAAGTGCCGCAGAGGAACAACAGTTTTATGAAGAAGGTATTTATCAGTATACCGTTTCCGGCGGCGAGGCAAAAATCAAAGATGTTTTCGGTCTTGCCGGAGATGCAACTCTGCCCCGTGAACTCGGCGGCTATCCCGTAACCGCTGTCGGTGAAGGTGCTGTCAGAAGCGAAAATCAGCTTATCAGTATTGTTATCCCTTCGTGCATTGAGATTATTGAAAAGAACGCATTTGTCGGATGTGACAATCTCAAATCAGTTGTTTTTGAGGATAACAGCAACGTAAAATCAATCGACACAGGTGTTTTTGAAAGATGCAGAAGTCTTGAAACCGTTGATTTCGGCGAAAACAGTGTTCTTGAAACAATCTGTGTTTCTGCATTCTGGAACTGTACTTCGCTTGAAAATATTGTTTTGCCCGACAGTCTTAAGACTATTGAAGACAAAGCATTTGAAAACTGCTCATCGCTGAAAAGCATCGTTATTCCCGAAAATGTAAGTTCCATCTACGAAGGTCCTTTTGCAAGCTGTCATTCGCTTGAAAAGATTTATGTTGACGAAAACAACCCTTATTTCACAAACGATGAGTGGGGTATCCTTTATAACAAAGATAAAACAACTATCGTTACTTATCCCGCAGGAAGCAGAAGAACATCTTATGTTATCCCCGGTTATGTAACTTATGTTGCAAGATCGGCTTTTATGGGTAACGAGTATCTTGAAGAAATAAGCTGGGTAAACCCCGAAACAATCATCGGTATCAGTGCATTTTCTTTCTGCACCTCTCTTTACAGAGCAAATATTCCCGAAGGTACAAAAAGAATAGAGGACTGGATTTTCAATGCCTGCTACAGTCTCAAAGATGTTGTTCTTCCCGAAAGCCTTGAAGTTATCGATGCCGGAGCATTTCATTGGTGCACTTCGCTTGAAACAATCAATATTCCTCCCGAGGTTTATTGGATTGCACCCAACAGCTTTAAGGAATGCACAGCACTCAGAGATGTTGTTCTTCCCGAGGGGCTTCTGGAAATCGGCGGCAGTGCCTTTGAAAAATGCTTCGGTCTTGAAAGCATAAACATTCCCGAAACCGTTGAACTTGTCAAGCATTCGGCTTTCTATCAGTGCTTCTCTCTTAAGGAAGTTACACTTCCCGAAGAACTTCCCGAAACTTATTATCCCGCAGATTTCCCCGGAATTTTTACAAATGAATTCCGTTATTGCTTCAACCTTGAAAGCATAACATTGCCCAAGGACGCAGAGATAATCCAGGATGGTGCTTTTGAGGATTGCAGAAAACTTAAAACAGTAACGATTCCTCAGAATGTTCACATTATGACCGGCAGTGCATTCAAAAACAGTTCTGCATTCGAAAGCATTTCGGTTGATGAGAAAAACACATCTTTCTCCGCATCGTCAGACGGAATTCTTTTCAACAAAGATAAAACCAAGCTTGTTTATTATCCTGCAAACAAGCCTGCAACGGTATATGCAGTTCCCGCTTCTGTAAAGGTAATCGGAGAATATGCTTTCTCAAATATCCAGAATCTTGCATCAATCGTAATTCCCGCAAGCGTTGAAGAAATTGAATCCTATGCATTCCACAGCTTCAATCTCCGTGATATCTATTTTGAAGGAACGGAAGAAGAATGGAACGCATTTGAAGCTTCAACCAACACAGCGGTTAAGAATGCAACCGTTCATTTCAACCATAAAAACGGTGATCATGTTCATGACTATTCTCAGGAAATAACCGTTGAACCCACCTGCAAGGCAAACGGCAAAAAGGTTTATACCTGCTCATGCGGCGTAAGTGCCGAAAAAGAATTCCATTTCAGCATGGCAAGCAAATTCTGCAGAAACAATGAATTTGAATGGAGAAATCCCGTTGATTCCGATTGCACAAAAATGGGTTCCGTTGAATATTGCTGCAATAAATGCGGCAACTGCTTCTGGACATCCGCCGTTGCAAAGGAAATGCACAGCATGGATATAACCGTTTTCAATGATAATACAATTAACTTTGAATGCATCGACTGCGGATATTTTTATCAGGAAATAATTCCTCAGAATGCAGGCTATGCATGGTATGTAACAGAAACCGAAGATTCTCTTTATATTTCTGAATACGGCGACATGATTATGTTCCCCAAGGATCCCGTGAAAAAGGATAAGGTATTTGTCGGCTGGCAAAACGAAAGCGGTGAAATGATTGAGAAAAATCAGGCCATGCCCGAAAAAAATCTCAAGCTGACTCCCGTTTTTGTTAACGAATACTATAAAGTAACCTATACCGTCAGAGGCGAAACCTTTGAAACCATGCAGAAATACGGCGAAGAAATCAATCTTGATATCAATCTTCCCGAGGGCTATGAGCTCGAAAAATGGACAGATGAAAACGGCAATGATTTTGAAATGCCCGAAGCAATGCCTGCAAAGGAGCTTGCTTTGGTTGCAAAAATAAAAGGCGTGCGCAGCAATCCCGGACTTGATGTTTATGTGGATTTCGATGACGGTTGCTTCGGAGATAAAACCGACAGGGTTATCATGAAGGCGGGCAAAACGGAAACTCCTGCAGACAAAGGTGCAGTTTATGTGACCAACGGCGTTAACCATCATCAGGTGGCATCTTACCAAATTACGATGGTTACCATTGAGAACGGCGAGGAAAAAACCGCCCAGCCCGTAAACGGAAATCTTGTCAGAATCCGTATCCCTATTCCCGAGGGATTTTCGGAAGAAGACACTTTTGAAATCATTCACCGTTATGCCGAATCGGGCAGAGAACCCATAACTCCCGTTGCAAAGGACGGATATCTTGAATTCTATACGGGACATTTCAGCACTTTTGAAGTTTATGTTGCATCAAAGCTCAGCATTTCAAAAATGCCCGACAGCACAAATGTTATTTATAAAGGAAGCCTTGATCTCGGCGGAATTGAGCTTACCTATCTTGATAATAACGGCGAGGCTGTAAAAGTAACCGATACCTATCAGATGAACGTATACGGTCTTGATTCTTCAAAAACAGGTAAACAGACCGTAACGATTGAATATAACTGTGAATCGGTTGAGCTTGAAGTGAACGTAAACTATTCTTGGTGGCAGTGGATAATCAGAATATTCCTGCTCGGATTTATCTGGTATTAATGTGAAAGGAGCAGGTACAGGATGTATCTGCTCTTTTTTGAAAAAATTTAAAAAATTTTGAATTTTTTACAGACCAACCCCATATCCCGGTCGTCTTATAAGTGAAAGGGCAAAAAGCCCGTACAAAGGAGGAACAAAACAATGAAAAAAATCAAAGGTATTATTTCATTCATTCTTGCGGCTGCATTGATTTTCGGCTGCACAAGCGTATTTGCATCGGCTTATTCCGATGAAATCATCACAACATGGGACGATGTATATCATTATGTCGGCAAAATGACACCCGGAGAAAACACCGTTACCTCAAACACGGATTATTCGGGCGATTACTTCAGCTTCAATGCCGAAAACGAAGGCTACTATGTTTTCAGCTATAACGGTGAAAGTGAGATTTACGGTGTATGTCATCTGTACAAAAATTATTCCTCACATTACGAGGAGATTTGGGGCGCCGTAAATGCTGACACCGCCAATCTTATTTATCTTGAAAGCGGAGAAAACCTTATCGGCGTATGGTACAACGGTGAAAGCGAAAAATCCGAAAAAATCAAGGTTGAATATGCAGGCAGGGAAATAACCGATTTCAATTTTGATGCCGGCACGGAATACCCCATCATTCTCTGCTGCGATGTTACTGATGACGGTCATGAATATATGCGTATCTGCGGTTTTTCATTTACCTTCGATTCGGAAAAAACGATTGATTTTCCCGGCGTTACCGAATACTTTGAATATTATGCACCCGAAGGAATAAAAGTCGGAGAAAATGAAGTTAAGCTTATAGTAGAAGAAAAAGAATTCCCCAAAACTCTGAAGGCTGCACATATCAGGGATTATATCGAAAAGGTTGAGCTTGCGGACGGCGGAATTTCCGAAGTTGTTTATTATAACGGAAGCGTAATGGGCACCGGTTCGTTGGAATTCAGGATTACATATACTGACGGTACGGTTATCACCGCCGGCGAATACGATGAAATCAGCCTCAGAAACGGCAGCCCCGATAAATACACATTATACTGCGATTATTATAATGGCAAAGGTTTGGTTCAGATAGGAACAAACGATATGCTCGAGTTTACCTATGAGTCCAGAGAAGCATCTTTCAGCGAAAATCTCCGCGTATTCTTCTCCGATATCAAATATGAATTCAACTATATAAGCAGAATTCCTGCAAAGGCAGAAGAGCTTCTCGAACAGGATTCCGCTGCTGATACACTTCGTGAATTCGGCGAATTCGTATCGTTTGTAAACAATAACTTCTTCTACGCAATCGGCGATATTTTTGAAAATCTTGTTTTGCTTTTTGCAACAATTTCCTGATTTGAAATAAGGAGGATAAAACAATGAAGAACATTTTCAAAAGACTTTCAGCAGTATTTCTTGCATTTGCAATGATTATCGGCTGCATGACCGTTTCATTTGCCGCAGGAGAAACAGTTGACTGGTATTATTACGGTGAAGACGGAGAACCCGAGTTTGTTGAAACTCTGCCTTATCTCGGAGAGCTGACCGAGGGCAAGAATACCGTGGGTACCGACCAGAATGAAGAAAACTTTGACGGTAACGGCAATCAGGTGTGCTACACCTTTAATGCGGAGTCTGACGGTTATTATCTTTTCACATTCAGCGATCTCAGTTATTTTTGGAACAATTATCTTTATTTTTCCGAGGATTATGCTGACGGCAAGGCTTACGGAATTATATATGATGAATATTACCGTGTAAATAATAACGGCATGGATTTCATATATTATCTGACAGCCGGAGAAACTGCCGTTATTCTTCAGAATATTGAACAGTTTACTGTTACTTATGAATTTCTCGGTGAAGAGATAACCGACATTGTTTATGATGAAAAATCTCTTGAAGGAATTCTCGGTGCGGATTATTATGCTGATTACAGCGGTTCATACGGTAACGGACTCTGCGGCGAAGTGCTGTTTTCATCAGGAAAAACATTCGGGTTTACAGATTCGTTCAGTGTTGATCAAAGGCTCGTCAAAGGAGAAAACACAATCGAACATGAGTTCCTCGGCATCAAAAAGAGTATTACCCTGAAAGTATACGAAGCAAAGGATATCATTTCTGAGCTTAAACCCGTTGATTTTGAGGATGACCTTGTTATAAAAGAATATTATAACGGCTCACATATATTTGACAGAATGATTGAAGCAAAGATTGCTGTTACCTATGCAGACGGCAGAACGGAAACCCTCGATTTCAATGAAGGTCTTGGAGAAATCACTCTTTTCAACGGCAGAAAATACTATGTCAGAGCAATGATTGAATCCGAAACTCTTTCTGCAATTATCCGTTTCGCAGGCGAAGAATACGGAAGCTATGAGCTTGATGTTGCTCCTGCAGATTATAACGAAAACTTAGAGATGCTTTGTATTGAGAATTCTAACTGGCTTTATCAGGCAAAAGAAGATTTGGATTGGAGACTCAACCGTCTTGATAAGGTAGAAACTCTTGCGGAAAAGATTTCCCTCGTTTTCTGGATTCCCGGCATCTACACAAACGCTTTCTATCAGATTTTCTGCAATATCGTTGAGTTTATTGAATACTATATCTGACTTAAATGAGGTTTATGAATATGAAAATCCTGAAAATTATCGGTATAATCGGACTTGCTGTTCTTGTCGTTTTTGCCGTCAGAATGAATTGGGCAGAAAAGCTGATTGTTCAGTTCAGCATGGATGAATATTTCGATATGGTAGCCGGTACCGACTATAAAAAAGAGCAGGAAAAAGAACCTCTGTGCATCAAGGATAAAGCCTATAAAAACAAGGACCTTGCCCCGACAGATGTGCAGAGCATAACCTGCCGATATGATATGCATGATGAGCTTGAAGAAAAATATAATCTGTCTTCAATCGCTTCTGCCGATACTGATTATGAAAAAACGCTTCAGCTCCTCGCATGGCTCACCGAGCATACATATTACAGCGGTATGCAGATGAGGGGAGTTACCGATAATTCGCTTGATATTCTTGAATTCTCATTCGATAAACCCTTTACCCATGCTATCAATTGCAGGGATAAGGCAATCGCTTTTGCCGACTGTCTTGTTGCCGTCGGAATAAAAGCTTATCCCGTATGTATGCTTTCTTCTGAATTCAAAGGGTGTCATTTCACCTGCATGGCATATATTTCCGAGCTTGATAAATGGTGTGCTTTTGACCCGTCATTCGGCTGTCGGTTCAGCGATGAAAACGGCAATCCTCTCGGTCTTTTCGAAATCAGGGATATGTTCATTGATGGCAAAGAACCCACTGTCGTCGGATATAATTTCAACGGAACTCAGGAATGCTTTGATGTTTATATGAACAGTTTTCTCAAAAACTGTATGTCAAATCTCAGCACATGGAGCGATAATTCCATGGATAAAAGAGATACCGAAAACCGCAATAAAAGAAAAGCGTTTTCATCTGAAATACCCATTGAAGCAAGATAACAAAAACAGAAACCGTCGGATATTCCCCAAAAACGGATGTCCGGCGGTTTTGTGTTGCATAATCAGTTTTTTCGTGATATAATATCTGAGTTGTCCGGGGAAACAGGTGAAAATCCTGTACGAGCCCGTCGCCGTGATGTGCATATGATTTTGTCTTTCTTATCCGATGCCGCAAATCGGAGAAAAGGTCATTGAGCGTTGCTTGAGAAGGCTGAAAGACAGAGCGCAGAGTCGAAATACCCGGCAGCAAAGAGCAGCTCCCATTAAGATTGCGAGTGCCTTTCGGGAGAAATTAATATTAAGGAGAAATGCATTATGCAAAAGACGAAATTTTTAAGAATTTTGTCGGTCATCCTTTGCGTTGTGCTTGTTGCGGCCATGGCACTTTTCACAAGCGGTTGTTCCGATAAAGAAAACCCCGAAGCCCCCAAAGAAAACGCCCCTGTTTCAGCGGATGTCACCCGGCTCGGTGAAGGCGAAAAATTCTTTTCCTTCTCGGTTACCGATGCCGACGGAAATGAAACTGCCTTTGAAATCCGTACGGATAAAACCGTTGTCGGTGAAGCGTTGCAGGAGCTTGGCCTGCTTTCGGGCGATGAAGGACCCTACGGCCTTTATGTCAAAACGGTCAACGGTATCACCTATGATTACGATACCGACGGAAAATACTGGGCATTCTATATCAACGGCGAATATGCGGTAACAGGTGTTGATGTTACCGAAATCGAAGAAAATGCCGTTTATTCCTTCAAAGCGGAAAAATGAAACTGAATACCAAGGAAATCGCAGTTTTCGGAATGCTCGGAGCAGTTATGTTTGCTTCGAAAATGCTCATGGAGATTCTTCCCAACATACATCTCCTCGGAACTTTCATTGTTGCAATAACCGTTGTTTATCGGAAAAAAGCGCTTTATCCGATTTATATCTATGTTCTTCTCAACGGAATATTTGCAGGCTTTGCGATGTGGTGGATTCCTTATCTTTATATCTGGACCGTTCTCTGGGCGGCAGTGATGCTTCTTCCGAAGAATATGCCCCCGAAAATTGCTCCGACAGTTTATGCCGTCGTGTGCTCGCTTCACGGCTTTTGCTACGGAATTCTTTATGCGCCTGCTCAGGCTTTGATGTTCGGTCTTAATTTCAAATCCGTGCTTGCATGGATTGCAGCAGGTTTTTCATTCGATGTGATACACGGAATCAGCAATCTTTGCTGCGGAGTTATGATTGTTCCGCTTATAAAGCTTCTCAGAAACTCGGAAAAATACATAAGATAAAAAGAGGGTCAGTGCAGAATTTGCATTGACCCTTTACCGTATCATCCGTTCTTTTTGAAATATTGTCAATTTGTTTATTTGATATCCGTAAGCAGTTTTTCAAACAAAAATATCTTTGCGGATGCTATTTCTCTTGATTTGGAGCTGAAAAACAATTATAATATCTCCAAAGGTTGGTGGAAACAATGAATACTTACTGCAACGAAATAAAATCAAAACCCGTCGATGCCTGTGACGGCGAGGTGTTATATAAAATACCTTCGGGTGCGATGTGCGGAAACGGCGATCTTGCTGTTGTTTTTGACAATACAG
Source organism: Acutalibacteraceae bacterium (assembly GCA_045601745.1). GTDB lineage: Bacteria > Bacillota > Clostridia > Oscillospirales > Acutalibacteraceae > CAG-177. Next base: position 32,609 of record JAZSAH010000189.1, read on the forward strand.
ATAATGCTCTTGTTATTCATATTTCAAAATGCGATTTCTGGAAATTTGTATCGGGTGCGCATAATGACGGCGGAATAAAAACCGTCGGCAGTCTGAGAATCGGCAATGTTGATTTGTCGGATTATAATATAAAACAGTTTTTTGATAAGGGTCTTGTTCAGGGAAGCTTCGGAAAAACGGAGCTGGAATTGTTTGTGGCTCCCGGAAATATAATCTGTTTTCAGCTTAAAACGCCGGAAACGGAAGAACTTCCGGGCGTTGAAGCCGAACTTCCCGACACGTGCAATTCGGTTAATTCCGTATCGGATAAAAACGGCGTGAAATGTTATATGCGTGAATTCAAAGGCGAAGATATTGACCTTGAAAGCGCAGTTGCTTTTTGTTGCCGTGAGATTGAATCATCAACAGCCGACGGATATAAGATTGCCCGTTATTGCGTTGCCGTTGTCACGAATTTTGACAATGTTAAATATGCTGACAAAGCCTTTGACATGGCGATTAACTGTGATTATGAAGGCGATAAAGAAAAAACCCGTGAAAAGTGGGAGAAGTTCTTTTCTGCTTCAAAAGTGACTCTTGAAGACAAGGAAATCGAAAGCTGGTATAATTCAAGTCTTTATCATCTTGCGGGATGCATGGGTAACAAAGAATTTCCGCCCGGATTATTCGGCAATTTCGTGACCGATGACTTTTTTCCCTGGGCAGGGGATTATCATATGAATTATAACTATGAAGCGCCCTATTACTGCGTTTTTTCATCAAACCATCCCGAATTGTTTGACGGATATATGGCTCCCGTCAACGATATGAGAGAAGAAGCAAAGCGATTTGCAAAGTTTTTCGGTTGCAGAGGCTATGCCTTTCCCGTAAGCTTCGGACCAAAAGCGCTCGATGTTTACAGCATGAAAGAATGCAAGGAGCACGGCGTTTTGTTTCTCGGTCAGAAAAGCCACGCCGCCTATGCCTGCGTAATTCCAGCCATGCATTGGTTTTCAACCTATGACAAGGAATATGCCCTTGAAAACTACTATGATTTCATGTTTAATACGGCTTTGTTCTGGGAGGATTATCTTGTCAAAGAGCGGGGCAGATATGTGATAAAGAACGATGCGGCGCATGAAATTCCTTATTACAGAGGCGAAAAATTCAGATATATCACCCATAAGGGACAGATAGAAGCGGTCAACGCAATTAATTCTCTCGGTCTTGTCAAGCTTCTTTTCAAAACCGTTTACGACATGGCGAAGGAGCTTGGCGTGAACGAAGAAAAATATCCTTTGTGGGAGGATATCAACAAAAACCTGAGCGACTTCCCCACATTTATAAAGAAGGGCAAAAAGTGCTTCCGCTATTCAAAAAGAGGGATTCGCTGGAGGAATGAGAACACCGTCGGTCTTCAGCATATCTATCCCGCTTCTCAGATTGGATTCGATTCGGGCGAAAAGCTTCTTAAAATTGCAAAGAACACATATTTCATCAACGACAGACGCCTTGATGATAACGGCTCAAACTCGTATCTCCCCGCAGGTGCAAGAATCGGCGTGAATCCCGATTTTCTTATTGAAGGAATTCGCATGAATATAAAGGAATTCGGTTTCCCCAACAGGCTTTTCCGTCATCACGGAGGAGGAATCGAGCATCTGACAACTATCCCTGCAACAGTCAACGAAATGCTCGTGCAGAGCCATGAGGGAATTATCAGAATTTTCCCTTGCTGGAACAGAAAAATGTCTGCATCATTTGAAAATCTCCGTGCAGACGGTGCGTTCCTTGTTTCTTCCGAAGTGAAAGACGGGAGAATAACAACTCTGAAAATCAAAAGCCTCAGAGGCAGAAAATGCACGGCCGAATGTGATGATATAAAACGCATTGTAAGAGAATCGGATAAAAAAGAAATCCCGTTCAAAAAAGACGGAAACAAGGTTTGTTTTGAAACCGAAGCCGATGAAGAATATATTTTAATTTAAAATTCGTTTGAGGAGCTGTGAAAAACAGCTCCTTGATTTTTTTAGCTGAAAAATCAAAAGAAGCAGCTCTGCTTGTCTGCCTGTAACGAGGGATTTTGCAAAAAATACGGGAGGGACAGAATTGGCAAAACCTTATATATCAAGGCTTGCAGCCGACTCACAATGTTAAAATGCTGTGTTACAAAACAGTAACATTATGTTACAAGATTGTAAATTGACATAAAAGAATTACGCGGGTATAATGGGTTTGTAATAAAGAGGGAGTGATAACAATGAAAAAAGCTTTAACGGTTCTTTTGCCGGTATATATTTGTTTATTGCTGGTTGTCTTTTTGTCATCATGCTCTGATTCTTCGGGTGATTTGGTTGGAACAACAAATGTGTCTTCCGTTACCGAAAAAATTTATAAAACAAGCGGAATATGTAATGACACAGTGAAATGGAAATACGATGCATCAACTTCTGCTTTCTGTTATTTCGGAACGGGAAAAATTACAAACTCTGACGGCGTTACCGAAAGTGAAGAATCGCATTGGGCGAGAATTGCGGAAAATATTCGTTTTGAAGAAGGCATAACCGATGCAGAAGAACATACCTTTTGGCTTTTTGATAAGGTCAAAGCTGTTTATATTCCTGCAAGTTATATCGGTATCGTGCCGAAAACGGAATACATGGAAAAATATGTTGTTGCAGAAAACAATCCGAAGTATTCTTCCGATGAGTACGGAGTTTTATTTAATCAGGACAAAACGGAACTTATCCGTTTTCCCGTATGCAATCCGATTGATTCTTATGAGATACCGGAGGGAGTAACGACCATTTGGAGTGGTGCTTTTGACGGAAGCAAAAATCTGAAAACTGTCACCATTCCCGAAAGTCTTGAAAATATTTCAACAGCAACATTTGAAAAATCAGCCGTTTATTCAAACCCTGCAAATTGGGAAGATGATGTGTTTTATGCAGGTGATCGTCTTGTTAAAGTTGAACGGAAAACCAAGGCTGAGAATATTATTGTAAAAGAAGGCACTCGCAGAATTGAAACGCAAGCTTTTGCCGGTTGTGAAAATATTAAGTCAATAACCATCCCTGACAGTGTGGAAATAATAGGAGCGCAGGCTTTTGAAAGCTGTCTGTCGCTTGAAACTGTTTATATCGGAAGCGGTGTCAAGGAAATAGGTGAGTCACCTTTTGCTTTTGAGATTGAAGGCGATCCTTGCATTAATCTTAAAAGCATTGAAGTGAGCCAAGAAAACTCAAACTACATATCTGTCGACGGAGTATTGTTTAATAAAGAAATGACAGAGCTTATTCAATATCCGACAGGCAAAAAGCAAAAAGAGTATGTAATTCCCGACAGCGTAACAAAATTGGGATACGGTGCGTTTTGTTATTGTGATGAATTAATGAAACTGACTGTAGGTAAAGGAATTACAGTGATTGATTATTGCTTGCTGTTTGGATGCGATAACATAGAAACTGTTATACTCCCTGATACTCTCACAAAAATTGATGGAGGCGCATTCAAGTATTCGGGAATTAAATATATAGATATCCCTGACAGTGTAACCTTTCTCGGCTGTGAAGCGATGACAGCTTGTCACAGACTTGAAACAGTAAATATAGGAGAGCGTGTTTCGTTTATACATGAATGGGCAATCGGCGGTTCATCTTTGAAAGAGATAAACGTTGACTCCGAAAACAAATATTTCACAAGCGAAAAAGGTGTTTTGTTCAATAAAGATAAAACGGAACTGCTGTTATATCCTGATGATAAAAGCGGAGATACATACCGTATACCTGCAAGTGTCAAAACCATAAAAAACGGAGCAATTATGCAGGCAAAAAATCTCAGAATAATATATGTAAGTTCAAGCGTCCGAAAAATAGAGGAAGCTAATTTTTATGAAAGTGCAGAAGACCCCGAAATCGAATACAGAAACGAAACAAACTACGATATATATTATGACGGAACCGAAAAACAATGGAATGAACTCTTTGTGAATGAGTATGAGAGAGAATATATAGATAAGACAAAAATACATTTCTCGGAATAAAAAAAGAAAAGCTTCGACATTTGTCGAGGCTTTTCTTATTGGTTGCGGAGACAGGACTTGACTCGCACCGCTGCGGCGGCTTGGTCGCTCGCGGTCACAACAGTCCACCGGACTGTTGCTCTGTACCGCTCGTCCTTCAAGTCCTGTCAGAATAAAAAATAACAGCCGACCAAAGTCGACTGTCATTTTCTGGTTGCGGAGACAGGACTTGAACCTGCGACCTCCGGGTTATGAGCCCGACGAGCTACCAACTGCTCTACTCCGCGATATCTGTTTGTTGTGTGCTTTATAATTATACACGCTTTTTCGGAAATGTCAATACTTTTTGCTGAAATAATTTTTGTTTTCTTTTAAAATATTGTTTTGACGTTATTTTTCTGCTCGATTTGAATTCGGATTATCGGGTATTGCTGCGCCGTGTGAATTGTTTTCAGGACTGTGTCATGTTAATATTATACTGCAATTTGCATAAAAATATTCTTTGTTTTTTGTGAGAATATGAAATCATTTTCATCCTGATTGACATCAATTTATTATATATGATATTATCTAATTAGATATAGACTGTATTTATAATACATGGTTTACCCGGGAAAGAGAGATGATATTATGCCTGCAGAAACAAATACAGCAGAGGTTTTGATTCAGGAACAAAATGTCTCTTATGAGGAGAAAAAACTTGTCCGTCCGAGGGAAATAGCCGCATTTGCGCTGACTTCTTACGGACTTAACAACCTCACAAGCTTCATCGGTTCAACGAAGCAGTATTTTATGATGAGCTTTCTTGGATTGACAGGTAAGCAGTTCGGTTTGCTCGGAACGGTTTCAACCATCTGGGATGCTCTCGACGACCCGATTTCAGGAATCGTTATTGACCGATGCAGAACAAGATGGGGCAGACTGCGCCCGTTCCTGATTTTTCCGATGCCTTTCTGGGCAATCGCATCTGTTCTCTTTTATATGGTCCCCGGCAGCTTTACGGGAGGCCAGAAATTTGTTTACGCACTTGTCACAACCATTATTTACGGCATAGGCTTTTCCTACTTAAGCGGCTGGGAGCTCCTGCTCTATAACATAACGCCGAACACGAATGAACGAAGTACATTGATTGCAACGCAGAAATTTGTCAATCTTTTCACATGGCTGCCGTCGCTTGTTCCCGTATTTGTTGACTTTGTGCCGGGTGTGACAAAGAATGCCGTAACTCAGCCTGAGGTTTATTCGGGATTTTCAATTTTCTTTGTGATTGTTGCCGTTGCGGGCGCACTTTTCGGCTTCTTCGTAATGCGTGAAAGAGTTTCGATTGCAACAAAGGAAGAAATGCAGAACACGGGACTTCTCAAATCGCTCAAATCCATTATAACCTGCAGACCCCTTGCTGTTTTGCTCCTTTCGGGATTTTTCGGGGGAATAAAGAGCGTCGGCGGTGCATCGGAAGACTTCTTCTGGCTTAACTGCACGGGTAAGCTTTCAAACAGACTCCTCTGCAGTTTGTTTACGGGTATTCCCAACTATGTTATAACTCCGGTTGCTCCTTCGATTATCCGCAAATTCGGACTGAGAACAACCGCAGTTTCAGCAGGCGTATTCAGCGGTGTAGCATATACGCTTCTCTATTTTATCGGCTACAAGCCCACGGGCAACTATTGGCTCGATTTTGTTATTGTTACCGTCGGACTGACCGTTGCGGGACTTCCCAACCATATCATGGGAGTCTGTGACCCGCTTCTCAAAGGCGATATGTATGACTATCTTGAGTGGAAAACGGGTATCCGTAACGAAGGCATAGTCAATGCCGCTATGGGTTATGTCAACAAGCTTTCATCAAGCATTCATGCACTTCTTTCGGGCGTTGTGTTTGACTGGATTAAGTTCACACCGCAGAAGGATGTTTACGGCAATGTTGTTCCTCATACAGACCCGAAGGTTCTTCAGGGCATCTGGGGAATATTCTGCCTTGCACCTGCCGCTGCAAGATTCGGCTACGGCTTGTCGCTTCTTCTTTTCAATGTTTACGGAAAAACAAAAGAGCGTATGCTTGCGGAGCTTGAACAGCACAGAAACTCAAGATCCGAAGCGAAAAAACAGGAATTGATTTCAGAGACGGAGAATAACGATGATTGATTTTAAAAAGATAATCATATATTCCGATACCCCCGAAGCAAAAAAAGCGGAGGAGCTTTTTTCGGAAGAAATGAAAATGAGAACAAATGATGTTCCTGATAATGCAGGAGAAAAAGAGTCTGCGAATTTCAGGTTTCTGACAGATACTGAAATTCACAAGGACGGCTTTGACATCGTTGTTGACGATAAAGCCGTTACGGTTTATGCAAGCGGTATCAGAGGTTTTATTTACGGCTTCGGAATGTTTCTGAGAAAGCTTGTTTCCGTTTGCGGAGTTCCTTCTCTTGCCGAAGATATTACGGGAAAATACCGTGCCGATAAGCGCATAAGAGGTCATCAGGTGGGCTACAGAACAACACCTAACACCTACGATGCGTGGACATATGAGGATTATCGCAGATATTATCTTGATATGATGTTTTTCGGAACAAATACCGTTGAACATATTCCTTATGAAAAAGGTGTTTCCAGAAGAAACAGACTCATGAAATATGACGAGGAGGAATTTCTTGTCAGAGCAACCGAAATGGCGGATGAATTTGATCTTGACGTTTCTTTGTGGCATCCGAATAACGATGGCGAAACCGTTGAGGAAGCGGCAGAAAGAAGGGGAAAGCTTTATGAAACAATCCCCAGACTCAATGTTGTATTTCCTCCCGGAGGCGACCCGGGTGAATTCTATCCCGATGAATTCGTAAAGAGATGCAGGGAGATATCAAAGGCTCTCAGAAAATCTCATCCGAATGCCGAAATGTGGCCATCTGCGCAGCAGCCTCATTCAATTCCGACATGGGGAGAGGAATTCATTGAAGAAATGGAAAAGCTTCCCGATGAGATTGACGGCGTTATCCACGGTCCGAATCACGCTTTCGACCTTGAAACTCTGCGCCGCAGACTTCCTTCAAAATATCCGATAAGACTTTATCCCGATATAACGCATAACGTCAGATGCGAGTATCCCGTGCATTTTGACAGAGATGACTGGCATTTTGCATTAACAACGGGTCTGAGCCGTGAATGCACAAATCCCAGACCCCGTGAATACCGTCAGATACACCGTGCCACACGCAGATATGTTGTCGGCTCCGTCAGCTATTCAGAGGGCATAACCGATGATGTCAACAAGGCTGTGTGGGCGGATATGGATTATAATCCCGATTGCTGCCTGAGAACAACTTTGCTTGACTACGGCAGACTGTTTTTCTACGGTGCGGATGCAGAGAAAATTGCCGACGGCATTTTTGCTCTTGAGCTTAACTGGCAATGCGACCCTGCGGAAAATCCGACCATAGACAGAACTCTCGAAACATTTGAGGAGCTTTCTTCGGATTATCCCTTCCTCAATGAAAACTGGAGATTTCTGCAGCTTCTCATGCGTGCAAAATGCGATTGGGTTATCCGTCGGAGAAGAATATTTGAGCTTGACCTTATTAAGCTTGCCGAAAAAGAAATAAACAACGGCAGACTTGATGCTGCCCGTAAAATTCTTGAAACGGATTTTGATGCGGAATATAAGAAACAGCGTGAGGACATAACAAGCCTTGCAAAGAAGCTTTTTGAGCTTATCGGTCTGCAGAGTGATATAGAGAATTATTGCGCCGATAACTGGGAGAGGGGAGCAATTCTCGAAACCATGGATTTGCCCGTAACGGACAGAAAATGGCTCCTCGGCAGACTTGATTATGCTTCGGGAAAGGAAAATCCCGAAGAAACAATGAAGGCTGTTATAAACCGCAATAAAGTCCGCAGCGATGAATATTATTTCTCTGTTGCTTTAAACGGGCTTGAAGAATGCGGAGTTGCCCAGACAGGCGAAATCTATATGAATTTCCAGGGCGACAGACCGAATGTGAATACGGGTGAAATGCCCACCGCCATGTTCAAGGTTTATGATAATCTCAGCTTTAAATGCAAGGTCGGCGGACTTGATTTTGACGGCGACTATAAACTGAAAATAACCTTTGCGAGCAAGAAAAATGAGGCTCTCAAAGGTCATAAGATAACGGCAAACGGCGTTGTGATTTATGAAGGCGCACAGTTCGGAGGCAGAAGCGACGAAGAATTTGACCGCCTTATGCTTGCGCCCGATTTCGAAACCGCCGAATATACAATTCCCCGTGATGTTATTCACAACGGCTGTGTTGACCTTGAATTCAGCGAACCGGTTATGGGCGTTATGTTTTCCGAATTCAGGATCACTCACGATTAAGAAAGGATGATTGATTATGTGGTTAGTTGTTAAATCTGTTATTTCACTTATTGTCTCCGCTTTGCTTACTGTTTTCCCCGGGAATGCATTTCTCGAAAGCTTTGATGCACTTCAGCTTGCCGAAAAAAACGATAACTGTCTTCTGAATGCTGCAATTATGTCCGATATTCATATCGATGTTGACTGGCCTATCGGTGAATGGGTGTGGGCAAACGGTCTCAACGACCTTGAACGCTCCGTTGACCCGATTGATGCACTTATCGTTCCCGGTGACCTCACAAACTACGGCGACAGTGCTTCAATGACAAGCTTTTTCAATATTATTGATGAAAGCGGCTGTGCAGATAATTGGGTTATTGCTATGGGTAACCATGATGTAGGTCATGTTGAAGATATTACCCAGGAAGAAGCAAGACAGCATTTTATCAAAACCTTCAATGAGCTTAACCCTCAGGGCGAAACCATTCAGAAGGCATATTATAAGACCGATATCGACGGCTACAGATTTGTTGTTCTCTGCGATGACGGTGACGATACATGGGACTGCCCCGATATGACACCCGAGCAGATTCAGTTCCTTGATGATTCTCTTGCTGAAGCAGCAGACAGAGGTCTTCCGATGTTTGTTGTCTGCCATGTTCCCGTTGAGGGCGTTAACGGTCAGGATAAAATCTGGGAGGACGGCGGTCTTGATGATAACAGCGATGCCGTTCAGACCATCCTTGAAAAATACGAAAATGTTTTCTTCATCAGCGGTCACGTTCATACGGGTATCAACGGACCCCTTGTTGAGAAAGCGTTCGGAT
>JAZSAH010000190.1:0-5609 GCA_045601745.1 Acutalibacteraceae bacterium
ACTATTCAACTCTTGACAAGCTCACAATCGGCGTATGCGGCGGCGACGGTATCGGACCCTTCTTCACAAACGAAGCTGCAAGAGTTCTTGAATTCCTTCTCAAAGAGGATGTAGTAGCAGGAAAAATTGAGTTCAAGACAATCGACGGTCTTACAATTGAAAACCGTGTTGCAGTTAACAAAGCAATTCCCGATGATGTTCTTGAAGAACTCAAGAAATGCCCCGTTATCCTCAAGGGACCCACAACAACTCCCCAGGCAGGCGATCCCTGGCCCAACATTGAATCGGCTAACGTTGCAATGAGAAAAGCTCTTGACCTTTTTGCAAATCTCCGTCCCGTTAAGGTTCCCGAAGAAGGCATTGACTGGACATTCTTCCGTGAAAACACAGAGGGTGCATACGCTGTCGGTTCAAAGGGCGTTAACATCACAGACGACCTTGCAATGGACTTTGTTGTTACAACAACAGAGGGTACACAGAGAATTGCAAGACTTGCATATGACTATGCAAGAAGAAACAAGAAGGACAGAGTTTCAATCATTCAGAAGGCTAACGTTATCAAGACAACAGACGGTAAATTCCTCAACCTCTGCAAAGAAATCGGCAAGGAATATCCCGAAATCACAACCGATGAATGGTATATCGATATCACAACCGCAAAGCTTATCGACAAGAAAAGAAGAACAGACTTCAAGGTGTTTGTTCTCCCCAACCTTTACGGTGACATCATCACAGATGAAGCTGCTGAATTCCAGGGCGGCGTAGGCACTGCAGGCAGCGCAAACATCGGCAAGAAATACGCTATGTTTGAAGCTATCCACGGCTCTGCACCCAGAATGATGAGAGAAGGCAGAGGACAGTACGCTGACCCCTGTTCAATGCTCAGAGCAGCAGTTATGCTTCTTTCACACATCGGCAAGCAGGCTGAAGCAGACAAGCTTGAAAGAGCACTTGACATCTGTATGTACGAAGAAAAGAAGCTTAAGATTACAGGCAGAGCAGACGGTGCAACCTGCGAAGATTTCGGCAATTACGTTATGGAAACTCTTACCACTCTTTAATAAAAACATCAATATCCCCCATGAAAAGTAGTTTTTCATGGGGGATATTTTCATATTCATTTATTGATTATCGGTGTTATCACGGGTTTTCCCTCTCTGTCAAGCAAGGGAGTCAGACCGCCTGAATATCCGTTTTCGATAAAGAGATAATTTACTCCGGTTTCCTTATCAACATAAATCATCGCTCCGCCCAAGCCCTGAGAATACACTTTTTCAAATCTTTTTTCTTTAGCCATTTCATTCACCTCAGTTAACAGAATAGTCGCTTGCTCTTTCAAGATAAGCATCGTCACCGAAGCCGTTGAGTCTGTAAACATTGTCCCTTGAAGGGCAAAACATTTCGAGCTTTCCTCTTTCGCCGCCGCTTACCGCAATCATAAAATCGGTTATTGCAGGAATGAGAAGCGAAAAATATCCGTCATCGGTAACCGAATTCCACATCGCAAAAGCAAATGTGGCGCAGTTGCCGACAAATCCCCAATAATTGGGATAAGCAAGAATTTTGTTGCTCAGAGTTTCAAGTTCGTCCGTATCAAGTTCAACGGATTTAGACCTGACGCTGTCCATTCGGTTTTTGGTGTTTTCCTTATAGGCTTCTATATTATAATAGATGCCCCAACCGTCGCTGACGGAAAAAGAAAACGTACCTACGGAAACGCCCTCACCCACGGGTACTTCATAATGTCCGACGGTTATCGGTTCATCGGAATTGTTATGAACATATATCCATGCATGACCCGAAATCGGCCAGACATAAACAGCCGAACAAAGTGACAGCGTTGCAACTGTTTCCCCTTTTCCGTTTGAGTCCTGCCCGGTCTGTTCAGTATCTTCAGCCGCAAATGCAACAAAAGGAACGGTAAAAACAATTGCAATCACCAATAAAAAGGCGATGATTTTCTTCATTTCACCACATCATTTCTTTCTGATTATTGCGCCTGCAATACCTGCCGCAACGGCAGAACCTGCAAGAACCGTCATCTTTGTTTTTTCGAGTTCATCTGCATCCCAGAAATATCTGAGCTTTGAGGCAACTCCTCTGCCGCAAAGGTCAGCATAATTGAAGAAATAGGTCATGTAATTCTCAGGATCTCTTTCATCAATTTCGAATATTCTTACGCCTCGCATCTCACCGCCGTAGCAACGGAAGGAAGCGCATGAGGTCTGAATAAAATCTATGCCTTTATATTTGCCCTCAAAGCAATTTACATGGTCGTGACCCGAAACAATACCCTTTACATCGCCGCATTCAAGTGCTGCATCAAAAAGACCTGCCGATTCTTCAAGAATGCTCGGATATTCAAGCATTGTTCCTCTTGCAATATCGGGTCTGAGTCTGCACCAACCCTTTTTTTGAGTCAGAACGGCACCTGTATCATTCGGTCCGCACTGTTCAATGAGATTCGTTATTTCAGGGAGAGGGATATGCGCAAACATAAGCGAAGGAACAGACTTTCCGCCGTTTTCTTCCTTGAGTTTCGCCGATGTCTGCTTATACCATTCAACCGTTTCGGGTTTTATTGCCGTATAGCATTTATCCTCATATTTATCATACCATGCACAGTCAAGCATCCAGAGGTTGAACATAACCTTTTCACCGTCACGGGAATAAACGGGGATATTATAGGTATCGCAGTCAACCTTACCGTTGCGTGTGTTCATGGGAAGACACATTGAGTAGCTTCTGTAGATATCTGCCTGCTCATCCTTTGAGACGGCGTTCATATCGTCATGGTTGCCGTAAATCATGGCAAAGGGAATCTTTCTTTTTTCAAGCGGTGCGCAGATATGATGAATCGACTCCTTCATAATCTGCATTGTTGCAGCCTTACCGCTTGCAATCTGACGGGTGCCTATTCTAGCATCAAGAAGATGGTTGCCGAGAATATTATCGCCCGTAAACAGAACAAGATCGGGTTTTAAAAGGTCATAAGCATTATCAAGCATTTTTATCATGGCTTTACGCACATATTTCATATCCTGCGTATCGCTGACCTGCATAACGATAAGCTTGCCCGAAGAATTGAATTTTACTGCATTGGTGTTTTTCATATAAACCTCTTATTTGCCTGCAAGGCGTTTTTCTCTTTCTGCAAGAAACTTTGAATTTTTGGGAACAACAAATGTCATACCCTTTTCAATAAGCTCAAATGAAGTGTCTGTAACAAACTTGCATTCGCCATCAACATTAACAGCTGCGGGAGATTCGCTATGGATAGTGAGCTTCTTGCCTCTTTTGAAGGTTGTGATATCCCAGTCAAGATGCTCGCCTCTCTTATATTTATTGAGAAGTGTTACAAGCTTCGCACGGCTCACACTTGCTTCAACAAAAACGAAATCAAGAAGAGCGTCATCGGGCTGTGCAAGAGGAGCTGCCATGAATCCGCCGCCGTACCATCTTGAATTTCCGCAGAAGCAGAAAAGACAGTCCTTTGAAACAACCTCATTATCATCAATTGTGATAGTGAATTTGTTGTGGAATTTTTTTATGATAGCATAAAGACATCCGATATAGTATGCACCTTCGCCTGTTACAAGGGGAAGCTTTTTGATTTTGCCCTGCATTGCGCAAACTTCGGCATCCATACCCATAGAGCACTGATTTATTGCAATTTCGTTGCCGCATTTGATAAGGTCAAGCTCAACGGGAACGCCTTCAATCTGGTCTTCGAGAACAAGAAAATCATCCTGAGTTCCGAAAAGTCGGATGAAATCGTTGCCCGAACCGAGAGGTACAACGGCAACCTGAACATTTTTATATCCGTATGCACCGTTTACAACATCATAGAGCGTTCCGTCACCGCCGCAAGCATAGAAACGAAGTTCTTCTCCGCTCTTGGCTCTTTTTTCAACATACTCAATACCGTCGCCTTTTTTCTCTGTGATATACATTTCATAGTCGAGCGAATATTTTTTTGCAACGGCTTCAATCTTCGCTTTGATAAAATCAAGAGATTTGCCCTGACCTGCCGCAGGGTTAATGACAAAAATGTGTTTCATCTTATATTTCCTCCCTGAATTATTTAAAGTACATAAACAACTGACATTTAATCATGCCGTTATAAAGTTTTCTTCTCTTATCAGCTTTTCTTCCGAAAGCCTTTTCAAATTCCTCATCGGGGCTGATAATACTGTAAGACCAGCCTTTTTTCTGCTCAAAAACCCTGCCCATGGATTTATAAATTGCTTCGCATTCCGAAAGATCAAGAAGTCTTTCGCCGTAAGGCGGATTGCAGATAACCGTTCCTCTGTCGGATTCGGGAGCGAATTTTGCAACATCCGCAACCTTGAAGGTGATTTTATCCGCAACGCCTGCTCTTTGTGCATTGACCTTGGCAATTTCAATTGCCTTTGCATCGAGGTCGGAACCGTAAGCCATAAAATCGTCGCAGGGTCTGACAAGACTTCTCGCTCTTTCTCTTTCTTCATCCCAGACATTTCTCGGAATAACCCCGAAACGTTCCGCCGAAAAGCTTCTGTTGATACCGGGAGCAATATTCGCCGCCATCATTGCGCCTTCGATAAGGATTGTTCCCGAGCCGCACATGGGGTCATAAAGCTTATGATAAGGTCTGAGATGCGAAAGATTGCAGAGCGCAGCAGCAAGGGTTTCCTTGATAGGCGCATCATTCGCATCAAGACGGTAGCCTCTTTTGTGAAGACCGTAGCCCGAGGTATCGATAAGAAGGGATACCTTGTCCTTCATAATGGAAAACTGAATCTGATGAACAGGTCCCGTTTCTTCAAACCATTCGATTTTATATTTTGATTTCAGTCTTTCGACAACAGCTTTTTTTATTATCGCCTGACAGTCACGGGTGCTGAAAAGACCCGAATTGATTGAGTAACCCTTGACGGGAAATGCATCAAGAGAGCCTATCCATTCCTCCCAGGGAAGTTTTTTTGTTCCCTGAAAAAGTTCTTCAAAACTTCTCGCTTCAAACGATCCGACAAGAATCTGCACTCTTTCGGCATATCTTGAACAGATATTTACTCTTGCAAGCATATTTTCATCACCGCTGAAAAGCACTCTGCCGTTTTCCGCATTGACATTTTCCGCACCGAATTCTTTAAGTTCTCCCGCAATAAGGGATTCCATGCCGAGAAGGCACGGTATTACAAAATCAATTCTCATTAAATATCTCCTAAAAAATGGCGGGAACCGTGCTGATTCCCGCCAATATTCAATCAATCGTTAATTTCGGTATATGATTACTCAATCTCAGGTGTGATAAGACCGTAGCCGCCGTCATTGCGCTTATAAACAACGCAGACCTCGCCGATTGATTCTTCAATGAACACATAGAAGCTGTGGTCAACAAGATTCATCTGAAGAATTGCTTCTTCAACCGACTGGGGCTTAAGGCTCACGCTCTTCTTTCTGACAAGCTCAAAATCAACCTCTTCCGCAATATCCGCTTCATCCGCAAAAACATCAAAGCTTGCGGAGCGCATTTTTTTCTCAATGCGGGTCTTGTTTTTTCTGATTTGTCTTACAAGGGTGTCAACACATTTGTCGAGAGCCTCGTTCATGTTTTCGGCTCTCTC
>JAZSAH010000191.1:0-25339 GCA_045601745.1 Acutalibacteraceae bacterium
AGCATATCATAGCCTGCATCCTGAAGGTATTTTGCAGCTTTTTCAGACTCGGGCATTGCTCTGCCGACCTCAGTATACTGCTCACCGGGCATTGCGCCTTCGCAAAAGCCCTTCATTTTGGACTCAACGGAGTAGCGAAGAGATACGGGATAATCCTCACCGCAGGCTTCTTTGATTGCCTTGACGACCTCAGCGGCAAAGCGGTAGCGGTTTTCAAAGCTGCCGCCGTAGTTATCGGTACGTTTATTAAAGAATTCGATTGAGAACTGGTCAAGAAGATAGCCCTCGTGAACGGCATGGACCTCAACGCCGTCAACGCCTGCATCACGGCAGAGCTTTGCGGTTTTGGCAAACGCCTCGATTATTTCGTGGATCTGCTCAACGGTCATTTCGGGACAGATTATATCGTGCGCCCAGCGTGAAGGCTGAGGGCTGGGGCTTGCAAGCTCGTGCGAGGTGTCTATGATGGGTTTGACAATTGCACGGGTGAATTTATTTTTATGAAGCGGGGCTACAAGCTCGGTGATTGCCCAGGAGCGACCCATACCTGCTGTTAGCTGAACAAAAAGCTTTGCGCCTGTCTTATGGATTTCATCCATAAATTCCTTAAGCTCTTCAAACATCTTAGGATTCTGCCAGAGCCACTTGCCCCAGAACGTGTCACGAAGAGGTGCGATACCGGGGATGATGAGACCGACATTGTTGTTGGCTCTTTCAAGAAAGAGCGTTGCAGCTTCCTTGTCAAAATGGCAACCGCCGAGTTCAAACCAACCGAAAAGCGATGTTCCGCCCATGGGACACATAACAATTCTGTTTTTGATTTCAACGTTGCCTATTTTCCACGGGGTAAATAAAGCTTCATACTGCTTATCCAATGAAAAACACATCCTTTACAGATTTTTGTTAACATAAATAACCTATTATATAATAAATTAATTGACGGTTGATGTCAAGATATTATTATCATTCTTTGTCCGTTTTTGCGTTAAAAAAACCGACCGTAAAAACGGTCGGCATATAAATCAAAGTGTTGAACCGAAGTCTGTAACGATAGATTGACCTGTGATTGCACGGGATTCATCCGATGCAAAGAAAAGAAGCATATTAGCAACATCCTCGGGCATACAGGGCTGAACTTTGAGATCGTTGTGCTTCATCATCTGACCGAAAATGTTCATATCCATATTTGCGGGATTCATGCCTGCAACCATGGGAGTAACGATAGTACCAGGGCAGATTGCATTGCATCGCACATTTGTGCCTGCAAAACGAAGAGCAGTATGACGTGTAAGACCGATAACGGCAGCCTTTGAAGCAACATATGCAGCACCGCCGCAGCCCATAACGCCCGCAACAGATGCAACGTTAACAATTGAGCCGTAGCCTGTTTTTGCCATTTCGGCGGAAACAGCACGCATCATGCACATTGTTCCCTTGGTGTTGATATCGATAACCTTGTTCATATCCTCATCGCTGAAGCTGTCAATAGCTTTAAGGCCGTTATCAAGAACACCGGCATTATTGATAAGGATATCAATTTTTCCGTATGCACCGAGTGTTTCGGCAACGATTTTCTTTGCGTCTTCATCCTTTGAAATATCGCTGACAACGGGGAGAGCTTCTCCGCCTGCAGCTTTAATCTGTTCTGCAACTTCAAGAAGAGGTTCTTCACGGCGTGCGGTTATAACAACCTTTGCGCCTTCAGCGGCAAATTTCAGAGCAGTCGCTGCACCGACACCCGAATTTCCTCCTGTGATAATTGCAACTTTTCCTTCGAGACGACCCATAATTATTACCTCCGTAATTTAAAATATTTATTTGTGTTCTTCAATGAGTTTTTCAATTGAAGCAACGGTTTTTAACCGATTGCGGTCAATGCGGGTAAGATGGATTATAATGTCTTCATCTTCAAGAGCTGAAACAAGTTCTATCAATGCAAGAGAATCGAGAATTCCGCTTTCGATGAGTTCGGCATCGGGGTCAAGCGGACCGTCAAAACCGCATATTCCGCATATAAAAGAATTGACATCCATTATTTTCACTTCTTTTCAGATGTTTTGTTTTCCGTTTTCATTAAGCCCGATTTTGCGGCTTACGGATATTGTTTTCGGAATCATATAATCAGGCAGGATTTTACTGAGTCTTTCTTTGATTTTGTTTTCTTCAAGTGTTGAAGAAACAACTGCCGCAGTTATTCCGGTTACCGTGTCTGATGTATTTTTTATAATTCTGACCGCACATTGTTCAACGCCGTCTATAGAATACAACGCAGATTTGATTTCATCCGGTTCAATACGGTGACCTTTGTATTTTATATATCCGTGCATTCTTCCGAGGCAGTAAATATATCCGTTTTCGATTTTACCTCTGTCACCCGTGTGATAAGGGGGAATAAGTCTGTCTTTTCCGAGGTAACCCAAAAAAACAGAGTCACCGCTGAGTAAAATCTCATTATCCTTAACGGTTATTGTGCAGGTTGAGTTGTCTGTTGTTCCGACTGGAAGAATATCACTCATGCACATATCTCTTGTTATTTCGGCACAGCAAACGGCGCAGGTTGCTTCCGTAGGTCCGTATGCATTGATTATTCTTATTTCGGGAAATCGGTCAAAAAGCTTTTTGACTGTTTGGGGTTCAAGAGTTTCTCCGCAGAAGAAAATTGTCTTGAGTTCATTAAGATTATGACGATTGAATTCAGGCATACACAGGCAGTATTTTGCGAATGTCGGAGTCATAACCGCAAGAGATGCTTTGCTTTCGGTCATTGCATCAATCATCATCTGCGGATCTTTTTGTTCGTGCGATGTTAATGCATAAAGCGTTGAACAAGTGCATAGTGAAAAATATATATCGGCAACGCTGAGGTCGAATGAAAATTTCGCCTGATTAAGAACGGTTTTTCCCTTACAGATATTCAGTGAATCCGTGTTCAGAAGCAATTTTTTAATGAATGATTTGAGATTTCCTCTTGAAATCGGCACGCCCTTCGGTTCACCCGTGCTTCCCGATGTGAAAATTATATAAGCGATATCACTGTCGTTATTTTCAAAAACGGTCAGTTTTTCGGTTGACGGAATTGTTGACGAATCAATAACGGTATCAGCTCCGGATAATTCCGTTATTTTCTTGATTCTTGCTTCAGGCAGCGATGTATCACACGGAACATACGGTCTTGATGCCATAATACAGGCGAGAAATGCGGCGGGCATATGTATTTCCTTTTCACCTTTTACAAGAACGGGATTCTTGCTGCCTCTGAGCGAAAATGCATATCTTTGTGCAAGCTCCCACAGTTCACTGTATGTTATTTTTTCGCTTCCGCTGATATATGCTGTTTTATGAGGATTTTCAGCAAACGCATCGGATAAAATTTCAATCATTTCTTATCTGCTCCTTCGGAATGAGCGAATGGTCATAGAGAACTTTTGAATGGTTGCTCAGAATCAATTCTTTTTTCTGACTGCCGTCGGTCTTATCGGTTATTAAACGATAGATGTTGCTGATTCTGTAGTATTCATCGCCTTCCTTGCGGAAATGATGATTTTCCTCAACCAGTTTATATTTATCTGAAATCGGTTTGTCGCTTCGGAGTTCACCGCAAAGATATCCGTCTTCAATCCATACGAGTATCTGCATATTCTGATCTGTGCCGTTATAAAAACGATAATCAAGTCTGTTGTAGAAAATTGATGTTCCCGTTCCGAACGGAACACGCCTTTTTTCGTCGGGGAAAAGAGCATCGGAATGATGATGCAGTTCGGTAACTGTCAGGGGACTGTGAAGCACGAGCCAATGGATGATGTTTGCCATCTGGCAAAGACCTCCGCCTACTCCTTTTCCGAGACCTTTCCTGCTGCTGATTGTCAGCCCCTCTTTGTATCCTTTTTTTGCATTCGGACGACCTGTGATTTTCCAAAGCGAAAATGTTTCTCCGGGTTTTATAACGGTTTTGTTGATTTTTTCTGCTGCAAGGCGAAGATTGGTTTCTTTGTTTTTCTGCAGTTCCATGTCAACACCCTGAAGCTTGCGGAGGATGAGCGAGGAATGGCTTTTGATGATGTGTTCGAGTTCGGAATCTGATTTTGATTTTGCATATTTTTCGCCTTTTAATATGTCTGAAAGATTTTTCAGAATAATACCTTTTTGAACCGATATCTTATATGCCAAAGGTCCGAGTTCGCAAAAAAGCTTCCTTCCCATATTCCATTCCTCCTCTTTTGTGTATATTCTATATTGTAAATAACAAGTAGAATTATGTCAAGAATAATATAAAACACCGCCGGACAGTCTGAAATGTCAGCGGTGTTTGAATATTATATCAAGTTTATTTTATAACAACAAATGTCATTCTTTCCTGGATGCTCGCACCGCCGTGACCCGTTTCAATACCGCCGTGGTCTGAAGTAACGATAATAAGCCAGTCCTCCGTGTCATATGTTTCTCTTGCTTCGATGGCTTTGATTACTTCAAAGCCGTATTCATCTTCGGTTCTGAACCCGTTTTTATAAGCCGGATTGTTGAATGTGAAACCGAAGTTATGTCCGGCAGAGTCGGTGTTTTCATAAATGATTAAAATAAAATCCGAACAGTCTGCGCTTGTAATTTCTTCGATAGCGCCTGTATGCACATCTTTATTGTTTTTGCGAAGGTTGAAATCAATATCGATGTTGTTTTCTTCGCAATATGTTTTTTCAGCTTTGTAAGTTGAATTTTTGTTTGTGAAATGACCCTTCCACCTTGTGATAAAAGATGCACTGTCGATAACATCATCTTCAATGAGAGTGGTCATAAGCATTTTGGGTTCAACGGTTTTTGTTATTCCGTTGCCGGTTATACCGTGAACATCAGCCCATGTTCCGGTTATCATTGAACACCAGCCGGGTGCAGTTGATGTGTCCTGAGTGTTTGTTGCGGGATAATTAACACCGCCGACATAAGCGAGATTGATTGATGCGCCTTTTTCAAGCAGATAATTTATTGCACCGTTATCCTGCTTTTCGGCAATTATATCCGCACGGCAACCGTCATAACCGATAATTGCAACCTTCTTTTCGGTTTTACCTTCAGGTAATGCAGCTTCAAAATGCTGTTTGATGATACCGTAAACATCGGTAAACGGATATGCTGTTTCAATTGTGTTTTCATAGCCGACGGATGTAACATTCTGCCTGTATAATTCTTCCGTATCGTTTTCATCTTTAAAATACCTTGTGAAATATGCAGTCAGACCGCCCGCAATAATTCCGAGAACAACCACAACAGAAACAATTGAAATTATAATCTTTTTCTTCATCTGATTACCTCCGTACTGTTTTTCTTTATTATATCAGAGATTTTTCTTGTTTACAATACCGGGAATAATATAAGCGTTCTCATATAGAAATCTTATTTATTCAATCAGCTTGAAAACTTTATATAATAATGATATAATATGTTTAAAATAGTCACTTGGGAGTGGTTAGTTATGAAGGAAAACGCAACAATAATTGCTCTTTCGGGAAAGGGCGGAGTCGGAAAAACATCAATTTCAGCTGCAATAGTCAAGCTTCTTGTTGATGCTTATCCCGATAAAAAGATACTCGCCATTGATGCCGACCCTGCCGTCGGTCTTTCCACCGCACTCGGTATTGATGTTAAGATGACCATAGACGATATCCGTAAGGAGATAGTCGAAACCGTTGAAGACGGACAAACAAGGGCTGCAATAGAGCTTCTCGGTGATGCACGCTACAAGATTTTTGATGCTCTTGTTGAAACTGACGGTTTTGCGTTCATAGCAGTCGGCAGACCCGAAAGCGCAGGATGCTACTGCAAGATAAACACCTATCTGAAAGAAGTTATCAGCATTCTTTCAAATGAGTTTGACTATGTTGTTATTGACGGCGAAGCAGGCATTGAGCAGATTAACCGCCGTGTTATGGAAAAGGTTTCCCATCTTCTTCTCATTACCGATGCAAGCAAGAAAGGCACTCAGGTTATTTCAACAATCAAGAGTGTTGCCGATGAACTTGTTATGTATAAAAAAATCGGTGCAATCGTTAACAGAATTCCCGACGAAAGCGTTATTCCTTATATTGATACAAACGGAATTCCCGTTTTGTCATATATTCCCACTGATTCAAATCTTGCCATTTATGATATCGAAGGCAGGAATATTACAAAACTGCCCGATGATTCAAATGTTGTTGAGGGCGCAAGAAAAGCTCTTGTTGAAATGGAGATTCTGAAATGAGAGATTTAAAGCATCTTTATGAATTTGAAAATTTGCTTCAGGAAGCAAACAACGCCCTCGTTCAGAAGGCGAAGGCAGACGGCGGTATTGCTCTCGGCTACACCTGCTACCATATTCCCGAAGTTCTTTTGAATTGCGGAAACTGCTTTTCCGTCAGACTCCGCGCACCCCGCACAGGTTCAATGGATATAGCAACTTATTATATGAGCAACTTCCTCTGCGGATATTCCAAGGCGATTCTCGAGCGTGCAATTGAGGGCGGATATAACTTTCTCAATGCTCTTCTTGCGAGCGAAACCTGCTCAGAAATGAACAGAACAGCAGAGCATTTTGAACTTCTCAATCTTGTTGAAAACGATAAGTTTTTCCTGACTTTCCTTGATATGCCGTTCAAGATTGCTGATCATACGGTAAAGCACTATGTAACCCAGACAAGAAATAAAATTCTTAATAAGATGACAGAGGTTTACGGCGTTGATACCTCCGATGAATCGCTTTTGAAAGCGGTTGAAGAACATAATGAGGTCTGCAGAATAATGACTGAAATAGGGGAGTACAGAAAAGAAGACAATCCCCGTATAACAGGATACGAATATCATATTCTGAGTCTTATAACATATTGCTGTCCGAAATCGCTGATTCTTCCAATGCTCCGTGAAACGGCTGAGGAGCTTAAAACCCGTGTGCCTGACGCAAAGAAGAATTTCAGAGCAAAAATTGTTGTTGTCGGTTCCGAAATGGATGACCCCGATTTTACTGCTCTTATTGAAGACAGCGGTGCGCTGGTTGTTGCGGACAGATATTGCTTCGGCTCCATGCCGGGCAGAGAAGAGATTAAAATCAATCCCGACGAGGATGTTCTCACTCAGATATGTATGCACTACCTTAAAACAAGTCAGTGTCCCCGTTATATGAGCCATGAAAAGGTTCAGGAGCGCAGAGATTTTGTAAAACACCTTGTTGATGAATATCACGCTGACGGAGTTATGTATGAACAGCTTAAATTCTGCGAATATTGGGGATATGAAAGAGCTCTTGCATCTTATGTTATGAGCAATGATTACGGTGTTCCCACCGCAGCGGTTGACAGACAGTATACCGCATCCGCTTCGGGTCAGCTCCGTACCCGTGTTCAGGCTTTTGTTGAAAGCCTTGAAATCAAGAAAATTCAGAAGGAAAGGCAGGCGAAAGAAAATGGCTGATCTCGGAAATCTCTATTCCAAAGACCGCAAAGCAGTTCTCAGACACAGGGAGTGGCGCGGTTTCAAAGATACGATGTATGACTATTATCGCTGGCTCGTCACCTGGAAAGATATGATAGTTATGGTGCTGAAAGCACCGATATCAACCGTAAAGGGTCTTTGGAAATACCGCTGGATGGCATCCTATCTTTCGACCCCTTCCTTTATTGACAGACACACCGCAGGCTTGAGAGGAACCCATCTGCGTATTGTTCATCTTCATTTCAATATGATTGTTAAACACGCAACGGGACTTATACATACCTCCTTTGTTGCCGATGAAAAAATCAATCCGAACAATAAGCTTTCAAAGAAAATTGTTCTGACAGATGAAATTATTCCCAATGAAATTTTTTCGGGTTTTCCCAATTTAACTGTTGTTCCTTTGCAGACAATTCCTATTTTCCTGACATCTATGGTTGACCAGCAGATAACACCGCCTTACCTTGAGGTAACGGAAAGTTTCGGCGTTCCTGCCGATGTCTGTCCGCTTCCGAGTGCCGAGGCAGGCGTTGCAATTGACGATGATTATCCTAAAATGGGCTGCTGCATGGTTGCAACGAATATGCCCTGCGACGGCTCTGTTATGAACTCAACATTTCTTGACAGGCGACTCAATCTTCCCGTTCATCTTTTCAATATTCCTCTGCGTTATAATGATGAGGATGTTCAGGAATATGCCGTTGAGGAAGTTAAGGAGCTTATAAAATTCATCGAAGAACAGACGGGCGAAAAGTTTGATTGGGATGTTTTTTTCAAAGCACTCAGAACATCAAACAGACAGCTTGAATATGAGCTTGAAAAATGGGATATCAACAAAACGGAATATCCGCAGATGACGGGTGCTGCATTCTGGCTTTACAGAATCTATTATTTCAATCTTTCGGGCGGTGTTGATAAGCGTTTTCTTAAAGTTGATAAAAAAGTCAATAAGCTTATGCTTAAAGGATATGAGAAAAAAGAACCTGTCTCAAAAGAAATGCGTCATCGTGCGGTTGTATGGAGCTGCCCTGCAAACTATTATACAAGCTTTGCAAACTGGCTTGAAAACTGCTGGGGCATGAATGTTGTTATGGATATGGAAACAATGATTTCCTATATAAAATATAACACAGAAGATAAAGAGCAGGCTCTCAGGGACGTTGCAAAAACTTATCAGCGTTCAATCATGCGTAAGCATACCAAAGGCGGCTACAGAAATGTTGTTGATGAGCTGTGGAGAATCGTTGAAGAATATGATGCCGATACGGTTATTATGTATGACCAGATTTCGTGTAAAGGCATGGACGGACTTGCAGGCATATTTGATGACCAGGCAAGAGAACGAAATATTAATTTCATCTGGGTGAAGCAGGACCTTATGGACCCCAGAACAATTTCAAGACGTGATATGCGTGAGCAGGTTAACAAATATATGCAGACTGTTCTTCAGGAGGAGCCGCTTGTCCCTTCACTTGTTGATTTTGAAGACGATTTAGCTTGCTAAAGGAGAGTAATATTATGAAATATTTCGGCGGATGTGACGTCGGTTCTACATATACAAAATGCGTTATTCTTGATGAAAACGGAAAAATGGTTGCCAATGTCACAAACAGAAGCAAGATTAATCCCGTTGCCAGTGCTGAAATAGCTCTTAATGATGCTGTTTCGCAGGTTGACGGTCTTGATTCGGCAGAGAAGCTTACTTATCTTATCGGCACGGGCTACGGAAGAAACAAAGTTCCGTTCGCTGATGAGAATATTTCCGAAATCAGCTGCCATGCAATGGGTGTTCATGTCACAAATCCCGAAGTCAAGGCTATTATCGATATCGGCGGTCAGGATGTAAAAGGTATTTCGATTGATACCGACGGCACCGTTAAAAACTTTGCAATGAATGATAAATGTGCTGCAGGTACCGGCAGATTTTATGAGGCTTTGGCAAACGCTTTTGAAATGACTCTTCCCGAATTTTCAAAGCTTTCACTTGAGGCTAAGAATACAATTCCCATTACCGCACAGTGCACCGTTTTTGCCGAAAGTGAGGTTATTTCTCTTGTAGGTGAAGGAAAACCCATGGATGAAATTGCGGCGGGAATTCAGCTTGCAGTTGCCAAAAGATGCTTTGTTATGGCTAAAAAAGCAGGCGCAACCGACAGCATAACACTCACGGGCGGCTGTGCAAAGAATGACGGTCTTAAGAAGGCAATAGAAAAAGTTCTTAAAATCAAAGTTGTTGAGCTTTCAACCGACCCCCAGCTTATGGGTGCTCTCGGTGCGGCTGAATATGCGCGTCAGAAAGGGCTGGATAAATAATATGGAAGCTGTTTTTATAATTCTCGGCATTATTCTTGTTCTTTTTGTTGTTACATTCATAATATATTTCTTCAATCTTGATATGAAACTCATTCGTAAGGTTTATGATTTTCTCGGTAAGCATTACGACACAATGAAAAGGGATAAAAAGCTCTGATGAAATTTTTTGATTCTTTAATTGCAGAAACCGAAAAGCTGATTTCAGACCTGCCTCAAAAAGAGTTTTCAAAAGGAATTTCCGTTAAAGATACCGGTCGGAATCAGATGATAATGAGGCGTGACACGGCATTTGAACTTGAGGGGGTCGGCTTTAATCTTGTTACATCCGAACCTGTTTCCGACGGTATTATTCTTGTCGGAGACGACCTCGGCGAAATCAATGCCGACCGCAGATTTGCACGCATAACCTTTGTGCAGATTGAAGATGACGGCGATGAACAAAAGGCATATAATCTGATAAAAAAGATTGATTATGTGAAATATCACATATTTCCCGAAGGCTATATGATGCGAAGCACCTCCCGTTCTCATAAAGAAGCGGTGCGTGTTTCGAAAAAGGCGGTCAAAGACGGCATTGATTTCGGAAAAATCGGTTCATTGCTGATTGAAAAATTCAAAGAAATCCCTGCTGTCAGAGGCGTTAAAGTTATATTCATAACAGATTCGGAAGCTGATTACAGTGAAATTGAAATGATATCTGAAAAAAATCATTCGATATCCGAAGCGTTGAATCATGTTATGAACAATATAGTTTTCGACTGTAACACCTGCAATCTCAAAGCAATCTGTGATGAGGTTGAGGGAATGAAAGAGCTTCATTTCAATAAGAAGACATGAAAATAACCACTTCATCTGTCACGGTGAAGTGGTTATTATATTATTGATTTCTGCTGAAACGATATGAACTTATGAAAACCGTGTTATCCGTTACGGTCATTTTTCGATAATCTCAACGCTTCCGATTATATTACCGTTTGTATAATTGCCGTTTTGATAATAAAGCTTCGAATTGACATTAACAACAGCGTTGTCCGGCACATATAAAACAGCCTTCATGTTTTGAGGAAGAGTAAGGTTGATAATATTGTTCTCCGTAGTCTTTTCGTAATCAAGTGTGATTAACCCTTTAACGCTCGGAACGCTGCAGTTTATGCTGTCGGATAAAGTGTATTGAGGCTCGATTTTAACCTTTTCATAGCCCGCTTCAAGGGGAGTGATGCCTGCAAAATGTTTGCTCATAATAACAAGAGGTCCGCCACTCCATGCGTGATTCATCGTGCCTCGCCATGAGTCCCAGAATTCCCAGAGAGTTGAGTAATCCTCACTCATCATTCCTTCATATCTTTGCTTGATTCTTTCTTTTGCAGCTTCATATTCTCCCATTTTGCAAAGAGCTTCAAGAACATAGTATTCCATATAGGGACTCGAATTCTTAGTTGTTGAAAGTACATTTGCAATGGTTTTATACTGCTCTTTATCTGCAAGCCCGGATAAGACTGCAAGAGCGTTTGCTCTGTCATCGGGCTTTTTTGCATCTTCGCTTCTGTAGCCTTCTTCGGTCCAGAGAGATTTATAACCGTTTTCGATAGTTGCTTTTCTTTCGGTAATAAACAAGATGTCTTTATCTTTATCAAGAATCTCCGCCATTTTTTCCGTCGCGGAAAGAGCATGGTAAACCCATGCATTTTCAATGGCAGTCATGTCTGCCTTTTTGCCCCAGTCGGGCCAATCCCATGAGCCGCTGCGATGAGTAACAAGATTATTATCTCCGATTTCCCAAAGCTTCAGGTAGTCAAGGGAAGCGTCATAAACTTTTTCGATAAAAGCTTTGTCGCCTGTATACTCATAGTAGGTCAGAAAGCCGACAATTCCTGCGAGCTGCTGAACGGGAAGCTCAAAATAGTCGCCGCTGATAGGCACAACTGTCTGGAGCACTTTTGTGTCATCAACGTGAGAAATCATTGCATGAACTCCCTTTTGATACAGCAGGTAGGAATTGCTGTCCATAGAGTACATTGTCATAATCATTTCACTTGTGACATCGCCCCACCACTGAGCTCTTTCTCTGTCAGGACAGTCCATAAAATTATCGCGCATGGTAACATAGAGAGTACGAAGGGATTTTTGCCAGAGTGAATTGAGAAATTCATCATCGCAACTGAAGTTTCCGCAGAAAGAGCTGTCATATCCCGTTTCACGGTATTTCAGAGAAACAACGGTTACACCCTTTGGTATTTTATAGGTGATATGCTCTCCGTTGAACCAGCCCAAAGCTTCAAACTCCTGCTCGCCCTCTTTTGTTTTATAGGTTGTTGAAACTGCTCCGATTAAGGTGTTTTCAGTTGTTATACGAATTTTTTTTCCTGCAGGTGCTATAATTTTAAGATAGGGAGTAATCTGTGCGTTATAAGGAATATCAACGGTAATTTTTTCACCGAAAAGTTTATTTACGGTATAGTTTTCATAATCCTTTGAGTTCTCATAGTCTTTAAGACCGTAATCCTTCAGGAAAGGAATTCCTCTCGGATAGAGCCTGCCGTAAACACCTTCACCGCCGAGGGCATATTCGGTTGCGTTTTCCCAGGCAGAAGAATCATAACCCAAGCTTGCCCAGTCTCCGATATCTTCTCTTGCATCAAAATAAACGCTGTATTCGGGAAGTCTGTAGTTTGGCGGATATAGAGGGCTGTCAACATAAGCACTGTTTCTTTTCACCTTCCAGCTTTTGTCGGAAATGACGGAGATACCGTCTCCGACAGCTTCAAAAAGAAATCCGCCCTGACCGCTGCCGCAATAGGAATAGCTTGTTTTGTTATCCCAGAACCATACCAAAGCACAGATTGTGTTTTCGCCCTCTTTGAGATAAGGCGCAATATCAATGCTGTCGTAATATCCGCTGATTTTGTCGGGACCCCGTTTAACGCTTCCTTCAAAAACAACGGTTTCCCCGTTTATGTAAAGCCAGTATTTGGAATCGGCAGAGATAAATGCGGTGAGTTCTTCGGGTGTATTATCAATACTTAACCTCTTGATAAAGCACATCCAGGTGTTTTTGTTTGACGGGTTTTCGTTGTTCCAAATCCATTTTGCTTTCCAATCGGTTTTTTCATCGGTTGAAATCACGCTGTATCCGGGAATATTGTCCGGAATGCTGTAATCGTTGGTGAAAGGTATCATTGCCGAATTGCCGAATGAAAAAATCGAAGAAATGAAAGCTGCGGCTATGGCAAGATAAGAAACAATTGTCTGAATAATCTGCATGGGAACCTCCCTTAAAATATAAAAGATTCAGTATTTTCTGAATTCGGATATTATTCTGTATACAATACACCGGGACCGTAAAGTCCGCCGGATACAAAGTCACGCGCATAATCAATTTCCGCTAAGAAAACCATATAACCTCCGTATTTTTCCGTAACAAAGACAAAACGCCTATTATTTAGTCTGATTTATTATAATTCCGTTTGTATCATTTTGCAACACCTGAACCGAAAGTTGATGAATATATATTATGAATTGCTTCTGTTTTCAATAAACAGTATTAATTTGATATATTGACACCAATATATCGGATGTATATAATTAATATATAATCATTCTGAATTAGAAAAGGAGTGCATGGAATGGGAGTAAGACTTAACGAAAACAAGGAAGTTGTTGAATCTGTCAGAAAAGGTTTGAAAGCGAAAGACGGCTACTGTCCGTGCAGAGTCGGAAAACTGCCTCAATACAAATGTATTTGCGATGAATTTAAAGCACAGATAGCTGACCCTGATTTTGAGGGATACTGTCATTGTATGCTTTACTATAAATTTAAAGATTAATAATAAGGAGGTAATG
The DNA here is from genome assembly GCA_045601745.1 of Acutalibacteraceae bacterium. Classification (GTDB taxonomy): domain Bacteria; phylum Bacillota; class Clostridia; order Oscillospirales; family Acutalibacteraceae; genus CAG-177. The sequence continues at coordinate 13,609 of JAZSAH010000191.1, forward strand.
ATATGATTAAAAAGTTGAATTCAGAAAATTTTGATGTTGAAGTGTTGAACAAAGACGGAAAGGTTCTTGTTGATTTCTATGCCGATTGGTGCGGACCGTGCAAAATGGTTGCACCTGTTTTAGAAGAGATTGCCGGTGAACAAAGCGATGTTACAATCGGAAAGGTTAATGTTGACGATTGTCCCGAACTTGCAATCAGATACAAGGTTGCAAGCATTCCGACAATGATTCTTTTTGATAAAGGCAATGTTTCTGCAATTAAAATCGGTTTTGCTGATAAAGAGGCTGTTCTGAAGATGATTTCATAAGTTAACCTGCCAAAACTGCAGAAGAATCAAAAACACGCCGCTGAAAACTTGTTGAACCGTGTTATACCAATGTCAGAGAATTCGGCGGGAGTGAAGATTGAAAATATGAATTTGTAACTAATTTTTTTAAAAAATGACGGGAGTAATCCGAAAAATCATTTCGGATTACTCCCGTTTCAACTTAATATTCAGTCTGCGAAAAATCTTCTTTTAAAAAATACTGAATCAAAGCTTGCATATATCAGCATTTGTTATAAGATGGAAGCCTGCATTTTCAAGAGCCTTTTCAGCTGAATCGTTATCCTCGACTCTGAGCACAACATAAGCGTGCTTTTCTGTTCTTGCCATAAATGCATAAAGATATTCAACATTAATCTCTGCTTTGTCAAGAACATCAAGTGCGGCTGTAAGAGCACCGGGTTTATCTCCGATTTTAACACCGACAACATCAATTGTCTTGATAAGATATCCGTTTTCTTCAAGAATTTTTGTTGCAGCTGTTTCATCGTTGACTATAAGACGCAGAACGCCGAAATCCTCTGTTTCTGCAATTGAAAGAGCACGGATGTTTATCTCGTTTTTTGCAAGGATATCGGTAAGCGATACCATTGAACCTCTTCTGTTCTGAACAAAAACCGTTAACTGTCTGATTGCCATTATTTATTTCTCCTCTCAGATTAATTTGCGTTTATCAATAACACGGACTGCTTTACCTTCGCTTCGGGCAATGCTCTTGGGAGCAACGAGATGAACTGCAGGATTGATTCCGAGCATAGTCTTCATTGCGGCGGCAAGAGCTTTTTCCATTGAGATGATTTCGCTGACCTTGTCGGTGAACTTTTCGGCTGTCATCTCAACATTAACATCGAATGTATCGTTATTGTTGACACGGTCAACGATAATCTGATAATTCGGTTCATAGCCTTCATTAAGAAGAACTGTTTCAATCTGGCTCGGGAAAACATTGACGCCTCTGATGATAAGCATATCGTCTGTTCTGCCCATCGGCTTTGCCATTTTAACAAGTGTTCTTCCGCAGGAACACTTCTTGCGGGAAAGAACACAGATATCACGGGTTCTGTAGCGCAGAAGCGGGAAAGCTTCCTTGTCAAGAGAGGTAAACACAAGTTCACCCTTGCTTCCTTCAGGAAGAACCTCACCTGTTTCGGGGTCGATGATTTCAGCGTAGAAATGATCTTCGTTAACGTGCATACCTGTTTGTTCGCTGCATTCGAATGCAACGCCCGGTCCTGATGTTTCGGTCAGACCGTAAATATCATAAGCTTTGATGCCGAGTGATTTTTCAATTCCTCTGCGCATTTCTTCGGTCCAGGGTTCAGCGCCGAAAATGCCTGCTTTGAGAGGGATATCTTCAGGCTTATAGCCTTGCTCTTTGAGGGACTCACCGATGTATGCGGCATAAGAAGGTGTGCAGCAAAGGATTGTTGCATTGAGATCTGTCATAAACTGAATCTGACGTTCTGTATTTCCCGATGACATCGGAAGAGTAAGACAGCCTACCTTATGTGAACCGCCGTTGAGTCCGGGACCGCCGGTGAAAAGACCGTAACCGTATGCAACCTGGCAAACATCTTTCTTTGTTCCGCCTGCTGCAGTGATTGCTCTTGCACAGCAGTCTTCCCACAAATCAACGTCGTTCTGAGTGTAGAATGCCACAACTCGTCTGCCGGTTGTGCCCGATGTTGACTGAATACGAACACAATCTTCAAGAGGCTTTGCAAGAAGACCGTAAGGATAAGCATCACGAAGGTCTGCTTTTGTGAGGAAGGGGAGCTTATGTAAATCGTCTATTCCTTTGATATCCTCAGGCTTAACACCTTTTTCATCCATAAGATTGCGGTAATAGGGAACGTTATCATAAACGTGTTTAACCTGTTTGACCAGTTTTTCTGACTGAAGCTTTTTCATTTCTTCAGGTGACATTGTTTCGATTTCTTTCTGATAGTAGTTCTGTGACATTTTGACCAACCTTTCGGATTTTTATTTCGGATTGTGAAGTCAGCAAACAAAAACGCCCTCCGCATTCCGATAAAGAATACAGAGGACGAGAAAACTGCAAATCCCGTGGTACCACCTCAGTTCGTTGCCATCTCACGGTAGCAACCTTGTCGGGTACTGACATACCCCGGTTCTGTAACGGGAACCCCCGTTGCATCCTACTAAAGATTTCTCTAATTCAGTGCACTGCTAACAGAATGAATTCGTGAAGGACGCCCTCATTGCCTCGCACCAACCGGCAACTCTCTCAAGATTCTTTCCAACCTACTGGTTTCTGCTCATCGCATTTATTGAGTTGAATATATCACTCGGGAGCTCATTTGTCAATACTTTTTTCGAAATTTTCTGTGCATATTTTTAAAAGGTAAAGAAGAAAGCGGACATAAAAATAATAATTTTATTGACAGAAAAAAACATATTTGAGATAATAAATGTGTAATGTAAATCTTATAATTTAATATTTATATGGAATGTATGGGGGGAGGATTAAAATGAGAATACTCGTTGCAGAAGATGAAAAGAGCCTTAACAGAATAATTGCAAAACAGCTTAAAGCATCGGGATACAGTGTTGACTGCGCTTTTAACGGCGAAGAAGCTTATGACCTGATAAGCGTGACTGATTATGATGCTGCCGTTTTTGACGTAATGATGCCGAAAACTGACGGCTTTTCTTTACTGAAAAAAATAAGGAATGAAGGCAATAATCTTCCCGTTCTTTTCCTGACCGCCCGTGACAGTATAGAGGACAGGGTTGAGGGTCTTGACATCGGCGCAGACGATTATCTCGTTAAGCCTTTTGCCTTTGAAGAACTTCTTGCAAGAATAAGGGTTCTGATAAGAAAGAACAGCGTTTCGAACTCAAATATAATCACCGTTGCGGACTTGATTGTTGATATTTCAAGCAGGAAGGTCATGAGAGGCGGAAAGGATATTTTACTTTCAGCAAAAGAATATGAGCTTTTGCAGTATCTTGCCGTTAATAAGGGCATTGTTCTCAGCAGAGAAAAAATTGAAGACCATATCTGGAATTACGATTATGAGGGCGGAACGAATGTTGTTGATGTTTATATCCGTTATCTTCGCAAAAAAATTGATGAGGGTTATGATAAAAAGCTTATTCACACCGTCAGAGGAATGGGATATGTTCTCAGGGAGGAATAATGAAAAAAGTTTCATTTAAAATAATAACAACACTCTGGATAACACTTCTGATTGCCGTTGTCTGCGGTCTGAGCATAACTGCGCTTATTCTTATCAGTCAGAAAACAGCTGATGACAAGCTCAGGCAGACTCTTGTTGCCGCAGCACAAAGCAATTCGGATGAAATGGAGTTCAGCAACGGTATTTTTGAGGTTGAGAATGATTTTATGTATTATTCCGACGGAGTGTATTGTGACTTGTTCGGCGAAGACGGCGAGTATATCAGCGGAGAAACACCTCATACTCTTATCGAAGCACCGTCGGATGTAAAAAAAGTTATCAATAAAACTTTTGACGGCAAGGAATACTATGTTTATTCCGAACTTCTGAGTTTCACAAAATTCGAATATGAGATTGATATTCGCTCGGGTCAGGTGATTTCTTATGAAGCGGATGTTGCTCCCGTGAATGAATTGAAACCCGTTCCGTATTCGGAAACGAATTTTCAAAACGGCATAAGTACAAATGAAGCAATAGAAATTGCGCTCAGCCATGCAGGAATAAAGAAAAATGAAGCAACGGTAATCGGGGTTCAGATTCCCGTATACAGTGACAGACAGGTTTTTAAAATCGAGTTTATCGCAGACAGCCGTTCTTGTAAAAAAATATATATACGTGCAATATGTCCTGCCGATGATTCGAAAACAATGTTCACCAATGTGGGCAAAAGTGCAGTTTACATTCTTCCGTTTTTTATTATAATTGCGGCAGTTGGCGCATATATCATTTCAAAGAAAACAGTTGCTCCGATTGAAAGAATAACCGAATCGGCACATAAAATATCAACCGGCAACGACCTTTCAAAACGCCTTGAAACAAGCGGCGCGCCCCGTGAAATCAGCAATCTTGCCGATACCTTCAACGGAATGTTCGAGAGGCTTCATTCATCATTTGAAAATGAAAAGAGATTTACCTCGGACGCTTCTCATGAGCTTCGCACACCTCTTGCGGTTATAAAAGCTGAATGTGAGTATGCCCTTTCCGATAATGCGGATGACGAAGAAAGAATTCAGGCTCTTGAATCGGTTGAAGAACAGGCGGACAAAATGACGGCACTTGTTTCGTCCTTGCTTTCCGTAACAAGAGCAGAGCAGGGGACCGGAAGGTTTACGCTTGAAGAAGCAAATCTCAGTGAGCTTGTTGAAGGTATATGCTGTAAATTCAAACCTTCAAATAATATTAAAGTGAAAACCGATATTGATAATAATATTGTTATCAAGCTGAATAATACTTTAATTACTCACCTTGTTGAAAATCTGCTTTCAAATGCCGATAAATACGGCAGGGAAAACGGCGTTATCAATGTTAAACTTTATTCGGAGGATGATAAAGCGGTTTTGTCCGTGAGAGATAACGGAATCGGAATAAGCAAAGAAGACCTGCCGAAAATCTGGAACAGATTTTACCGTGCTGACGCTTCAAGGTCGGAAACCGATGGCTTCGGTCTCGGACTTGCACTTGTAAAAAAGATAGCGGAAATTCATTCTGCTGAATGCTTTGCCGAATCAGAAATTGATAAATTCACCGAAATAAAAATTATTTTCAAAAAATTCTGAGAAATTTAGTTTTTCTAATGTTCCTTTAATGTTTGAACGTTATTATTTAGTCACAGTCAAGGACGACTGAACGAATTAATAAAATAAACATTAAGAGGTGAATTAAAATGAAGAAAAAGTTATTTGCAGTTTTAGTTTCGGTGGTTCTGGTTTTATCGGTTGTGCTGATTGCGGCATATGCAAAGAATCAACCCAAAAAAGAAAATGTTAATCTTAATCAGGCTCAGGCTTCGTCACCTTCGGTTAAAAACAGTGAAGTTCTCAGCATATCACCCGATGAAGCAATCGATGCGGCACTCAATCACGCAGGTGTTGAAAGAGAAAATGCCTTGCTTTTCGGCGCTCCTTCTCTTGATAACGATGACGGAAAAGCTCATTATGATGTTGAATTCGGATATAACGGATTTGAATATGATTATGAAGTTGCGGTTGCCGACGGTTCAATCCTGAAATCGGAAAAGGAACCCGAAAGAGTTAAGCCATCAGAAATAGCATCTGAAAAAGAAATAGTTCACGAAAAGGAAATTGTTTCCGAAAAGCCCGAAGCTCCCGTAAGCAAAGAAAACAAAAAGAATAACGGTTATATCAGCGTTGAAGCCGCAAAACAGAAGGCTCTTGACGATGCAGGTGTCAAGGCTGAAAATGCAGTTTTCTTAAAAGCATATTATGATTCAGATGACCTCGTTCCTCATTATGATGTTAAATTTGAAGCAAACGGATATGAATATGAATATGAGATAAAGGCATCTGACGGTGCGGTTCTTGAAAAAGATGTTGACAGAGAAAGAAAACCTGTTAAATCCTCATCTTCTTCAAATGAATATATCTCCGAAGATAAAGCAAAGTCAGCAGCTTATAATCACGCCGGTGTCAATGCGGCAGATGTTAAATTCTCAAAAGCAGAGCTTGACAGAGATGACCTGATTGTTCATTATGATGTTGAATTTGTTGTCGGTAATTTTGAATATGAATATGAAATAAATGCCGAATCCGGAAAAGTCATAGCTTCCGATAAGGAATTCAACGATTAATAATTATTAATAATCACAGGCAGGGACAAAAATCCCTGCCTTATAATTTTGCTTCGGTCTGAGCAGTATAATAAATTTATTATCTTTTGCTGACTTAATAATATTTTTCATAACTTATTTGACATAATAAGTTTTTGGATTTATAATCAAATCATGAAAATCAGAAGGGGTGTCGGTATGAGATATATTGCAGACCATGATTTCCATATTCATTCAACGGTTTCACGCTGCTGTCACGATGAAAATCAGACTCCCGGTGCGATATTGAATTATGCAAAAGAAAACGGATTTAAAAGAATATGCCTTACAAATCATTTCTGGGATGAAAGGGTCAGAAGTGAAGCGGAATGGATTTGTGAACATGATTTTTCTCATGTTTCATCCGTTTTGCCTTTGCCCGAAGATGCCGGTGTTGAATTTCTTTTCGGATGTGAAACCGATATGGACTTCAATAATGTTCTCGGCATAAGCAAGGAAAGATTTGATTCATTTGATTTTATAATAGTTGCAACAACTCATCTTCACCTTGACGGCAATACGGTCAGAACAAAAATTACAACTCCCCGAGAAGCTGCTTTTCATTGGATTGATAAGCTTGAAAACCTGCTTGCCAAAGATTTGCCATTTCACAAAACCGGAATTGCCCATCTGACCACAGGTCATATACTCAAAAACCGGACCGCAGAAACTTTGTCTTTGATTTCCGATGCAACAATGTATTCAATTTTTAACGAATGTTCACACAAAGGTGTAGGCATTGAATTGAATGTTAAAACAATAAACATGACAGACGAACAAAAAGAGATTTTTCTCCGTCCTTATTTCATCGCAAAAGAATGCGGATGCAAATTCTATCTCGGAAGTGATTCACATAAAGCAAGCGCATCAGCCTCTGCTAAAGATAATTTTGAGAGTATTATTACAGAGCTTAATTTGGAAGAAAAAGATAAGTTTTATATAGCAGACAGAGTTTAATGAATATCGGATGAGAGGCTGTTGATGAATAGGAGCTTTAATAATATGAAGGTTGTTATTTCTTGTCTTAATTCAAAATATGTCCATTCATCTCTTTCTCCGTGGTGTCTGCTTGCAGGAGTTCGTGAGTTTTCAAAAAACGCACATGAAACCATGGTTCTTGAAAGTACAATCAATGGTGATATTTTGTCTTTTGCAGAAAAAATCATAGAAGAAAAACCGGATGCGGTTGCATTTTCCTGTTATATCTGGAACATTACACAAACTCTTGATATATGTCGTATCATAAAAAGAAACTGCGATTGCAAAATTGTTCTCGGCGGTCCCGAAGTTGCATACCGTCCGAAAGATATTCTTGAAAAATATAATTGTATAGATTATGTGTTATCCGGAGAAGGGGAGTGGGTATTCCCCGATTTTCTTGATAACCTGAACGGTGATTTGTCTCTTGTTTCGGGTCTTGCTTTCAGAAAAAACGGTGAAATCATAATAATCCCCGAAAAGGAATATACCGAAACTCCTCCGTCACCGTTTTCTGACGAATTTTTCAAAAATCTCAACGGAAGGATTTCATATATCGAAGCATCCCGAGGTTGTCCGTATCGTTGTGCATTCTGTCTGTCGGGAAGGTGTTCACCGCTTCGCTTTTTTGATATTGAAAGAGTAAAAAAAGATATTCTCAGACTATCGAAAAGCGGAACGCAGACGGTGAAATTTGTAGACCGCACATTTAATGCAAACGCTGAAAGGGCAAACGAAATTTTGCTTTTCATCAAAGAAAAATACGGTAAAGAGATCCCGGGAAATGTATGTTTTCATTTTGAAATTGCCGGTGATATTCTGAAGAAAAGCACGCTTGAAATCTTATCATCCATGCCGTGCGGTGCTGTTCAGCTTGAAATCGGAATGCAGTCTTTTAATGAAAAAACATTGGAAATAATAAACCGCAGAACAAACACCGTAAAATTAATCGAAAACATCCGTAAACTTATCGGCTTCAATAATATGCATATTCATATAGATCTTATTGCAGGGTTGACCGGTGAAAACTTTGAAAGTTTCAGAAGCAGCTTCAACATTGGTTATTCGCTCAAAGCGCATATGCTCCAGATGGGATTTCTTAAACTCCTCCACGGTGCTCAAATGCGTGAAAACAGCGAAAAATATCCCTGCACATTCAATGATGAACCGCCTTATGAAGTCACATCAACTCCATGGCTTTCGTCTTGTGAGATAAAAAAACTGAAAAACTGCGAAGATGCTGTTGACAGACTGTATAACAGCGGTCGGTTTTTGCTCACTCTTGATTATCTGACGGATGATATAGGCATATCACCGTTTGACCTTTTTAACGGATTCGGCAATTCGGTAAACGGAAATAAAATGCCTCTTTCGGATTATGCCGAAAAACTATATGATTACTTTTCCGAAAAATGCGATAAAACGATATTGCGCGAAAAAATAATTTGTGATTTGCTCTGCTGTTCTTCATCTGTGCAGATTCCCGATTCTTTGAAAATTCCGGATCCTGATTATAAGAAAATTAAAAAGTATTTCGTTGAAAATGTTGATAAAAACATAAAAATTGCCGTTTTGTATTCCGGGAATCAGATTTTTGCCGTAAATCAGAGTGGTGAAAAAAACCTTCATAACAGATATGAAGGCAATTATTATGATACAGATGAAATTTTGCGTTGAAAAAACTCCCTCATCGTTCCGTTGAGGGAGTTTTCATAATTCAGATAATTCCGATAACCTGATATCCGTTATCAACAATCAGCTTTGTAAGCAATTCATCGGAAACGGGAGTTGTCATTGTCACAATTGCCGTGCCGTCGGTATGGCTTACAACAGCAGATGAAACACCATCGGTCTCCTCAAGGATTTTTTTGACTCTTGCCTCACAGTGAGGACACATCATGCCTTCAATTTTGATGGTTTTTTCCATCGATTTTACCTCTTTTCTTTTATGCTGTTTGATTTTTTTGTCTTTTTCGGATGAATGAATGTTAAACAGATTCAGCCTGAGAGCATTTGTGACAACGCAGAAACTTGAAAGACTCATTGCCGCAGCACCAATCATCGGATTCAGCGTCAGACCTGCTCCGACAAATGCGCCTGCCGCAACAGGAATGCAGATTGCATTATACGCAAATGCCCAGAAAAGGTTTTGGTGAATTGTACGCAGCGTTGCACGGCTTAGTCTGATTGCCGATGATACATCCGATAATTTGCTGTTGACAAGCACAATATCTGCCGCATCTATAGCAACATCCGTTCCGGCACCTATCGCAATTCCGATGTCGGCACGGGTCAAAGCGGGCGCATCGTTTATTCCGTCACCGACCATTGCAACCCTGCCTTCTTTTTGTAATCGGATAATTTCTGCTTCTTTTCCGTCGGGTCTGACTTGTGAAACAATTTCATCTGCTCCGACCTGTTTACCGATTACCTCTGCCGTTTTTTTGTTATCACCTGTCAGCATAACAACACGGATACCCATTTTTTTCAATTCTTCAATTGCTTTTGCACTGTCAGGTTTTATCATGTCCGCAACAGCGATAATGCCGAGAACTTCTTCGGATTTTGAAAAAAACATTACTGTTTTGCCTTCGGAATACAGCTGTGCGGCTTTTTCGGTGTATTTATTCGGAATAGCGAAATATTTTTTAATATAATCTGCATTTCCTCCGCGAACAGTTTCACCGTTTATTTTGCCTGTCAGACCGCCTCCGGGAAATATTTCAAAATTGCTTATTTCTGCAGGAGTGAGCCCGGAACTTTTTCCGTATTCAACAATTGCTTTGGCAAGAGGATGCTCGCTTCTGACTTCAAGACTGTATGCGATTTCAAGAAGATTTTCATCTCCGATTATATCCGTTAATTCGGGTTCGCCTTTTGTTATTGTTCCTGTTTTATCGAGAGCAACAATCTGCGTTTTTCCGGTCAGTTCAAGTGATGATGCTGTTTTGAAAAGTATTCCGTTTTTTGCACCCTTGCCGTTGCCGACCATAATCGCAACGGGCGTTGCAAGTCCGAGTGCGCACGGACAGCTGATAACAAGCACGGATATTGCCCTTGTCAGAGCAAATTCGGTCGGTTCACCGATGATGAGCCATATAATCAGAACAATAACCGCAACAGCCATAACAATAGGCACAAAAACTCCCGAAACCTTGTCGGCAATTTTGGCAATCGGTGCTTTTGTTGCGGATGCATCGTTAACCATTTTGATTATCTGTGAAAGCGTTGTGTCTTCTCCGACTCTTGTTGCTTTGCATTTTATAAATCCGGAACGGTTAATTGTTGCACCGCTGACTGCATCTCCGACAGATTTATCAACGGGAATGCTTTCCCCGGTTAATGCCGATTCATCAACAGCGCTGTTTCCTTCAGTTATAACGCCGTCAACGAGAATGCTTTCACCGGGTCTGACCACAAAAAAATCACCTTTTACAACATCCTCAACGGGAATAACAGTTTCTATTCCGCTTCGTATAACTGTTGCTGTTTTCGGTGCGAGATTCATAAGGGACTTCAATGCGTTTGTTGTTTTACCCTTTGAACGAGCTTCAAGCATCTTGCCGAGTGTTATAAGTGCAAGAATCATTGCAGCTGATTCGAAATAAAGATTATGAAGGAAATTTTCATGTTTAATAATCAGAACAAAAACACTGTAAATAAAAGAGGCACCCGAACCGATTGAAACAAGCGTATCCATATTTGGTGAACGGTGAATCAGACCGCTGAAACCGTTTATAAAAAATTTGCGGTTGATTATCATAACAATTGCAGATAAAACCATCTGCAGCATTCCGATTATAAGCGGATTGTTTTCAAGAAACTCCGGTAACGGAAATCCCCACATTGTGTGTCCCATTGAAAGATACATCAGCAGAAGAAGAAATAATAATGAAGCAATCAGTCTTCTGAAAAGTGCGGGAGTTTCTTTATCGGTCAGAATATCGGATTCTGTTCGGCTGTTTTCGGCATTCTTTTTTGAAGCGTCATATCCTGCTTTTCTGACAGCTTCTGTTATTGCGCTTTCGCTTGCATTGCCTTCAACGGCCATTGAGTTTGTAAGCAGATTAACGGAACAAGAGGTTACGCCGTCAACGCCGAGAACAGCTTTTTCAACTCTTGAACTGCAGGCAGCACAGCTCATTCCGCTGACATTATATTGCTCCATTACGGATTCTCCTTTCACGTTTTATACCGAAATTATCATTCATAGTTTAATATTATATCACATCAATCAAATAATTTCTATAAATAATTCTGTATAATTTGTTTCCGTAAAAAGGTGATGACAATTTCTGAAAAATGTATTTGATTTTTATGCTTTGGGATGTTATATTAATATAGAAAGCAAATAAAAAGGAGAATGTTTTATGGCAAAAATTCTTATCAGCCCCGGCAAATATGTTCAGGGCGCAGGAGAAATGAAAAAGCTTTATGACTACGCAAAAGGTTACGGCAAAAAGGCTCTTGTTCTTATCACCGCATCGGGTTACAAGAGAATCGGTGCAACAGTTGAAAGCAGCTTTGCAGGTCAGGATTTTGAACTTGTTTTTGACTATTTCAACGGCGAATGCTCAAAGAACGAAATCAACAGACTTATCAAGATTATGGAAGAAAAA
>JAZSAH010000192.1:0-10840 GCA_045601745.1 Acutalibacteraceae bacterium
CCGTAGTGCTTTTCAATTAAATTCTTGCGCTAATTTAATCGCATAAGCTAAGTAGTTTAATTATTTGCTCTTCTTTGTGCAAACATAAGCTGCTGCTGCTGCAACTGAAACAGCTGCGAAGAGAGCGATGCCTACTGATGAAGAACCTGTTTTTACGGGCTCGTCAGCAACTGTTGTATCTTCGATAACAACTGTTGTTGCAACTTCGCCTGCATAGAGATCCTTAACCTTCTGCTTGAGGCTGTTGAGGAGTTCGTCGAGTTTGGGAAGCTTAACGTCAGCAAGAGCTGCTTCAAGGTCTGCTACTGCGCCCTTAACTTCAGCCTGGCTAACAGCGTTAACGCCGAGTTCAGCGATCTTCTCGAAGAAGCCGATGAGCTTGATGATGATCTGTTCGATATCATTCCACTGTGTCATTGAACCGCTTGCAAGTGTAACGATCGTGTCGAGGATTTCCTGAATGCTGATGTTTACGCTGAGACCGTTCTGATTCTTTTCGCAGATAGCGATGTGATCATTATAATCTGCTTCATTAGCAAACCAGTTACCACAAACAGGGCAGTCATTTCTGAATGTTTCGCCTACAGCATGATATTTTTCCTGATGTTCCTTAAGTTCAGTTGAGTCTTTGAAACCTTCTGAATCACAGAAACCGCAAACGATCTTTGTAGCTGTTGTTGTAGTTGTAGTTGTACTACCTTCGCCGTCTGCGAATGCCATAGTACCCATTGAGAATACCATTACAAGTGCAAGTACAAGTGCAAGTGCTTTTTTCATTTTGAACCATTCCTTTCAAATTTTATTGCAAGAGCAACAATTGTTACCTTATATTAACATAGTTTGATTTCAATGTCAACACTTTTCGTCACAAAAATGAACTGTTTTTTGCGTATTTTTTAAACAAAATAGATAAAGTGTTGCATATCGGTGAATTTTGTTTTTTTGATTATTCCTTATGCGCCCGCATTTTCAGAGGGGTCGGGAGTTGTGGGAGCTTCTGTTGTTGTGGGAGCCTGAGTTGTGGTAGGAGCCTCTGTTGTTGTGGGAGCCTGAGTTGTGGTAGGAGCCTGGGTTGTTGTGGGAGCCTTGGTTGTGGTAGGAGCCTGAGTTGTTGTGGGAGCCTTGGTTGTTGTTGCCTTTGTGGTTGTTGTCTTGGCTGTTGTGCCTGTGTAACCAACGAAGGAGTCATGCTGTTTGCTTGACCAGAGAAGCCATACATCCTTACCGTTCTGGAAGTATGAGTCGTCAACAAGCTGATCTGAACCTACTGCTCTTACAAAGCCGGTTTCCTTAAGTCCCTGAACAAAGAGGTTTGCCATTTCTTCGCTCTTGAATGTGATTCTGTTCTTTGCCTTAATCTCTGTTCTGGGCTTGCTGTATTTTGTGAGTCTGCCCCATACGAAGCCTGTTGCCCACCAATATTTATCATAGGGTCTTGTGAAAATCTTCTTATAGTGGCCGTCGTTATTCTGGCTCCAGTAGCAGTCAAGCTGCATATAAAGCCAATCTTCCTTGGCTGCGCAGTCATAATGGTTGGGGTCACCTGTGCCGCCCTTATATGTGCCGGCGGGAGCAGTGTAAACGCCTGTTTCCGCACCAACGAAAAGCCAACCGTACTGACCCTTCCAGAGCTGAATCATCCAGTCTTTGTTTTCATATGTAAAGCGGATACGGATCTGGTCGATGAACATAGCTGCTGCAGGAGCGTAGTTATCATAGAATTCGTTATAGCCTGCGTTCTTCTGCCAGCATTCTTTATCGTCTGTGTAGAAGAAGTCGCCGTCGGGTTCATATCTGTAGCCTGCAACCTGATTTTCGGAAAGCCACTTTGCAAGAGGAGTCATTGCCTTTGTTGTTGAGGGAGCCTTTGTTGTTGCAGCGGGCTTCTTTGTTGTTGCCTTATTATTTTTGTTTGAAGCAACTTTCTTTGTTGTTTTGACAACCTTCTTGATTGTTGTGAGAGCATTACCGGATTTATCTGTTACGGTTTCGTTGTTTTCATCGGTAACAAATTCGGGAACGTCAACATAATAGGTTTCTTCAACATATGAGGGAACGGTTGCCATGGTTGTTGTGTCTTCTTTCTGCTTGCTGAAGTTTCTGATAAGAACAACAGCTGCAACCGAGCCTGCAATTACAACAACTGCGCTGATTGCAAGAATAAGAATCTTCTGCTTTGATAATTTCATTTTGAAATTCCTCCTGATTTATCTTATGTTCTGCCAAAGGAAAATAACATCTTTGCCATGGATTTTGAACGTATCTATTTCATGAGGAGAGAAATCCTCAACCTCTGTAAAGCGCTTCTTTCTCATTGCTTCGGCAAAAAGCTCTGCCTGTTCTTCGGTTTCCCATGTTATTCTTGCGAGAACACGCATGGTGTTGGAGTCTCTGCGGTTTTTGAGCTGACCGTCAACGAAGCCTGTGCACCACCAGAAATCATCATAGTTTCTGGAGAACTGGGGAAGATATTCGCCGTTGTCAAATTCATCCCAGAAAACAGTCATTTCCATCTGGACCCAATCATCCTGGGCTGCGCAGTTATAATGTTCGCCTGACCAGCTCTTGGGACGGGTGTAAACACCGATTTCGCCGCCTACGGTTCCGATTTCGCCGGAAATATACTGACCTTTCCAGAACTGAATTCTGTATTCCTTGTCTTCATATGTGAAGTCAAGCTTGGTTGTTTCGATGCTGAAATCGATAAGGTTTGCACCGAAGTCATAGAGGGGGTTATATCCCCAGTCAGCCTGGAAGCAGTCGGGGTCTTTGTCGTCGTTATATATGTAGGGTTTAAGACCGATAACATCATATCCCATTCTGGAAAGACCTGCAAAAGTCATGTCCTGAGGAAGCTCACCCGATGACTGAACGGGTTTTGAAGCAACGCCGTGTGACATTTCTTCTTCGTTCAGAACGGGAACCGTCATTTCTTCCTGAAGCTGTGAAACAGGAACTGTTGTCTGAGGTTCTGTGGGCTTGTTTGTTGTTTTTTCGGGAGCCTTGGTTGTTGTCACCTCGGAGGGCTTATAGACATCCGTCAGAACCTGAACGGTTGTTGTCACAATAGCCTCAAAGGGGGATGCTGTCGGCTCTTCACGGAAGGTCTGTTCTTCGTAATTGTAGTAATTATCATAATAATTACTGTTGTTGCCGTTGGTTATATCCGTCTGGATATCGGGTTTGCTGTTCGACTTTATTGCGAGAACCGCAACAATTGCAACTATGCACAGCGCTACAAATGAAACAGCGATAACGGGAAGGCTTTTCTTCATTTTCTTATCCTCCTTATTTTGTTTTTGCACATTTTCATTTTCTCTTATCTATATCAAATCCGAATAATTTGTGGTGGAGATGGCGGTAATCGAAACCGCGTCCGAAAAACCCTTGCAGGGACTTTCTACGAGTGTAGCCGTTCTTTTAACATTCCCTCATGCCAACGCCGAAAGGCAGGCTTTGGCACTCAGTAGACAGATTATTCATGACGGGCTATCCGCCGTTACCCGTTCACGTTCACTGCTTGTCGACGCCTCTTATGCGACCGCAGTCCTTCGCACAGAGACGGCTGCTTAGTTAAGCAGCAAGAGCAACTTTATTGTTGTCGTTTAATTTTGAAAATTGCGGATTTTATAGCGGTCCCGCACCGCTACTCGCTTATCCGGGCTCAGATTCCCCGTCGAAATCCTTTCATCCCCATATATGTGAAACAACTCGCGTTGTTTCAATGATATATTGCTTCGCAAAAGCGATATATTCATCTTGCGACGATGTTAAGGGGCTTGCGCCGTTTTTATCTGCGCATATTGCGTTCAATATCTCTTTGAGCATCTTTCTTTGCGGCAACTTCACGCTTATCGTAAAGCTTTTTACCTTTACAAAGTCCGATTTCAACCTTTGCTCTGCCCTTTGAAAAGTAGACACTCAGCGGAACGATTGCAAGTCCGTCCTGCTTGACCATAGCATAAAAACGGCGGATTTCCTTTTTATGGAGCAAAAGCCTTTTTGTCCGCAAAGGGTCTCTGTTGAATATATTGCCCTGCTCATAGGGGCTGATATGCATTCCGTTGACAAACATTTCGCCGTCTTTGACAAAACACCAGGAATCCTTGAGGTTTATCTTTCCCTGACGGATGGATTTGACCTCCGTTCCGAACAGTTCAATTCCTGCCTCAAGCTTTTCAAGCACGAAATAATCGTGATATGCTTTTTTATTGTTTGCCACAATTTTTATGCCGCTGTTTTTATCCATTAGTCTTACCTTTCGTGGAGTGCGATTATATCACACATATATTAAGTGTGTCAATAGGTGATTTTTGTTGCAAGAAAATTAAAGGTTTTTAAAATTATTTTTTGACGGCACGTTTTTTTGCGAAAAAGTCTCTTTTTTTCTTTTTTTCTTCCGCTTCACGCTTTGCCGCCAAAGCTCTTTTTGCCTTGACCTTTGAAAGGGGCTTTCCCTTTTTGGCAGGCTTCTTTTTCTTTTCTTCTTTATCTTTGTCGGGATTTTCCTTATAAAGAACAATACTTCCTCCGACAACCTGAACAACATCGCTTTCCGTTGCTGCGGCAAGCTTTTCCGCAAATTCACGGGGTGTTTCGGGTGCGCTTTCAAGAAGAACCTTAAGCTTTATGAGCTCTCTCTTGCGAAGGGCATCGGCTGTCTGTTCAACAAGCGCATCGGACATTCCGCCCTTGCCTATCTGAAAAAGAGGCTCAAGGCTGTTTGCCTGCGCTCTGAGCGCTGCTCTTTCTTTACTTGTCATCAATCATTCTCTCCAATCTGTGCGGCAATCTCTCTTACAGCCTTGCCTCTGTGGCTTATGGCATCTTTTTCATCGGCAGTAAGCTGTGCCATGGTTTTTTCTCCGCCGTATTCAACGGGGAAGAAAAGGGGGTCATATCCGAAACCGCCGTTGCCGATTTCTTCATAACCGATTGTGCCTCTGCACTCACCTCTTGCAATGAGCTTTTTGCCGTCGGGATATACACAACAGACAACGCTCACATATGCGGCACCTCTGTCTTTGGGTTCAAGTCCTTCAAGAGCATTGAGGAGCTTTTTGTTGTTTGCATCATCATTGCCATGCTCACCTGCGTATCTTGCAGAGTAAACACCGGGTGCACCGTCAAGATAGTCAACGGCAAGACCCGAATCATCGGCGATGCAGGGCATTCCGCTTTCTTTGCATCCGCTTTCCGCTTTGAGAAATGCGTTTTCTTCAAAGGTTGTGCCCGTTTCTTCAACGTCGGTGAGTTCAACGCCAGCTTCCTCTGCAAGAAGAACTCTTATTCCGAGAGGTGCAAGAATGCGCTGAAGCTCATCTCGCTTTTTCATATTATGGGTAGCAATTATATAATCCATACTGTTTTTTCCTTTTTATCAGTCATTATCTTCTTCAAACAAGCCGTCTGCAAAAGCTTTTGCGTTGAAGGGTCTGAGGTCATCGATTCCTTCACCGACTCCGATGAATTTAACGGGAACCTTGAGGTCATTCTTGATTGCAAGAACAACGCCGCCCTTTGCCGTTCCGTCAAGCTTTGTGAGAATAATGCCCGTAATTTCGGCAACATCCTTGAATTCCTTCGCCTGGTTTACGGCGTTCTGACCCGTTGTTGCATCGAGAACAAGAAGAATTTCACGGTCGGCATAAGGAAGCTGACGGTCGATGACTCTGTATATCTTCGCAAGCTCTTCCATGAGGTTTTTCTTGTTGTGAAGTCTGCCTGCCGTGTCACAGATAATGATATCCGCATTTCTCGCTTTACCGGCGGAGATTGTGTCAAAAACAACCGCTGCGGGGTCTGCACCCTCTTTATGCTTTACAATATCAACGCCTGCACGGTCTGCCCAGATTTCAAGCTGGTCGATAGCTGCAGCTCTGAAGGTATCGGCGGCACCAAGAATAACCTTCTTTCCTTCATCCTTGAACATCGCCGCCATTTTGCCGATTGAGGTTGTTTTGCCTACACCGTTGACACCGATAACAAGAATGACCGAGGGAACGGTTATCATATCGATTTCCTCACCGCCGCTGAGAAGCTCGGCAACAATATCACGGATTTCTTTTTTGACATCCTTTGCCCTGTGAAGGTTCTTTTTAAAAACGGAATCACGGAGCTTCTGAACAATTTCCATGGCGGTTGTCACGCCGACATCGGACATAACGAGAATTTCTTCGAGTTCATCATAAAATTCATCGTCAATTTCATTCTTGCCGTAAAGAGCCGCATTGATGGCTCCCGACATATTGTCACGGGTCTTTTTAAGACCCTGATTTATTCTTTTGAAAAGTCCCATAGGTTACCTCATATATATTAATGTATTACTGCTCCTGAACATTTTTCATTATTATATCAATCGTTCTCTTGAGCACAGTATCTTTTTCGCAGTCCTTTGCGATTGTTTCAACGGAATAGAGAATTGTTGTTCTGTCTCTGCCGCCGAAATATTCGCTTATTTCTTTCTGCGTAAGGTCGGTCATTTCTCTTACGATATAAATCGCAATCTGTCTTGCTCTTGCTGTTTTGGCATCCTTCTTCTTGGAGATGATGTCGTTCTGAGGAACACCGAAGGTTCTTGCCGTTTCGGCGATTATGTTGTTGACAACAGCGGAAATGGGTCTGCTGTCTGTCATGATATCCTTGATTGCACTCTGTGCCATTGCAATATTGATTGATGAACCCTCAATATTGACAAGCGCATTGATTTTCTTGACTGCACCTTCAAGCTGACGGATGTTTGTTCTGATTTTTTCCGCAACAAACTGAATAACGTCATCGGGAAGCTCAAGTCCGAGAATATCCGCTTTTCTTTTGATAATAGCCATTCTCGTTTCAATATCGGGCGGCTGAATATCT
Organism: Acutalibacteraceae bacterium; assembly: GCA_045601745.1. GTDB lineage: Bacteria > Bacillota > Clostridia > Oscillospirales > Acutalibacteraceae > CAG-177. The sequence continues at coordinate 6,859 of JAZSAH010000192.1, forward strand.
GCAATAAGACCCCATTCAAAGCGGTTTCTGAGTCTTTCATCAAGAATTTCGATATCCTTGGGTGTGCGGTCGGATGCAAGAACAATCTGCTTTCCTTCCTGAGTGAGAGCATTGAAGGTGTGGAAGAATTCTTCCTGAGTTGATGCCCTGCCCGCAATGAACTGAATATCGTCAACGATAAGAACATCGCAGTTTCTGTATTTCTGATGGATTTCATGCATCTTATTCTTCTGAATTCCGTCAACAATGAGATTCACGAAATCCTCGCCTCTTGTGAAAATTATATCCGTATCGGGATTATTTTTCTTTATTTCATTGCTGATAGCGCAGAGAAGATGAGTTTTTCCGAGACCTGCATTTCCGTATATAAACAGGGGGTTATATGCCGCACCCGGCGTTGCAGCAACTGCCTGCGCAGCCGCATGGGCAAATCTGTTTGATGAACCGACAACGAATGTTGCAAAGGTATTTTTTTCAATACTTAATGATGTTGCGTTGACACCTGTGTTTGCATCCTGCGTGTTTTTCTTTTTGGCTGAATTCTCCTCATTGATAAGCTCAACTTCAACCCCGAAGCCCATAACCTGTCTGAAAGCTTCTCTCAGCTCATTTCCGAATTGCTGTTCAATAATCTTTCTTTTGAATTCACTTGTGGCGATTTCTGCTTTTGCCCCGTCAAAGCTGATGATTTCAAGCGGTCTGAACCATATTTCAAATATGACTTCGCCGCAGCTTTTCTTTAGTTGCTCACACACGAGCTGCCACATCTCTTTAAGCGATTCCATAGCTTTTCTTCCTCCTTGTCTTATTTTGTCGCACATTTTGGCATTTTACATAATGATACATAGTAAAGTATACCACAGAAAGTTGCCCATTTCAAGCATAAAAAACAAGATTTTCAAAAAAGATTTTTCAATATAAATGAAAAAAATTGTTGACAATTTCGGTCAAGCTGTTATATAATGTGTATTCTGAGGGGTGTATTCACCTCATTTTGTCATGCTTAATAATTGAAATTGACTGCAGAAAGCTTTTGATTTTGATTGTTTCAGACCCTTAAAAGGGTCAAGACATAATAAAATTTGAAACGGAGGTTTGCACAATGAAAAGAACTTACCAGCCCAAGAAGCGTCATCGCAAGATGGAACACGGCTTCCGCAAGAGAATGGCTGACAGAAACGGCCGCAAGGTTCTTGCTCGCAGAAGAGCAAAGGGCAGAAAGCAGCTCACATATTAATCCCAAAAAGGATTGATTGAAATGTCACGAGCAGTTACCCTTAAGCAAAACACGGAATTCCACCGTGCCTACGGCAGGGGCAAGGTCATGACCTCCCCTTTTCTTGTAACCTATGTTGTAAAAAACAGAGGTTTCGGATGCCGTATAGGCATTACTGCCGCAAAGAAACTCGGCAGTGCAGTTGAGAGAAACAGATGCCGCCGCATCATCAGGGCGGCATTCTCCTCAATTTCTCCGTTTTGCAGCGGAAATTATGACATTGTTTTCGTTGCAAGATTCAAAACAAAAAAACTGAAAAGCTGTGACCTCGTTCCCGTTATGGAGAAGCATCTCACGGAGCTCGGGGTTATCAGAGAAGCTGCGGAGGCGGATTTTTGATGAAAAAATTTCTGCTTGCCGCTATTCGTTTTTACCAAAAACGCATCTCACCGCTGTTTCCGCCCATGTGCAGGTTTTATCCGACCTGCTCCAGTTATGCAATAGAAGCAATCAAGGTTCACGGTGCATTCCGGGGAACCCTTCTTACTGTTTTCAGACTATTGAGATGCAACCCGTTATTCCGCGGCGGATACGATCCCGTTCCCCCAAAGAAACATTCACACCCGGAGGATGAAAAATGACCGCTCTTTACGAATTTCTCGGCGTACCTTTCGGTGCCGTTCTGAGATTGATATATAACAGCATCGGCTTTGAAAGCTACGCTGTTTCAATTGTTTTACTTACTCTTCTCACAAGACTTATCACTATTCCTTCAACAATCAGTCAGCAGAAGGGAATGGCTAAAACTCAGAGAATTCAGGCAAAGATACGCAAAATTCAGACTAAATATGCAGGCAACCAGCAGAAAATCCAGGAGGAAACCACTGCTCTTTATCAGAGAGAAGGCTACAATCCTATGAATGCGGGTTGTACCCCCATGCTCTTCCAGTTTGTTATTCTTTTCGGTCTTATCGGTGCGATTTACTATCCTCTGAGCAACTTCCTCACCGGAATTACAGATGCGGAAATCAAACTTCTTTCAGATGCTGTTGCAAAAATCAGCACATCAAAATTCGCAAGCAGTTCACATCTTGCAGAGCTGCTCATAATCCAGAATATTGACCAACTTCAGGGCATTCCCGGCGTAAGTCAGGCAACATACGAAGCAATCGCAAACATAAACTTTGATTTCTTCGGTCTGTTTTCACTCGGCGATATACCCAAAGACTTCGGTTTGCATATTATCTGGGCAATACCCGTACTTTCTTTCCTTTCATCAATGGCAACATCGCTTTATTCTCAGATAAAGCAGAAGAAAAACAACCCCGCAATGACAAACAATCCCATGATGGGCTGCATGATGTTCGGTATGCCTCTTATGTCGCTTTACTTTGTTGTAAGCTACCCTGCAGGCATCGGCATCTACTGGATTGCATCCAGCTTTTTCAGCTTTATCATTACCGTTATTGTCGGTCATTTCTACAGCCCCAAAAAGACCATTGCAAGACTTATGGTTGACGAAACAGTTGCCCGCCGTTCAAAGGAAATCAACACAAAACAGATTGCGGCAAACAAAAATAAGTAATATCAGGTGGTGACTCAATCTTGATAAAAGAGGCTATCGGCACAGGTGCTACTCTTGAAGAAGCAAAAGAGGCTGCCCTCAGAGAGCTCAACGCTCCCGAGGAGGCAGATGTTAAATATGAAGTTCTCGAAAGACCCAAATCAAAGGTTCTCGGCATTTTCGGCGGTTCGCCCGCAAAGGTAAAGGCATTTTACGAATACGAAGATGACCCGTTTGCAAAAGCAAAGGATTATATCCTCAACATACTCAAAAACCTCGGTATCGAGGAAGCTGAAATCAGCGTTGAGGCAGACGAAGAGGATGTTCGCTTCTCAATCGAATGCGGCGATGATTACGGCTCTGTAATAGGCAGAAGAGGCGAAACCCTTGATGCTATCCAGTATCTCACACGCCTTGTTATCAACAAGGGCTCCGAAGATTATAAGCGTGTTTCAATCAATGTCGGCAACTACCGTGAAAAGAGAGAAAACACTCTCCGTTCACTTGCACGCAAGAACGCAGCAAAGGTTCGCAAATACGGCAGAAATGTTGTTCTCGAACCCATGAATCCCTACGAAAGACGCATCATTCACACAACCGTTCAGGAAATCGAAGGCGTTACCTCACATTCCGTAGGCAGCGACGGCGACAGAAAGGTTGTTATCACCCTTGAAGAAGGCGTAAAGCCCACCAACGGCGGCTACAACAAAGGCGGCAGAGGCGGTTACAACAAGGGCGGCTATAACAAAGGCGGTTACAGAGGAAACAGAGGCGGCAGACGTTATAATGACCGCACCGAAGCTTCCTCCGACGCTCCCGCAAGAGCACCCCGTTCAGATTCCGCAGGCGCTTCACTCTACGGCAAAATTGAAATCAACAAATAAAAATCATACCGCTTGGTCAGCCCAAGCGGTATTTTTGCATTATAAAACTATACTCAACACAAAATTAACAATCTCCATAAAAATATAACTGAGTGTGGGCGGAACAAAATAATCATATTTAACAGATACAGTATTATCATTTATATAAAGTGTATCCGTAAGCAAGCCGTATTCCTCAACTTCCGTACGCACCGAACCGATAACTCTTTCTTCTCCAGCACGGTAACAGCCTTCCGCAGCATTATAAATCACGGTTTCGGTTTTTTCACTTCCGTCTTTATATTTAAGTTTAATAACTATTCCGTCGGGAAGTGCAGG
>JAZSAH010000193.1:0-2531 GCA_045601745.1 Acutalibacteraceae bacterium
GGAGGATTACTGCGAAAAGGAGAGCGGTCACAGACCCTTTTACGGCGCACCAACGGTTATTTTAGTTTCTTCCCTTATCCCCTCAACCGACCTTAAAAGCGTCAACGTAAATTTTTCAAACGCGGCAATTCTTATTCAGAATATGGCAACAGCCGCAACCGAACTCGGAGTGGGCTCCTGCCATATATGGGGCGCAGTCAGGCTGCTCAATGATAATGACGGGCTTCTGAAAGAACTTAATCTGCCTGACGGCTTTGTTCCCTGCTGCGCAATAATTCTCGGCCATACAGACGAGAAATATGAACTCCGTGATATCCCCGAAAACAAAATCAAAACCAATTTCATTAAATAAACACAAATGCTCCGCAGAGATTTTCTGTGGAGCATTTTATGTCATGACCCTCGAAACGAAAGGAGGACGGAACTATCATATGAATGTGTCGTGTGTGAATTTTGCACCAAAACGGAAACCGGAAACGAAAGCATCGGTGAGGCTTCGGCTTGTGAATTCAATGTATTTGTCCGTGTATTTCAGAAACAACGTCTTTTCTTCGCTCGACAGTTTATCGGAAATTTGCTTTTCAAGTTCGGTCAGATCGTTCAGTTTTTTCTTGAGTTCCGCACCGAATTCAGGATTATAAGACTGCGGCTCAAGGTTGCCATAATATAAATCTTCAATAAAACCCATAAAATCTCCGTTCCGACAATTAATGTTTCTTCTGTAGAATATTATATCGGATTTCATGGCTCACGTCACGTTTCAAAGCGCACAATCTTTAACGCGAATTCAGCATTATGGCCTCTGTAGCGCACAAAAGCCCGTCGTAAAGACGGGCTTTCTTGACTGTTAACCAAAAATCGGTCTGACTAAGTTTCTGAATATAATGTAGACTGTCATAATCGGAGCCTTGATTATATTCAGAATGTTGAATACAGGCTTGATTTCGCTGTTGTCTGTTTCGGGATTATAATGCGAAGAATGAGCCATCAGCCACGAAATCATTCCTTCAGGATACGAAAGAACAACCTCGTTTCCGTTTCCGTCAACAGTTGCCATATGAGGATAAGCTCCGTTATCCGTGGTGAACATATCTGCCGTTACAGCTTCCCATGAATAATGCTCTGTCGGAGCTCGTGAACCGTCAGGAAGGCAAACCTTGCTCAGAGTTGAAAATCTGCATTCCTGCAAAACGTTTGATGTTGAGCAGATATTCTCCCAGTTGTTAACCGTTCCGCTGTAGCTGACAAGGTGGTCTTTTTTGCCTGCAACCATCCAAACGGGAACGTCTGCAAACTTTTCAGCATCCTGCTCAGAAACTGATATATAAGGACAAACAGGAAAGATTGCGGCAAACATATCAGGATAATTGATTGCCATTTTATACGACATCATACCGCCGAGAGAAAATCCACCCATATAGATTTTAGTTGCATCAATGTGCTCACGGTTCTTTTCGATGAAATCGTCAATAGCCGCTTTTAGGGGTGCGATCATATCATCGTCCCAAGATAGTCCGATGTGTTCCGGTGACCTTACAGCCATAATATAAAATCCGTTTTCGGAACGGGACTGATACTCATCCGATGACCAGTTTACGATATCGTTTGATTTTATCTGGAAACCGTCATACTGTCCGTGAGACTGACCGTGTGCCCAGATAACAAGCGGATGCTTTGAGCCTTCGCTTGTTTCAGGTGCATAATATCTGTAATCAACAGAATAAAGACCTGTTTTAGGTCCTTTTCCGTATTCAAACTGCTCTCTGAGTGCCTCTTTGGATTCGCTGATTGAAACAGCACTCACTGTTGTTGCAAACGATGAAATTATCATTATTGATGCCAATAATAATGCGATAATTTTTTTCATAGGACATCTCTTTTCTGAATAGAAATCTTAAGCCGCTGCGTTAGCATTTATCTGGTCGATAACTCTCTTGACCCCAAGCCATACGGAAACATCAGTGAAAATATCAACAATGCTGCCTTGGTCGGAGAACGGTGTTTCTTTGAGCACAGAAAGGTCTTTCATCATACCGTTGCGAACGATATACTCAACAATCTGATTGACGAAATAAATCTGTCTGCTGTCAAGACTTGAACTGTTAAGATACTCTGCAAATGCTTCTTTTGCGGCATTCATATCAAGTCCGACAATTCCTCTGACAAATTCACCGAGAGGAACGGCACCGTAATTTGCTTCATAATCTTCTTTTGAGCCGACTTCGCTCCAGAGAATTTCTTCGAGAGCTTTTACATCGTCTGTATTAAGAGGAACGTTGCTCTTCAGCTTCGCAATAACCTCGTTATCCTGATGCTGACGGATATAAAACTCTGCCTTTGCTTTGTAATCCTGCAAATCGTCGTTCTCAAGATCGGATTCTTTCCATTCCATAGAGAGGATATCATCATCCATGTGTGTGGTGTAGGTTATATGCTTAACAATGATGTATTTTATCAGATCACGCAGGTTTTCTCTGATGTTTTCAAACTCATTGATGCCTGCGGTTTCAACATAATCCGTATGCAGAATT
>JAZSAH010000194.1:0-3369 GCA_045601745.1 Acutalibacteraceae bacterium
TAAGATTTTTATGCCGATTCCTCATCAGGAGTCGGCTTTTTGCTGTTAAAGTTAAGGGCATTTGATACAGCATCGGAAACCTTCGCCTGTGCATCTTCAATCATATGACAATAAACGTTAGTAGTCGTTGAAACCGTCGAGTGTCCTAATGCTCCCGATACCGTTACAATATCTACACCGTTGTTTACAAGAAGCGATGCAAATAAGTGTCTGAAACTATGCAGACCATAAAATGGCAAATCGTGCTTTTCGCAGAATTCACCAAGCCAGAAATAAGGTGTGCCGTTTTGCATCGGTTCACCGTTCCATTTTGTATAGAGCCTGTCTGTTTCTACCCACTTATCACCGTATTTAAGAGCTCGCTCGTCCTGTTCAGCCTTGTATTCTTTCAGCATATCCATTATTTCCTGCGGAAATTTCAGCGTTCTCTGCGACTTTCTCGTTTTAGTAGTATCCGTATAAACGCCTTGCTGTGCAGTATAATTGGAAGTTCTGCGTATTTTGATGATATTATTTTCAAAATCAACATCTTTCCATTCAAGTCCGAGAAGCTCGCCTCTGCGGAATCCACTGTATATCGCAAGGTTGAAAAATGTACGGTACTTCAAAGGCTCATCATTCAACAGCATAAGGAATTTTTCAATTTCTTCCAATGTATAAATTTTCTTTTCTGTCGGCTCTCCTTTGGGAATTGTCACCTTTGAACAGGGATTTTCCGATACAACACCCATTTTCACCGCATAAGTGAAGATATCAGAAATCAAGCTAAGGTTGTGGCGGATAGTCTTGGGAGCAAGCGACTTTCCTGTTCGCTCATTTGCTCCGTCCTTGGACAACGTGTTCACAAATGCCTGTATCTGTCTTGGTGTTATCTTATCCATACGCATATGCCCAATGGCTGCGTATACTCTTTTGCGGAGCTGTAAAAGTCTTTCATATGTAGTGTTTCGAAGATTTGGTCTTGCATATTCCTCAAACCACTCCTCTGCAAACTCCTCGAATTTGACAGCCCTGCTCTGATAACCGTGCATACAAGCTTCCTCAAACATAACCGCCTGACGATTCAGTTCCTTTTCAATCTGTTTCGGTGTCATTTTTGCATCGGGTTTCCACGTCATTGATTGGATTACCTGTTTGCCCTTTGTGTTATAGCCACAGCTCACTCTGATTGAGTAGCTGTCACCACGTTTCTGAATAGTTGCCATAATATAAAACCTCCTGTTTTACATCACGACATATCTTTCCACAACCATTGTAGCGCACTTAACAGCACATTGTCAAGGTCTTTTTGTATTTTTTCAGATATGCCGTTAGTTTATTCTATCTCTGTATTTCTTAATTTATTGTATGTAAATCTCTTAAATTCCTCACTAAGTCCGTAAGCATCAATAAAAGCAGTAGCCTTGCGTAATTTCGACTTCAAATTCTCCGTTTCGGATATACGCTTGGATTCTTTACTCATATTTTCACGTGAGAAAGTCGCAGGCCGTCTGTATTTTTCAAGTTCAGCATTCTGCTTTTCTGCAAGCTTTCTCAATTCTGCATTTTCTTTGCGAAGTTCAGCATTTTCGGATTTCAGCTTTTTTGTTTGTTTTGTACTTGTAACGTGCTTTTTCGCCAAGTCAGAAAGAGTTTCATAATCCTCTTTTGAAACAGTAACCTTGCCGCCGAAAACAGACTTTTTCGTTTCAACGCTGTCAATATCTATCAGCTTAACTTGTTTTTTCTCTACAGCATCAAGTTCTGCATTGATTTCCAAAAGTTTCTCAGCTTTTTCATCCATTTCTGATTCAAGATATGCAACAGCAGACCTCTTTTCTTTTTCAATGGAAGTAAGTTCATCAACCTTTTTCATTTGTTCCTTGTATTCAGCTACTTCAATACTGCCTCTGGACTTTTCAGGCGGCAGCGGTTCAATTCCATGTTCAAGGCAAATTTTATTCAGCACTTCAACCTCAGCAGCTCTCCAACGAGCAATAGCTTGTTTACCCGTACCGTATCCCATTTCTTCCAAAGCCTTTGCGATACCATTCTGGATATCCTGCCCACGTTTTTGGTGTGCTATGGGGATATAGTCAATGTGCAGATGCGGTGTAGCTTCATCCATATGCAGAACTGCATTGAAAACATAAAAGTTTGGATTTCTTGATTGAAAATCACTCATATATTCTTTCAGACATTCTGCAACAAGTTCAGCATCCTCTGTACCGACTCCCGAATCATCCATTTTACCAATTTGTACAACGTCCTCGTAAAAGCTTTTTCGTTTGTCGGCAGCTGTAACAACTGTATTTGACGGTTTCTGATGAAATAAGCTTTCATAATATGTACCGTGAATTTTTCTGTCATTTCGCTTTTGCTTTGCATTATAACGCTCTGTCGATTCAGCGAAAAGCTGGTCGTAAGCCTCACCCAAATCCTGACGGATAAATATAACATTATCCTTTATTCTGTTTCGGTCAATATTCTCCGCAATGAACTCCCGATTATTATGTGTAAGGCTGCCCTTACCCTGACAGAACGAAATTCTCTTTTCTTTCATAATTCACCTCATTTCATATTCACAATGGGCAAGCACAAACCGTCACGATTGATTGATGAGAGTGACGGCAGTGTGCTTGCGATAAGACGGCTCAAAGAGCCGTGTTTTACAAAAGGCTGCGCCATTTGTAACGCCATAGTACTTGTGACGGGGAATTCTTCCTCCATCACAAATACAGGCGCTCTTTGAGAAGCAGCCGTTCCCTCTGCACTCCCTTGCGTGACGGTTGGTGACAGTTGTGACGGTTATTTTATACCGCCACAAAAACCGTCACAGCCGTCACAAACTAATAATTTTTCGTACAATCAAAAATGTTAAATCGAAAAATTTTCATCCTAATCGGCACAAAAAATCCGCTATCTCCGATACGCAATTTTTCATTTCAGCTCTGCCGTTTTTGTCCGATTTAAAAAACTCATCGCACAAATATTCGGCATAGTCAAAATGATGCAAAGCATAAACAAATCTTCCGTCCAAATCATCATCAGGCGATGCAGGGATTCTCTTTTTCCATTCACGCATAAGCCAAAGGTAATCGCAAAGTATCTGCCACGCATTTTTCTCATATTCCCGATATGCTTTTTGCTCATTTACACGTTTCTGATATTCGGAAATATCAGCTTTTGTTGGAACTGTTTCTATGTCGATATTTAATCCGAAATCCGTGTTTAGTTTTTTCACAGAATCAATCGGCTTATTCAACTGAAAAAGCTTCTGTGTGAAACCGATAATATCGTGATGTTCACCGCAGCCAAAACAATGAAAATTATCACCGTAAATTTTAGCAGACGGAGTTTTTTCATTGTGAAACGGACAGAGCGTCATAC
>JAZSAH010000195.1:0-2854 GCA_045601745.1 Acutalibacteraceae bacterium
CTGCTGTTGCAATTCTGATGATTGCCGCAAACTTGGTTACCCTCTTTCTTATTTACAGACAAAAGGACTATGTTGAATCAAAAGCAAGGCTCGGCTTTGCCAACGAACAAATTAAAAATCAGCTCGCTCACTACGAGGAGCTTTATCGCTATCAAAGCGAAATCCGCACTTTCAGACATGATATTAAAAACAAACTGCTCTCCGTTTCGGGACTTCTCGCAGACGGTCAGACCCAGTCTGCCATTGATGCTATAAAGGGCGAAGTGGATTTTCTTGATGAAGCAAACAACGGCGTTATAAATTCGGGCAATCCCGCAGTTGATGCCGTTCTTCAATCCAAGCTCGCCATCGCCGAAAGCAAGGGAATTACACTCGATTATTCGGTTAAGATTTCGGATAAAATCAATGTTGATTTGCTCGAGCTCGGCGTACTTATCGGCAACGCACTCGATAATGCGATTGAAGCTGCAGAGGGTCTCGGTAACGGTATGGAGAAAACAATTTTTGCAAGCATTATCACAATGGGCGGCAGAATTGTTATATCCGTTGAGAATCCCGTTGAAGCGCAGGTTGACACAAAGCATATCGGCACGGCAAAAGCCGACAAGCTCAACCACGGCTACGGACTCAAGAGCATAAAAACGATTGCCCGGAAATATCACGGCGATGTTTTTGTTTCCTGCGAGGGAAATATATTCACAGCCAGTATAAATATCTGCAACACTTTTGAACATTAAATCCACACTATTGCAGAGCATATTTCAATCGTTTGATTTTTATTTTATCATTATATTGAAGCGGCGGAGGCGAGGCTTCCGCCTTTATTTTTTGCTTCGCAAAAGTGATATTCGCCTGACGGCGAGTTAAGGGTCTGCGACGCATTGTATATTGCTCCTCAAAAGCTGAAAAAAGTAATTCAAAGGATGTGATATTAAATGAAATACTATTCAATCGTTGCTTTGATTTCTGCGGTTGTTCATTTCACACTCGGAATTTCAATTTTCCGCAACAAGCTCAAAGCCTTCGTTAGTATAATGTGTAAAAAATCCGAAAGATATAAAGTTCTCGGCGGATATTTCATTGCCATAGGCTTGATTATGCTGAGCTGTGCCGCTGCGGCACTTCGCAAATCAACTGGCGCATTTATTTATCTTGTCATTTGCGCTGTTATCGTTTCAATAATTCTTTCACTTATCAGGAGGGAAAGCGTGTGAAGAAAAAATATAATTATTTCAGCAACTTAAAATTCATGCTGAAAGAACATTGGGATTTCGACAAACCCTATGTAATAATGCAAATCGGGCTCACTCCGCTGGGTGCGATAAGCTCGGTTTTGGCGGCATATCTGCCGAAAATCGTTCTCGACTGCGTCGAAAACAAAACACCTGCTTCGGAGCTTCTTTTCAAGGTCGGTATTCTTTCCGTTCTGCTCATTATGTTCGGATACCTGAATAATGTTATGTATAACAAAAGCCATCAGGGACGAATGCTCGCAAGGGATATTATGCTCCACAGACTCATCTGCAACAAAGTTATGAGCATGGATTATAATAACTACACCTGCAACGAAACCCGTGTTCTGCGTGAAAAAGCGTGGAATGCGATTCACGGCTGGGACGGAAGCGTTGCAAGATTCATCGAGCTTAACGCAACCGTTGCTTCATCTGCTTTCGGCTTTTCGGCATTCACGGCAATTATCGTTGAATGCAATCCGTGGTTTATCCCCATTCTCATTCTCTGCTACGGCATCAGCATGGCGGGATGGCTGATTTTCCAAAAATGGAAAGACAAGATGAGAGATAAGGTTGCCGAAATCTTTCTTCGGCTTCACTATGTCACCTACCGTTCAAAGGATTTTTCCAACGCAAAGGATGTCCGAATTTACAATATGTCCGACTTCCTTATGAGAAAAATAGACAAGCACCTTGACGATGCAAATTGGTGGAACATTCTGCGAAACAACGGTCACTATATTAACTGTATGCTTGAAGATGTTTTCAAATTCGGCGTAAGCCTTGGCGCATATATCTATCTCATTTATCTCAAGCTCAATTCCGAGATGACACTCGGCGATTTTTCGCTCTATTTCGGTGCAATAACGGGATTCGGTCAGTGGCTTGCAAGGCTTGTTGATTCAATTTCGGAAATCATTTCGGGCGCACACAACGTCAGCGATTTCAGAGAATTTCTTGATATCGAGGATAAAATGAACACCCAAAAGGGCGAAAAGCTGCCGTCGGGCAAGGATTTGCCCTGCGAAATCGAGCTTAAAAACCTCACTTTCTCTTATGATGAAGCCGAAAAGCCTTCGGTTGATAATCTTTCGCTCAGAATAAACAAAGGCGAGAGAATTGCGATTGTCGGCGTTAACGGTGCAGGCAAATCAACGCTTGTTAAGCTCATCTGCGGTCTGTTTGTTCCGCAGGAAGGTCAGATACTTATTAACGGCATTGACAGCCGACTTTTCAACCGTGACGAATATTATCAGCTGTTCTCAACGCTCTTTCAGGATTGCGCATTGCTGCCTGCAACGGTTGCAAAGAATATCGCACTCTGCGAGGAAAACAAAATTGACCGCAAAAGACTCCGTGAATGTATGAGGCTTGCAGGAATACTTGATAAGGTTGAAAGTCTGCCGCAAAAAGAAAATACTCTGCTTGTGCGTGAAGTTCACGAAGGCGCGGTTGCGTTTTCGGGTGGTGAGCTCCAAAGACTTCTGCTTGCAAGGGCACTCTATAAAGATGCTCCGATAATCATTCTTGACGAGCCGACCGCCGCACTCGACCCCATAGCCGAAAACGATATGTATCTCAAATACAGCGAGCTTACTAAAGACAAAACCGCAATTTACATA
>JAZSAH010000196.1:0-2302 GCA_045601745.1 Acutalibacteraceae bacterium
TTTGGCACGCACCATTTTGATGAAACAGAAAAATTTACGATAGCAAACATATCGGCAAAACTCGATGATCATGATGATATTGTTTCCGAGTCAGACAGACTCAACATAGGAAGCTCGTATTATGCAACAGTGGGAGAAATGCCTCAAACGGGTACGCTTGTTCTTTATGTCCATGAAAGACTCGCTTACTACAGTCCGTTTGATATCCGCAGAACGGATTTCTCAAAAGGAAATAAAAACGATGAGGGCGAATATGAAACCATGTATTTTCCGCATCAATACGGAACAGACAAAGAGGGAAGAAAAATCGAGCTTCAGTTTATGGGCGGAAACAAGATTTCAACCGACGGCATAAAAACCACGGAATATCTTATTGCCGATGCACAAGGAAATTATCTTACCGCCAAAGACTTTGAAAATGTATTTCCCATTAATGTAACTCTTGAGGGTCACACGGTAAAATACGAAAGAGAATCCCTGTTCTGAACAGCAAAGAGGCAGTTTCAAAAAAGAAACTGCCTCTTATTACATTATATTATTTATAATATTCAACTGCTGACTCGAAGAGCTTGAGGTCGAATTCGCCGGGAACATTCTTATAAAGACCTGCGCCCGTTCTTTCGGAGTGACCCATCTTACCGAGAACGCGTCCGTCGGGTGAAACGATGCCTTCGATTGCGAAATCGGAGTTGTTGGGATTGAATGCGATATCGTTTGTTGCGTTGCCGTCAAAGTCAACATACTGAGTGATAATCTGACCGTTTGCGGCAAGCTTTCTGATGAGAGCCTCGTCAGCAATGAATCTGCCTTCGCCGTGTGAAATGGGAACGGTGTAAATCTCGCCCTGCTTTGCCTTTGAGAGCCAGGGGGAATTGTTGGAAACAAGCTTTGTTCTCACAAGCTTCGACTGATGTCTGCTGATGGTGTTATAAGTAAGAGTCGGGCAGGTTTCATCGGTGTCGATAATCTTGCCGTAGGGAACAAGACCGAGCTTGATGAGAGCCTGGAAGCCGTTGCAGATACCGAGCATAAGACCGTCACGCTTTTCAAGAAGCTCTGTTACAGCCTGCTTGATTTCTGCGTTGCGGAAGAATGCAGTTATGAACTTGCCTGAGCCGTCGGGTTCGTCACCGCCCGAGAAGCCGCCGGGAACAAAGATAATCTGGCTTTCGGAAACCTTCTTTGCGAAGTCCTCAATCGACTTTGCGATGCTTGAAGCGGAAAGATTGTTGATAACAAAGATTTCTGCCTCTGCGCCTGCTCTTTCGGCATACTTTGCCGAATCGAATTCGCAGTTTGTTCCAGGGAATACAGGGATAAGAACCTTGGGTCTTGCAGTTCTGATTGCCGGCTTTGCAAATGTTGTTGCCTTATAATCAAAGGTTTCAATCTTCTTTTCGGGCATTGCGATGTTGCAGGAATAAATATCCTCAAGCTTATCCTCATAGACGGGAAGAAGCTTTGCAAAATCAACTGTTTCCGCACCGTAGGTGATTGCAGCCTTGTCGGTTGTGTAACCGAGGAGAGTTCCGCAGTCTGTATCATCGTTAAGCTCGATGATGAATGAACCGTAGGAATAACCGAAGATATCTTCGAGCGAAACATCCGCAAAGTCGAAGCCGATGCCGTTACCCATTGCCATCTTGAGAACTGCTTCCGCAACGCCGCCCATAGCGGGAGTATAAATTGCGGCAGCCTTACCTGCTGTTACGAGCGAATAAACTTCGTCATAAACCTTGAGGAGTGAAGCTGTTTCGGGAAGATTGTCTGCAGTATATTCGGGTTTGAGGATAACAACCTTATGACCTACAGCCTTGAATTCGGGAGAAACGATATTTTTGAGGTCCTCTGTTGTAACGGCAAATGAAACAAGTGTGGGAGGAACATCAATGTTTTCAAACGAACCACTCATTGAGTCCTTGCCGCCGATAGCAGCAATTTTGAGGTCCATCTGTGCCTTGAATGCGCCGAGGAGAGCTGCGAGAGGCTTGCCCCAACGCTTGCCGTCCTTCATGGGCTTCTCGAAATATTCCTGGAATGTGAGATAAACTTCGTTGAAGTCCGCACCTGCGGCGATGAGCTTCGAAACGGATTCGATAACTGCAAGATATGCGCCGTGGTAGGGGCTCTTTTCTGTTATGAACGGGTTATAACCCCATGCCATGAGTGAGCAGGTGTCCGTATCCTGCTTTTCAACGGAAATCTTATGTACCATTGCCTGGATGGGAGTGAGCTGATTTTTGCCGCCGAAGGGCATAAGAACGGTGTTTGCACCGATTGTTGAGTCGAATCTTTCGGAAAG
>JAZSAH010000197.1:0-3387 GCA_045601745.1 Acutalibacteraceae bacterium
CGGGCAAGGGTGTTTCAACAGATATCATCGGCGCTAGCATAGTTGCTTATATCAATGCTCTCAACAAAATTGTCTATGATGAGTAAGCTATATGAAACTGTCATTTTCCACAAACGGATGGCAGGAGCTTTCATGGTCTGAATTTGTAAGCACTGCCAACGAACTCGGATTTTCAGGCATTGAAATCCACAACATAACCGACGACAGGTTCACCGGAAACGATGCACCTTTCAATAAACAGAATTCATCCGCAACGGTACATAAGCTCCGTGAAAATTCGCTTACCGTTTCCTGCCTTGATACCTTCTGCAACATCGCAGATGCCGCATCAGCGGAAGAAGGCTATGAAGAAATCGCAACGGCAATCGAAATTGCGGCGAGAATAAGATGTCCCTATGTCAGAATTCACGCTTATGCAACGGGCGAAGAAAAAGCGGCTGAGGACTCAACCGTCATTTCGCTTATCGGCAGGGTCATCGAAAAAGCTGAGCAGGATAACGTTGCGCTTCTTGTTGAAACAGTCGGTATTTATGCCGACACCTCAAGACTCCGTGACCTTCTCAATGTTTTTGCCTGCGATCATCTTGCCGCACTCTGGGACATCAACCATCCCTACAGAGATTTCGGCGAAGAACCCGACACAACAATAACAAATCTCGGCGCATATATAAAACACGTTCACGTCAAGGATTCCGCTGTTGAAAACGGCGAAATGAAATACCGCCTTATCGGCGAAGGCACACTTCCCGTTCAGACGATGCTCAATGCACTTGAATCCGTTAACTACGACGGTTTTCTTTCATATGAGTGTCAGCCCGAAACAATGGAAGACTTCGGCATTGCGGATATCGTGTTCCCCCATTTCGTCAATTCAATCACCAATTACGACAAGAAGAAAAAAAGCGAAGAGCTTCTTTATACCAACAGAAGCGGCACGGGCAAATTCGTCTGGGAAAAATACAAACTCATAAACAAGACTTTCTCCGAAGTTCTTGATACCATGGTTGAAAAGTTCCCCGACCAGATTGCTTATAAGTACACAACGCTTGACTACACAAGAACTTATTCTCAGTTCCGTGACGATGTTGACAACTGTGCAAGAGCGCTCATTGCTCTCGGAGTCAAGCCCGGCGACAAGGTTGCCGTATGGCTCACAAACCTCCCCCAATGGTTCATCACCTTCTGGGCAACAACCAAAATCGGCGCAGTTCTCGTTACGGTAAACACAGCTTATAAAATCCACGAGATTGAGTATCTTCTCAGACAGTCCGATACTCACACCCTCATCACAATAGAATCATGTCTTGATTCAAACTACGCTCAGTCCATAGCAGAGCTTTGCCCCGAACTCGAGGTTGCGGTGCCCGGCAAACCCCTCCACTGCAGAAAGCTCCCCTTCCTTCGCAATATCATCACGGTAGGCTACCGTCAGAAGGGCTGTCTTACATGGGAAGAAGCAATGGATATGGCGGTCAGAGTTCCCGTTGAGGAAGTCTACCGCAGAGCAGCCGCTGTTGACTGCCACGATGTTGCGAATATGCAGTATACTTCGGGCACAACGGGCTTCCCAAAGGGCGTTATGCTCACTCACTATAACATCGTCAACAACGGTAAAACAATCGGCGACAGAATGGATATGTCCACTGCCGACAGAATGATGATTCAGGTTCCGATGTTCCATTGCTTCGGCATGGTGCTTTCCATGACATCGATGATGACTCACGGCGGAACGCTTTGCCCCCTCCCTTATTTCTCGGCAAAATCATCGCTTGCCTGCGTTCATCAGGAGCATATCACCTGCTTCAACGGCGTTCCCACAATGTTCATTGCAATGTTCCAGCATGAAGATTTCGCAAAGACGGATTTCTCATATATGAGAACGGGCATCATGGCAGGTGCAAACTGTCCTCCCGACCTTATGAAACGCGCTGCCGCAGAAATGAACATGACGGAAATCCTCTCAGTTTACGGAGAAACAGAGGCTTCTCCCGGCTGCACAATGGGCGAAGTCAATGAATCGCTTGAAGACAGAACGGAAACTGTCGGAAGTGCATTTCCGAATGTTGAATGCAAGATTATCGACCCTGAAACCGGCGAAGAATTGCCCGACGGCGAAAACGGCGAATTTGTTGCAAGAGGCTATAACATTATGAAAGGTTATTATAAAATGCCCAAAGCAACGGAAGGCGCAATCGATAAAGAAGGCTGGCTTCATACGGGAGATATCGCCTGCAGAAGACCCGACGGATATTTTCTTATCACGGGCAGACTCAAGGATATGATTATCCGAGGCGGTGAAAACATCTATCCCCGTGAAATAGAGGAATTCATTTTCACGCATGATTATGTTCAGGATGTTCAGGTTATCGGCGTTCCCGACAAACGCTACGGCGAAGAAATCATGGCTTGCATTATTCTTAAGGAAGGATGCAGCATGACAGCTGAAGAAATGACGGATTATATCAAAGCTCATATGGCAAGGCATAAGGTTCCCCGCTATATTGAATTTGTTGAAGATTTCCCGAAAAATGCGGCAGGTAAGATTCTCAAATATAAGATGAGAGAAGATTTTGCCAAAAAACTCGGACTTTCAAAATAAATTAACCGAAAGGGTGTTATAAAATGTTAAATATCAAGATTGAGAAAACAACTGCTCCCAAGCAGAAGCCCGACGAAAGCAATCTCGGCTTCGGAAAAATTTTTACAGACCATATGTTTGTTATGAACTACACAGAAGGTCAGGGTTGGCACGACCCCCGTATAGTTCCCTATTCAAACCTCAGCCTTTCACCTGCCTGCATGGTTTTCCACTACGGTCAGGAAATGTTTGAAGGTCTTAAAGCATATAAGGGTGCCGACGGTGAAGTCCGTCTTTTCAGACCCGAAATGAACGCAAAGAGAACAAACGACACAAACAAGCGTCTCTGCATCCCCGAACTTCCCGTTGAAGATTTCGTTCAGGCTGTAAGCGCAGTTGTTGATGTTGACCGCGACTGGATTCCCTCAGCTCCCGGCACATCGCTTTATATCCGTCCCTTCATCATTGCAACAGACGATTTCCTCGGAGTTGCTCCTTCAAAGACTTATCTCTTTATCGTTATCCTCTCCCCCTCGGGTGCTTACTATTCAAGCGGTCTTGCTCCCGTGGGAATCTGGATTGAAGACGACTATGTAAGAGCAGTCAAGGGCGGCATGGGCTTTGCAAAGACAGGCGGCAACTACGCTGCAAGCCTTGCAGCTCAGGTTAAAGCACACGATGACGGTTATTCACAGGTTCTCTGGCTTGACGGCGTTGAAAGAAAGTATATCGAAGAAGTAGGCGCAATGAACATCTTCTTCAAGATTAACGGCACTATCGTTACTCCCATGCTCAACGGCAGCATTCTT
>JAZSAH010000198.1:0-16461 GCA_045601745.1 Acutalibacteraceae bacterium
GTTTTGACTTCAACAATCCATGTTGCCTTTCTGCCTTCATCGGTAACAAGTCCGAAATAAGGAACTCTGCCTACGATTGAACCGAAAAGCTCAATGATACCGGAGTTTCTGTTGCAGCGTGCACCGAGAACGGAGTTTGCATAAACAACAGCCGATGATTCAGCCCATGAAAGAACTTCGCCCTTCTTGGGAACGTTGCCTACTTCGTCCATGTAGCAGGTGCAGGTGTATGACTTATCATCAACAAGACCGAGCTTCGAAAGCTGTGCATCATAGCTGTTCTGCATACTATACATAAACTTATTGAAAATAAGCTTCTGAAGGAAGTTTGCGGGAACATTGGGGTCAAGGGGCTTGGGGTCAACGGAGAATTTCTGCTGTGAAAGTGCGCCGCCTGCAATAAGCTGGTCCATAAGCTCATAAACAGGTTTCATAACCTTAAGACCGAAGCTTGTTACGAGATGACCCATTCTGCTTTCAACAGGAACCATTTTGGTTGCACCGAAAGCTTCGCCGTAAAGAACGAGGGTTTTCATAACCTTTGCCATTGTTTCGCCCTTGGAGCCGTTGAGTATTCCCTGCTCTTCGGGAGTGAGAATCATTTTGTATTCCATGATAGCATTATCCTTTCCGAATAATTTTTCATCTTATTTTATCATTTATTTATCAGTATTTCAACATAAAAATGATTATTTTGTAAATAATTTTTTCGTTACACAAATCATGAAATTTACAGAAGGAGAAACGACCGTGAGCCGCGAAAAATTCAGAACCCGTTTCGGTTTCATTCTTGTCAGCGCAGGCTGCGCCATAGGTATCGGCAATGTGTGGAAATTTCCTTATGTCGCAGGTGAAAACGGCGGAGGAATCTTTGTTCTTTTTTATATTCTGTTTCTGCTTACAATGGGCATACCTGTTCTGACAACGGAGCTTGCAATCGGCAGAGCAACCGGTCAGAGCACTGTTAAAGCATATAAAACGCTTGAAAAAAGCAGTCACAAATGGCATATCCACGGCTTTGTAAGTCTTGCGGGATGCTTTATTCTCATGTCATATTACACAACCGTTTCAGGCTGGATGCTCGGCTATTTTTTCAAATATCTGACCGGTGCTTTTGAGGTTGCGACAAACGACCCGTCAATGATTTTTTACGGTATGCTTGCAAGTCCCGGAGAAATGCTTCTCCTTACAGGCATCACCGTTTTCATCGGAATTATCGTTTGCGGTATGGGGCTGCAAAACGGAGTTGAACGCATAACAAAAATTATGATGACGGGTCTGCTTCTGCTGATAAGCATTCTTGTTATCCGCTGCCTTACGCTTGACGGTGCAGCAAACGGGCTGCGTTTTTTTCTTCTTCCCGATGCGGAAAAAGCTGCAAAAAAAGGCATCGGAAGCATCATGACAGCAGCGATGACGCAGGCTTTTTTCACCCTCAGCATCGGTCTTGCATCAATGGAAATTTTCGGAAGCTATATGCCGAAAGACAGAACAATCACAAGCGAATCGCTGAAAATATGTCTGCTTGACACTTTTGTTGCGGTTATGTCGGGGTTTGTTATCTTTCCCGCCTGCTTCAGCTTCGGAATTAATCCCGATTCGGGTCCGTCGCTCGTTTTCATAACCCTTCCGAAAGTTTTTTCTAATATGACGGGCGGAAGGATATGGGGTGCACTTTTCTTTCTTTTCATGACATTCGCAAGCATATCAACGGTTATTGCCGTTTTCGAAAACCTGATTGCAAGCGGAATTGACAATTATAATTGGAGCAGAAAAAAATCCTCCGTTATCAACGGCATACTGTTTTCTGCAGGAAGCATTCCCTGCATATTCGGATATAACATTCTGAAAAATACAACGGTTATCGGCGCAAGAAACATCCCCGACAGCCTCGATTTTATCGTCAGCAACCTGCTTTTGCCCGTCGGTGCACTAATCTGTATTTTTTTCTGCACAACCGATTACGGTTGGGGTTTTGATAATTATATCAACGAAGTCAACACGGGAAAAGGCATAAAGCTGTCACGGAAACTGAAGCCCTATTTCAGTTTCATTCTGCCTGTTATGATAATTATTGTTTTTGTTGCAGGGCTTTTGAAATAACCAGAACATTTCCGATATTCAACTTTTCGGAATCAATGAGGTTATTTATCTGATTTACGGCTTTTATGCATTCGTTTCTGAACTCCTCTCTGTCGGAATGCTCTAAAAGAAGCGGCAGGGAGGTTATGCTTTTTTCGAGTTCATCCATTCCTTCGTGTGCAACAAGAGAGTGAAGAAATGCCGATGATTCCTGCCATGCTTCAACAACCGTCATTGTTTCTTTCAAAAGCTTTTCATCATCTGAATTTTCTGAATATGAAATAAGATTTTTCAATGAATAAGAATAATACTCCATATTCTTTTCAAACGTAATATTCGACCATACCGAAACGGAAATTGCAGAAATCAGAAGAAGCAGCGCAATAATTATCCTTTTCATTCATTCTCCCCTCTTTTCGCTATATAAGCTTTGCCGTCGGAGGTAACGGTCATGATAATGATTTTTTCAAGAGGAGTTTTATTTGAAATAACAAGCTTTTTTATTTTGTCTTTATCAAGACCCGATTCCGCAACGGTGTCGTCTATTATCTTTCCGTCGCAGATAACGGCAAACGGCATACCGTTATCGGCAGGATGAATATCAAGGTCTTTTGCGGTTGAATTCCTGTATTCGGGTTTTAAAAGCACGCTTATCTGACCGTTGGTTTCAAATATGGCATAAGAAACCTGAGATATATCAAAAACATCCTTTTGTCTCAATGCCGAAACGAGGTCATTTACCGTCATACGGAGCTTTTTCAGCGCCTTCATATCTGTTTCTCCGTTTCTTATCACGATAACGGGATGACCCTGCAGAACGGTTCTCAGCTTATAGCTTTTCAGACCGATTGCCGATGTCAGTATTTCAAATGATACAAGCACAAAAAGCGCCGCCGCAGAATGTGCAATCGGAATGTTGTTATCCTGCATGGGTATGGAAGCGATTTCCGAAATCAGAATTGTTATCACAAGCTCCGAAGGCTGAAGCTCACCTATCTGCCGTTTGCCCATAAGCCGTATAAGAAAAATTACTGCCGCATAAAGCAGGGTTGCTCTTATTAATGTTACTGCCATATTTTCATTCCTTTCATATTTATCTTTAACAGCAGAATTAATTATATTAGTTTTATTGACTTAAAAAGAAATTACATATATAATTGGAATGAAATGTGGTGAAATTATGAAATACTATCTCGGAATGGATATCGGCGGAACAAAATGCGCCGTTGTTATCAGCGAAAAAAGCGGTACTTCCGTCAAGGACAAAATCCGTTTTGAAACAAAAACGGAACGGGGCTGGAGATGTGTTGTTAACGAGCTCATAAAATCAGCCCGTGAAATCATTGAAAGAAACGGAATTTCAGCCGGAGATATCCTTGCCTGCGGAGTAAGCTGCGGAGGTCCGCTTGACTGCGAAAAAGGAATAATCATGCGTCCTCCGAATCTGCCCGACTGGGATAATGTTCCCCTTGCGGATATCATTAAAGATGAACTCGGCATTCCCTGCAAAGTCAGAAACGATGCCGATGCCTGCGCTCTTGCGGAATGGCAGTTCGGTGCGGGTAAAGGCACAAAAAATATGATTTTCCTCACCTTCGGCACGGGCATGGGTGCAGGTCTTATTCTTGACGGAAAGCTCTACACAGGCACAAACGGCACTGCAGGAGAAGTGGGTCACATAAGACTTGATGCCGACGGTCCCGTTGCATACGGAAAAGCAGGCTCGTTTGAGGGCTTCTGCAGCGGTGCGGGAATTGCGGCTATGGGCAAAAAAATGCTTTCGATTTATAACGGAACAACCTTGATACCCTATGATAATGTTACCGCAAAAACAATTGCCGATGCAGCCGCAATGGGAGATAAGCTCGCAAATGCAATTTACCGCAGATGCGGTGAAAAGCTCGGTCTCGGTCTTTCAATCCTGATTGATATTCTCAATCCCGAAAGAATTGTTATCGGCAGCATTTTTCAGCGCTCGGGGCATCTGCTGATTGACACAATGAACGAAGTCATAAAAAAAGAAGCGCTTGAAATATCTGCAGGATGCTGCGAAATCGTTCCTGCAATGCTCGGCGATAACATAGGTGATTATGCCGCAATAGGCGTTGCAAAAACATATGCGGAGGAAACAAAATGATATTCAGCGAACTTTTCGAAAGATACCCTCGTCTTGAAATATGCAGAAAAGATATTCATTCCGCATATGAGCTGTTCATAAACTGCTATGACACCGGAGGGAAAATTCTCTGCTGCGGAAACGGCGGCTCTGCGGCAGACTGCGATCATTTTGTCGGCGAGCTGATGAAGGGATTTATCAGAAAAAGACCCCTTTCCCATAACGAAAAGGAGCTTTTTGAAGATAAATACATTGCGGAAAATCTGCAGAAGGGCTTGCCTGCGATTTCGCTTTGCAGTCATTCGGCTCTCATGACCGCCTTCGAAAACGATGTTGCGCCGTCACTTGTTTTTGCACAGCAGGTTTATGCATACGCAAAAGAAAACGATGTTCTGCTTTGCCTGAGCACATCGGGCAATTCGGAAAATATTGTCTATGCGGCAAAAACAGCAAAAGCATCGGGCATAAAATCCGTTGCGATTACGGGAGAAAAAGAAAGTGAGCTCAGCAGAATCTGCGACATCTGCATAAAACTTCCCGAAACTGAAACATTCAAGGTTCAGGAACTTACATTGCCTGTTTATCATTGTCTTGCGGCAATGATTGAAGATAATTATTTTAAAATTTAAGGAGAACAAAACCATGATTAACATACCCAGACACGAACATCCCGATCCTCAGTGCGAAAGAGCTTCATGGCTCAATCTCAACGGTGAATGGGATTTTGAATTTGACTTCGGCAACAGCAAAAAAGAATCGGGCATCATTGACAGAAAAGACTGGGAAACAAAGATTGTTGTTCCCTTCTGCCCGGAAAGCAAGCTTTCGGGAATTGAATATACCGATTTCATTCCTGCCGTATGGTACAGAAGAACCGTCAATATAACATCAGAACAGCTCAGAGGCAATGTTCTGCTGCATTTCGGTGCTGTTGACTATGAAACAACCGTTTATATCAACGGCAAAAAAGCAGGCTTCCACAGAGGCGGTTATGCTTCATTCAAGTTTGACATAACGGAATATCTTAACGAGGGCGAAAACACAATTATCGTCAACGCCGTTGATGATGTGAGAAACACTCTCGTTCCCAGAGGAAAGCAGAGCGAAGAACTCAAATCTCACGGCTGTGACTACACAAGAACAACGGGCATATGGCAGACGGTCTGGCTTGAATTTGTTCCCAAAGCCTACATAAAAAGCTTCAAACTCTATCCCGATTATATCAACGGCGTTATTGCAATTTCGGCTGTTGTTGAGGGCGAGGGCGAATTCACCGCATCCGCATCATATGAAGGCAGGGCAATGGGTTCATTCTCAAAGAAAGCCGCTTCAACAATCACGGGTGAAATCAAGCTTGACGAAATTCATCTCTGGGAGGTCGGAAACGGCAGACTTTATGACCTTGAACTGACATTCGGCGAAGATAAAGTCAAGAGCTATTTCGGTCTGAGAAACATAAAGCTTGACGATTACAAATTCCTCATCAACGGAAAATCGGTTTTCCAGAGACTTGTCCTTGACCAGGGCTTCTATCCCGACGGAATTTATACAGCACCCACCGATGAAGCACTCGAAAACGATGTTAAAATTTCATTGGCAGTCGGCTTCAACGGTGCAAGACTTCATCAGAAGGTATTTGAAAAGAGATTTATCTATCACTGTGACAGACTCGGATACATCGTCTGGGGAGAATACGGCAACTGGGGTCTTGACTGGTCGGATGAAAGAGCTCTTGAAGCCATGCTCCCCGAATGGTGCGAATGCGTTGAAAGAGATTTCAACCATCCTTCAATCATCGGCTGGTGTCCGTTCAATGAAACATGGGATATAAACGGCAGAAAACAGTACGACAGCATTCTCAGAACAATTTACAGAGTTACAAAACACATAGATGAAACCCGTCCCTGCATTGACACAAGCGGTAATTTCCATGTTGAAACAGATATTTATGATGTTCATGACTACGAGCAGGACTATCATGTTTTCAAGGAAAACTATGATAAGCTCATGACAGAAAACATTTTCTATGAACGCTTCCCCGACAGACAGATGTATAGCGGAAAAGGCTGTGCATGGATCAGCGAATACGGCGGACTCCAGTGGTCAAGGGGTGACAGAAGCGATGCCTGGGGCTACGGCAATGCACCCAAAACAGAGGAAGAACTCATTGAAAGATATGCGGGACTTACAGACGCACTGCTTGACAACTACAGAATGTTCGGCTTCTGCTACACCCAGCTTTATGATATAGAGCAGGAGCAGAACGGTCTTTATTATTACGACCGCACACCGAAATTCGATACCGAAATATTCAGAAAAATCAATTCACGCAAAGCGGCAATTGAAGATTGACAAGGAGAAAACAACATGCTGAAAATTGGTCTTATAGGCGTCGGCGGCATAAGCGGCGCTCATATCCCCGTATGGGAAAACATGGAGGATGCCGAGCTTGTTGCTCTTTGCGATATCCGTCCCGAAAGAATGGAAAAATATCCCGACAAACGCAGATATACGGATTTTTACGAAATGCTCGCAAATGAAGAACTCGATATTCTTGACATCTGCCTTCCCACATATCTCCATGCGGATTTTGCGATAAAGGCGATGGACAAGGGAATTAATGTTATAACCGAAAAACCCATTTCCCTCAAAACCGAGGATGTTGAAAGAGTATATGCGGCAGCGGAAAGAAACAATGTTAAATTCATGGTTGCCCATGTTCTTCGTTTCTGGCCCGAATATGAGCTTCTCAAGGAAATCTATGATTCAAAGAGATACGGCAAGCTTCTTTCGGGAACAATGATAAGACTCGGCAGCCGTCCGAAATGGACATGGGATGACTGGATGATTGACGAAAAAAGAAGCGGTCTTGTTCCTTTTGACCTTCATATCCACGACCTTGACTTCATGGTTTATGCTTTCGGAATGCCGAAGGTTTCCCATCAGTTCCGTTCAAAGCTTCCCACACAGGATTATGTCAGCATCACTTATGATTTCGGCGATTTCACAATCAACTCCGAATCGTCATGGTACGCAGCCTCCATTCCTTTCACAGCCGATTTCCGGTTTCAGTTCGAGAAAGCTGTTGTCACCTGCGAAAAAGAAAAAATGATAATACACCTTGAAGACGAGAAAAAAATCGACCTCTCTCAGCAGGCAGACGGCGATACCGGAAACATCAATCTTCCCAAAAGCAACGCTTATGCAAACGAAATCATCTATTTCACGGACTGCGTAAAGAACAACCGTCCCGTTGAAAAGTTCAAGCCGGAAGAGCTTGAATGCGTTCTTAAAATACTCAACAGTCTTTGATAAATCATTGATATAAAGGAGAAATGCAGACATGAAGAACAAGTTCAAAAAAGCCGTTTCCGTTATTCTTGCGCTCAGTCTTGTTTTCGGAACCTTCACATTTGCTAGCGCAGATGATGCCGAAGCCGCCGATAACAGCGGAATTGCTTTCTGCTCAGATGCAATCAACGGTCTTCTCAACGCTGTTTTCATGGGATTCGGTGCACTTTTCCCCAAGGATTTCGACACCGTTGAAGATTACTATGCAGGCGAAAGCAAAAATTTCTATGAAGGAACGGAAAAATTCCTTGATGAACCCGCAGCCGGCGCAAAATGGAATCTCGGCTTCGGCAAGGCAAGCATGGTTCCCGAAAATCTCAGAGACGGCTCAAAAGAATATTACACAGGCGGCTACTTCACCCAGAAGATAAACGGCGTTTT
Source organism: Acutalibacteraceae bacterium (assembly GCA_045601745.1). Taxonomy (GTDB): domain Bacteria; phylum Bacillota; class Clostridia; order Oscillospirales; family Acutalibacteraceae; genus CAG-177. The sequence continues at coordinate 7,931 of JAZSAH010000198.1, forward strand.
TGATGACCAGGGTGCAAATGCCGTTGCAATCAGCGATAATTCGGGCAGAGGCACGGTTGTTACGGTTGCAATCGACGGAATCGGCGTATGCAATGACGATGTACGCTCTATGCGTGCGGAAGCTGAACGCAAGCTTAAGGAAAAGGGCGTTGAAAGCGACATTGTTGCAATCAATATCAACAGCACACATTGCCATACCGTTATCGATACTCAGGGCTTCGGTCTTGAAACACTTATCAAATCGATGTTTCAGAATCTTTTCTCATTCCTTCCTTTCGTTGAAAAAACAAGAAGCATTGAACCCGAATTCCATGAACATATGATTGACGGTGCATCCGATGCAATCGTTGAGGCATATATGAACAAAGAACCCGGTGAGCTTTATTATTTTGAAACCGCAGGCATCGGAAGAAGCGAAAGAAACAACAACTATATGGATGATGAATATGATTATATCTTCAACAAGAGATATGATATGGAAGGATATCAGCACGTTATTGCCTGTTTCAAATTCGTTCCCGACAGAGCAGACTCAAAGCCCACCGTTCTTGCAAACCTCGGCGGTCATCCCACAACAATCGACAGGTCAACAAAGCTTCTCTCTGCAGACTATCCCAACTATATCGAAGAAAAAATCAACGCGGCAGGCATGAATTTTGCTTTCATTCAGGGCGCACAGGCTCCGATTTCGGTTAATAAGGGCGGAGTTCAGACTCAGGAAATACTCGACGAAATCAACGCTCAGATTGCCGAAAATCCCACGGTTCAGGATTATGCGGATGCAAAAAAACTCGGCTATGAGTTTGCAAGACTTATCATTGATGCGGAAAAGAACGCCAAACCCGTTGCTCCCTTTATCAATGTCAGAATGGCAGAGGTTACAATTCCTCTCGAATACGGTCTTATGGAGCTCGGTGCTGTTTCGGGGCTTCTCGGAATGACTGTTGTCCGTGACAAATCCTCGCCGAGCAGATATTCAATCATCAGCGAAGTCGGATATCTCGAATTCGGAACGGATATCGTTATGCTTACCGTTCCCGGAGAACTTGTTCCCCAGCTTGTTTACGGCAATGTTGTTGACAAAACGCAGTCTTATACAGGCACGGATTGGGAACTTGAATACACCAAAAATATTATAGGCGAGGGCAAAACCGTTCTTGTTATGGGTATTTGCAACGATGCAATAGGTTACATTGTTCCCGATAACGACTACGCTCCCTTTATTGCAGATTCTCTTTGGAACACCGACCTCGGTGAAAAACTCTGGGGCAAACCTCAGAGACACTATGAAGAAATGCTTTCGGCGGGAAGCAAGGCAGGCTCAACCGTTATCGGTGCATTGAATAATCTTGCGGAAAAAGCCGGATAAATCAAACTTAAAAGCCATACAAGCTGACCGAAATCAGTTTGTATGGCTTCTTTTTTTAAAGATTCAGAATTGTATCATCGGCGGTGACTGTTTTTCCGTTTACTGTAACAACAGGATTCTCGGGAAGATGCAGCTTCATCTTGCTGTTTTCAGGATATTCAACACTTATTATTGTCTTTCCGTTTTCGGATTTGTATCCGAATCTGATAAATCCGTTAACCGCAGGCACAACGCAACTGACTTTATTATGTAAATCATACTGAGGTCTGATTTCAAATTCTCTATAGCCTGCCGAAAGTGGTCTGATTCCCGCAATATGCCTGCTCATTATAACAAGAGGACCGCCTGACCATGCATGGTTTGATGTGCCGTCTTTCTTTATCCAGTTTTCCCACAGAGTTGAATAATCCTCGTCAATCATCTCTGCATATCTTTCGCACATTCTTCTCTCTGCAAGAGAATATCTGCCCATTCTGCACAAAGCTTCAAGCACATAATATTCCATATAAGGGCTTGAATTTCTGATGCTGAAAAGAATCTCTTTCGCCTTTGCATAGTTTTCTTCGGGACAAAGACCCGATAAAACGGCAACGGCATTTCCTCTGTCATCATAGCCTTCGTTCCCGGGACTTTTATATCCGTCGCCTGTCCAGAGACTTTGATATGCATCATAAAGAGATGCGAGCCTTGATTCAAATTCCGTTGCATCAGCTTCATTCCCGAGAAGCTCCGCCATATTTTTAACAGCAGTCAACGCATAATAATACCACGCGTTCTCAAGAGGTGCAACATCGATTCGGGAGCCCCAGTCCTGCCAGTCCCATGAACCGCTTCTGTGTTCAACAAGCCCGTTTTCGCCGATTTCCCAGAGGTTGAGATAATTCACGGATGCATCATACACGGATTTTATAAATTCCGCATCGCCCGTATACATATAATAAGACCAGAAACCTGCAACGCCTGCAAGCTGCTGACAAGGAAGTTCAAAATAATCGTTCTTTATCGGTACTACCGTCTGCAAAACTTTGGTTTCGGGGTCAATATATGAAAGCATCGTGCTGACACCTTTGCGGTAAAGGCAATATGATGACGGTGCAAGGCTATACATCATCAGCATCATTTCATTTGTAACATCGCCCCACCACTGCGCTCTTTCCCTGTCGGGACAATCCATGAAATTATCCCTCATCGTGACATACAGAGTGCGGAGCGATTTCTGCCAGAGTATGTTCATGCCGCTGTTTTCGCATTCAAAACTGCCTTGGAATTCGGTATTATAACCGCTTTCTCTGTATTTCAGGCTGATTATTTTAACACCCGACGGAATTTCATAGCTTATCTGTTCACCGTTGAACCATGCGGGAGATTCGAATTTCTGAACACCGTTTTTGGTTATATAAGTGCTGTGAATCGAGCCGGTATAAGTATTCTCGGTTGTGATAATAATTTTTTTGCCCGCTTTTGCTTCAACTTCAAGATAAGGAGTAAGCTGTGCGTTATAAGGAACTTTAAGGGTGATTTGCTTCTTCATTCCGAAAACTGTTCCCTCAAAATCCTTGCTGTTTTCATAATCCTTCAAGCCGAAACCCTTGAACATCGGTATATCCCGGCTGTAGGTTTCTCCGTAACAGCCCTCTCCCCCGACTGCATACTCAGCTGCATTTTTCCAATGAGAAAAATCATATCCCGGCTTATTCCAACCGTCAATCTCCCTGCGTGCATCATAATAAACATTGCTTTCGGGGAGTCTGTAGTTGGGTTGCATTTTACCGTTATCTTTTCTGAATGCGGGATTTTTCATAACGCTCCAGCTTTTGTCGGAGAGAATTGAAACGCCGTCACCTTCCGCCTCGAAAAGCAAACCGCCCTGACCGGCATCGGAGCTTGAATAGCTCGCTTCGTTGCCCCAATACCACACAAGAACGCTGATAAGATTTTCACCACGGACAAGATAATCCGAAATATCAACCTCATCATAATAACATCCCGTGGGAGTCGGACCTCTTTTGAGACCGCCTTCACGCACAACAATTTTTCCGTTTATATAAAGCCAATATTTGTTTTCAGCCGAAATCCTCGCAATAAGCTTTTCGGGAACAACGGAAATCTCCGCTGTTTTATTGAAGCAAAGCCATGTGTTCTTTTTTGTTCTGTCCTTAGCGGACCATATCCACTTTGCTTTCCAATCGTTTTTCAGTTTTCTTTTGTATTCCATCACTTCACCCCGATAATTTTTTAATATATTTTATCACATACCGAACCGATTTTACAATAATTTATTATAGAATTGCCGAACAATTATTATGATTTCCGCATCCCGCCCAACCGATAAAGCAGGGAGTATATTTTTTGACAGGATGAAGTTGACAGCAAAAAATGCCCGTGATATGATATAATCAATACATACAAAAAACGAATTCACAGTTTATTTTCAAGAGGTTAAAGATATGGAAAAACTTGAATCACTGCAAATCCTTTTTATAAGACACGCCGAAACAGATTATACCGATATCGGCGACCGTGACCCGAGCGACGGGGAGCTCACTCCGAAAGGAGAACAGCAATGTGTTGATTTGGGCGAAAGACTTAAAGACTTGCCCGTCAACGCCTTTATCACAAGCTCTCTGTTGCGCAGTTTCAAAACCGCCGCAGGTGTTTGCAAAGCAAAATCCGACGAGCCTCTTCTCGAAATCTGCCCCGAGCTTGTGGAATGCGGATGCACTCCCGGATATTTCGGCTGCAGCGAAGATTATCTTCAGAAATATTATAAAAACACAAAAATGTGCGAGAAGCTTTTCGGAACGGAAAACTATGAATTCGGCTGTGAAGCTTTTGAAGATAATGTTATCCGTGCGGAAAAAGTGATTTCCTTCATAAAAAACAGATTTTCATACGGCGACCGTGTTGCGGTATTCAGCCATCACGGATTCCTCGAGTATCTTATTCCGACAGCTTTGGGCGTCAAACCGCATATATTCAGGTTTTCTCTCGATAACGTTTCCGTCTCCGTTGTCGATTTATGCCGTGACGGAAATGCGGTGCTTCGCTGCGTCAACAAACAGAGCATCTGACACAACCTTTTTTCAAAAAAAGTATTGACTCTCACGCTCCGTCATGGTGTATACTCCGATTTGTGAGGTGATAGTATGAAAATGCTGATTAAGGAATTTGCGGAATTCACGGGTGTAAGTGTGCGCACACTGCATTACTACGATGAAATAGGATTATTCACACCTGCCTCCGTTGACAGGTCTACGGGCTATCGTTATTATGATGAAAATTCTCTTCTTCGTATGCAGGAGATTCTCTTTTACCGTGAGCTTGACTTCTCCCTTAAAAATATCAGTGAGATTTTATCATCCCCGAATTATGACATAAAAAAGTCACTGGAGGAACAAAAGATACTGCTCACACTCAAAAAAGAGAGGTTGGAGCGATTGATATCTTCCATTGATGATGCGATGAAAGGAGCAAATGTAATGAAAGCATTTGATAACAGCGAATTTGAAAAATACAAGGCTGAGGCTAAGGAAAAATGGGGTAATACTGAGGCGTACAAAGAACACGCAGAAAAAACAAAGCATTATCCGAAGCAGAAGTGGAATAACCTTGCGGAAGATATGGACCGCATCATGGCGGATTTTGCCGTTTGCATGAAAAATGACGAAAAACCCGATTCCGCACGGGCGCAAAGCCTTGTGAAAACACTGCAGAACCACATTACCGAAAACCACTATCTTTGCACAAACGAAATTCTGGCAGGTCTCGGTCAGATGTATGTTGCGGATGAACGCTTCAGAAGCAACATTGATAAGCACGCTGACGGCACGGCGGAATTTATCCGTGAGGCAATTGAAATCTGTTGCCGAAAACAAAAAACAATAAGCAAAAGTTTGCAAATCATAAAGAAAAAGGAGAAATAAAAAATGAAAAAATTGACAGCAATTATCCTGAGCATTGTTATGATATTCGGTATGTTCGGCATATGCGGATATGCTCAAACAGAAAAGAAATTTTACCTTGTCCTCGGCGATTCGATAGCTTACGGCTCGGGCATTTCAAATTCCCGTGAAGCCTGCTACGGAAAAATTGTTGCAGATACCAACGGCTACGATTACGCCAACCATTCCGTTCCCGGCCACACAACAACAAATCTCATAAACCGTCTTAAAGATGAAACGGTTATTGCAGACCTTGAAAAAGCCGACATTATCAGCATTTCAATCGGCGGAAACGATTTTCTTATGAGCAACCTTATAGGTCTTATGTTTGATTCCATCGTTCTGGGCGACCATTCGGAATATGATAAAATTGCCGACGGCTTCTACACCAATTTATGCAAAATAATTGATATCATCAATTCTCATAACGATGATGCCGTTATTCTTATGCAGACACTCTATAATCCCCAGTCGGGCTATCTCAGAGCACCCTATCAGGAGGGGGCTGACAGAATAAACAGTGCGATTGAGCGTTATAATGCCGAAAATCCCGGAGAAATCGTTGTTGTTGATGTCGGCACTGCACTCGGTGACGATATGGCAAACTATGCCGATGACGAAATTCATCCCAGCGCAAAAGGCAACGAAATCATAGCAAATGTTATCCTTGATAAGCTCTGTGAACTTAAACTCGGAAACAACGCTTCTCCCGTTATTGCGGAAAAAGGCAAGGATATTGAAATCTCTGCCGTTTTCACAATGTCGCTCCGATTTGCAGGAAACGTGTTCCACGCAATTTCTGTTATATACGGTTTCTTCACGGAAATATTCTCATAAAACAAAACGGCAAGCACTTCTATCTTTAAAATCTGACGGAGTATAATATGGAATACAGACAGCTTCCTCACGGAAACGAAAAATTCAGCGTGCTCGGTCTCGGAATGGGCGGCATAGGAAAGACACCGCCCGATGAAATCGAAGCAATCATCCGCAAAGCCATTGACAACGGAATCAACTTTTTTGACCTTTGCACGGCAGGCGCTTCCTATGCTCCCATAGGCAAAGCCATCCGTAATTGCCGCAACAAAGTGTTTTTGCAGGTGCATTTCGGTGCGGTATATGATGAAAACGGAGAATACGGCTGGTGCCGTGATTTCGAAACAATAAAAAAGACTTTTTTGTGGGAGCTTGAGGCTCTCGGTACCGATTATGTGGATTTCGGTTTTTTACACTGTGTTGATGAAGATGAAGATTTTGACACGCTGTGTGAAATCGGTGTTCTTGATTACCTTAAAGAATTGAAAGAGCAAGGTATTGTCCGTCACATCGGATTTTCATCGCACACTCCGAGCGTTTCAAACAGAATCATTGATACGGGACTTGTTGATATGATGATGTTTTCCATAAACCCTGCTTATGATTTTGAGAAGGGCGATGATTACGGTATCGGCAGTGTAAAAGAACGCTTCGATTTGTTCAAACGATGCGAGTGTGAAGGCATAGGTATAAGCGTTATGAAGCCGTTTTTCGCAGGACAGCTTTTATCTGACGAACAGTCACCCTTCGGTGCGGCACTTACGCATACACAGTGTTTGCAGTATGCCATTGACCGACCCGGTGTTCTTACTGCCGTACCCGGCGTTCAGACGATGGAGCATCTTGACACATTGCTTGAATTCCTTACTGCAACCGATGAAGAAAAGGATTATTCCGTTATCGGCACATTTACGGCAGATACCATAACGGGTACCTGCGTTTATTGCAACCATTGTCAGCCCTGCCCTGCGGGAATAGATATCGGTCTTGTTAATAAATATTATGACCTTGCTCTTGCCGGCGACGATATAGCAGCCAACCATTACACAAAGCTGTCGGTAAAAGCGGATGCGTGTCTTAAGTGCGGCCATTGTGAAAACCGATGTCCTTTCGGCGTTAAACAAGAAAGCAGAATGGAAGAAATCGGGCAATATTTCCGCAACTGATATTATTTTTTGTATAAGAGAGGATTTTTTATGAAACACTGCGGAACACAAAGATTGGAAACAGAAAGACTGGTTCTGAGAAGATTTGTCAAAGAAGATTCTGAAGCTGTGTATAAGAATTGGGCTACCGACCCTGAAGTAACAAAATACTTAACCTGGCAAGTTCATCCGAATGAAAAAGTAAGCAAACAAGCGGTAAAATCCTGGCTGAAACAGTATTCTGATGATAATTATTATCATTGGGCAATTGTTTTGAAAGACAACGGTGATGAACCGATTGGCGGTATTGATGTTGTATTAATCAACGAAGATGTTTCGATGGTGCATATCGGATACTGCATCGGAAAAAAGTGGTGGCATCAGGGAATTACTTCCGAAGCCCTCAAAGCGGTTATGGATTATTTATTTGACGTTGTTGATGTTAACCGCATTGAATCAAGACACGATACGAGAAATCCAAATTCAGGTAAAGTGATGATGAAATGCGGAATGAAATACGAGGGCACTATGCGCAGTGCAGACAGGAATAATCAGGGCATTTGCGATGTCAGCTATTATGCTTTGCTGAAATCCGAGCGATAAAACACAATTTGATAACATAAAAATCATGGGGATGTAAAAAACTTGCGTTTATTACATCCTCATAATTGATTATTAACTGATAAATGCATCGAATCCTGCGGCACGAAGCTTTGCACGCTGTCTTTCGGCATTTGCTTTTATGCCGTATTTTTCAAGAGCAGGTTTGAGCATCAGATGAAGCTTCCAGTTCATATCCGATTCATAGTATTCAGGAATTGCAGGACTGCGGTTATATTTTCCGTAGTGTCCTGCATCAAGACATATAATCGGTTGAGCATGACCCGATTTTACATTTTTCATTATTCTCCCTCCCGAAAAAGAATTACGGCTCCGACAGAACACACAGCTTGCCGGAGCCGATTTTATAAAACTACTGAATTTGTGTTATGACAAGGTGTGCGGAAACGGGTCTTGTTCCTCCTGCAAGCGGAGTGATGGTAAGTGCAGCTGCGTTACCGGCAGGATTTCTTACCGTCAGAATCGAGTTAACGGAGGTGGTTTCGACGATTGCCATTCCTACACATCTGTGAAACACCCGTTGCACGACCCGATACGGTATATTCCAAATCTGCGCCGTTGAGAGACAGAATTAACAGACCCGCTTCAGTTACGCTGACCTGGAACAGCACCTGACAAGGACCGATTTCTGTCAGATTG
>JAZSAH010000199.1:0-24059 GCA_045601745.1 Acutalibacteraceae bacterium
TCATTCTGCAATGCGAGCTTTACGGGTGCATCATCGCAGAAATTGATTTTTGTTACTGATGCATTATAAACCGAAAGGCGCATTGCTTCGCACGGAATATTCAGCGCCGCTTTTATGAGCTGATTGAGAAACATACCGTGAGCTACAACAATGACATTCTCATGATTTCTGTGCTTTGCGGTTAATTTTTCAACAACTTTTTTCGCTCTTTCATAGCATTCTTCGGCTGATTCATGATAATCCTCAAAACCGTTTCCGGTTGCTCTTACACCGTTTTCAAGCAAATCATAATCGATAATCATTTTATCGCTTATGCATGATGCAGTATCTCTTGCCCTCTGCAAAGGGCTTGAATAGAGCGTATAGTTTTCGAGAGAAGAAAATCTTTCACCAACTGCCTTCGCCTGATTTCTGCCGTGGGGAGTCAGCGGAGGATTTGTTTTATCAAAATCTTCGTCTGTTTCGATATTTCCCATGCTTTCTCCGTGACGAATCAGATAAAGCTGCAGATACATTTCATCGTTTCTCATTCAGATACCTCCTCAATAACAAGGTCTTTATATTTATCATCCTCAAGCGGCATCGGAAAGTGGACTTCCGTAAAAAGCTGCGCCCTTACAAGACCGTAATCATCAAAGGAATGATAATCGTTTTTAAACGCATCACGGGCATTTCTGTAAGGAAGTGACACAGGAAATGTACGATGGAAAAACTCAAGTATGCGATGAGATCCGTTTCCGAGTAAACTGCTTCTCATCAGAACATAATCTGCGGCATGGAGAATAAGCAGATTTTCCTTGCCCTCAAATCTTATGCCCGTAATGCTGTCGGTCAGAGCATTCTCATCCGTGTAAACATCAAGAGGTTCATTTTTCAGCGTTTCGCCGTTTTCTTCCGACAGAATTAGCAGAAAATCGCCGTTGTAATCGCCTTCATAATTCAAAGGAATATAAGAACTGTTATTATAATTCAAGAAAAAAGCCTGATCATAGTAATTTCCGTTTGCTGAATATTCCAGCCAGGAAAGAATTCTGTAATAAGAATTACCGTTTTCATCTTTGATTTCAAACGCGCAGGCATGGCATTCAGTCTGAACACCGTCATCAAAGCCACCGGTTCCGTTATCTTTTGTTGCAGAAAGAATAAATTTTTGTTCACGCTGACTGTATGCCGTTATGGGAAGACAGTCGGAATATTTTTTTATTTCGCTTTCGGGCAGACTTCTGATAATTTTTTCGGGAACCCCGTATGCCATAAGCTTTTCGCAGGTGCCGATATATTCCGCTTCTGAAATATCGCTGTCATTAATTGAGTAAATACCGGTTTCAGCTTTATCAAATGACATGGATAAGTCAACCGCAATCACGGGAACAATCGCAACCGCAACGGCAAGAATTGCCGCAACGGCTTTTTTCTTTGATGAGGTTTCTATCTGATACTCATGGTCATTCTGCCACAGACATTTTGAACTCCATATAAATGCAACCAATGTAACGCCACCGGAAATCAACACAAACGGTATAAGAATATATGCCGCTTCAGTTTCAACCTTGACAACATCAGAAATTGATTTTTCCGAAACTATCATCGCAGAATAAACCCAGATAAAATATGCCGGTGCAAGCGCATTTACAAATGCAGCAAAACCGTACGGAATATTTTTTTCGTATTTCTCTTTGAACGGTGCGGTAAGATCACGCAAGCCGTAGAGAAGATAAAACCATTTTGTTATGTTGGAAATACATGAAGCGATATATAATATATGCGGTATCCAAAAAACATCCGAAGGCAGTGCAGGAGAAATTGCAGCTGTAATTTCTGTCAGAACAAATTCCGAAGATGCAAATATAAATGCTTTTTTCAGCTTGTTATTCGATTTGCTCAGGCAAAACATTGCAACAATAAAAACAACCTGACCGATGAATTTTGTAACTTCACCCATACCGAAAATATTAATCTGAAAACTTATCAGACAAAAGCCGAGAATCAACAGATTCATCGCTTTTTTCATTGAGAGATTGGGATAATAAGAATGAACCTGCGAAAGTCTGTGTCTGATAACCGTTTTATCTCCCAAATCATTAATGGCTTTTTCGGTTGCTTCTTCATCATCCATTCCCATTGCAATATTTGTTTCATATTTGCACATAAGGTGGTCAAATAGCTCGTCACGGACATTCTGCTTTTCCTTTTTGGACATTATGCCCGAACAAAGAAAATCGAGAATACTTTCAAAATCATGCTCCTGCAAGTTTCGCACCTCCCAGAACTTTGCCAACGGCAGTTGAAAAGGTTTTCCACTCCTGTTCTCTGCCTGCAAGTTCTTCAAGACCTTTGGCAGTTATCTTATAGTATTTGCGTTTTCTCCCCTCTGCTTCACACCAATAAGCTTCAAGGCATTTTTCCGCTTCAAGGGAATGCAGAATAGGATAAAGAGTTCCTTCATTCAGAGTGAAAACTTCCTCGCTCGCCATTTCGATACACTTGATTATCTGATAACCGTACATATCACGCTTTGAAATTACACTTAAAACCAAAAGAGCCGTGCTTCCTTTGGCAAGTTCCTTGCTGATTTTCATAAAAAGCCTCCCATACATAGATTTGCAATACATTGAGTATCTATGTATAGGATACCACAAGCTTTTATAATTGTCAATATTTTCAACGAAGAAATAAAGCACCGTTATTGAAAGCATATATTTACTGTTATAAAACACAAAAATCAATAAAAAATATTTCGGGTGGTAAGATGAAAAAGAGCTTTAAAATTATGATGCTGATAGCAGTCAACTTTGCGATTCTGATTCTGCTTTCGGATTTCTGCGGAATAAGTGCATATGCCGTTAATCTCGGTGAAAACGGCGAAAGAATAGCCATTCTTCAGAAGCATCTGAAAAAAGAGGGATATTACGGCGGTGAAATCAACGGATTATATGATTTCACAACACGGAAGGCTGTCAGAAAATTCATGAGCGAAAACGGTATCGGCAAGGATGAGGATTACAGAGCCTTTTCTTCTCTGGGGCTGTATAAATGCAGATGCTACGGTGCGGACATTGAGCTTCTTGCAAAGCATATCAAATCAAAAGGCATCATCAACTATCATGAAATGGTTGAGGAATGTGAAGATATTCTGCAGAAATCAAAAGGAAGTTCGCTCTATGCACACATCATTGATATAACAGATGATATCAACCGTTTTATGGATGAAAAACCGGATTCCGGGCAATACGCTGCAGCGTATGAAACCATAATCCGCGAAAAATTCATAACCCCCTGATATTCTGCAATCAGAACATCAGAGGGTATGCTTTTATCAGAAAATATATACTCTTGTTTCGTAGGGTCTTGTTGTAAAGCCGTTGTTTGTTACGGGGTTATCCTTATAGTTGCAGAGAATTGCTTTTCCCTTTGAGAGGTCATAGCCTGCAGGAGCTTTGAAATTGACTGCCTTTTCTGAATATGAACAGATAACGAGCATTTTCTTGCCTTCGTATGTACGCTCATAAACATAAAGCTCTTTGCTCGACTTGTTATATTCTTTATATGCGCCGTAAACTGCAATGGGATTTTCCTTGCGGAATTTGATAAGTGCTTTATAATGGTTATAAATTGAATCGGGATTTTCCGTTTCAGCCTTTGCATTTATGCCCTGCTGATAATTGGGGTTAACGGGCATCCAGGGAGTTCCCGTTGTGAAGCCTGCATTTGCGGTGTCATCCCACTGAACGGGAGTTCTTGCATTGCCTCGGCTTGATGTCTTAAGACGTTTGATTGTATTCTCCTCTGAGAAGCCGAAAAGGCGGAGAGTTTTATAGTTGTTAACGGCAAAAACATCCTGATAATCCTCAACCTTGGGAAGGTCAATATTAACCATACCGATTTCCTGACCCTGATAAATGAAGGGTGTACCGCACTGAAGCATATAGGAGTTTGCAATTGTCTTTGCACTTTCGGTTCTGTATTTTACGCTGCCGAAACGGTTGATGATTCTGGGATGGTCATGGTTTTCCATATAGAGGGCATTCCAGCTCTTGCCGTAAAGACCCTTCTGCCATGTTGAGAAAGCCTTTTTGAGTCTTTTAAGGCTGAATCCGACATTAAGGCAGTCCATGAATATGCAGTCTGCTTCCATATGCTTGAAATGGAACATCATATCAAGCTCCTGATCGGGACCTTCCTTGATGTATTTGAGAGCTTTCCTTACTGTCATCATCGGTGCTTCGCCGACTACAAAGCAATCGTACTTATTGAGCACCTGACGGAATTCGGTAAGATATTCGTGGATATGAGGGCCGTCTGCATAATGCTCCATACCGCAGGCCTGAGGAATGGGGAAACCTGTGGGAAGTCCTTCTCTTTTAGATGCAAAAGTAATAACATCTTCACGGAAACCGTCAACGCCCATATCAAGCCAGAATTTCATGATATCCTTGACTTCATTACGCACTTCGGGGTTATCCATGTTGAGGTCGGGCTGTTTCTTTGAGAAAAGATGGAGATAATACTGGCCGTTTTCCGGACAATATTCCCATGCCTTGCCTTCAAAAAGCGATGACCAGTTGTTGGGAAGCTTCTTTCCCTTGCCGTCACGCCAGAAATAATAGTCATGGTATTTGCTGTTTTTATCAATACCCTTTTTGAACCACTCATGTTCATCGGATGAATGGTTGACAACAAGGTCCATGATAACCTTTATTCCCCTCGCATGGGCTTCATCGAGAACTTTCTCGAAAAGCTCGTTGTTGCCGTAATCAGGAGAAATATTTTTATAATCGGAAATATCGTAACCGAAATCGGCGTTGGGTGAACAATAGAGAGGAGAAAACCAGATGCAGTTGATTCCGAGGTCCTTGAGATAGTCAAGCTTTGAGAGAACACCCTCAAGGTCGCCTATTCCGTCACCGTTGCCGTCGCAGAAAGAACGGGGCCAGATCTGATAACATACCGCATCCTTATACCATTGTGTTTTTTTCATTATAAAGCTCCTTTCGGCTTTTTCTTCCAAAATATTATATCAAATAATTTCATTCAATACAACTGTTTTTTATACGCAATATAAATTCATATCCCAGCAAGGAATATAGGGATGTCTGCGGATATGAAATTTATAACCGGGATTGATTTGTGCTATCTGCAGAGGAATTGAAAATATATCCACGCTTCGGTGATAAAGAGCTATATTAAGCTTGGGCTTCTGCTTTTTCAGGGTTTTTTCTGCACCCTGTATAGCTTCTTTTTCCGCACCCTCAACATCCGCTTTAATGTAAGTGACTGTTTTGTCCGCATACAGACTGTCAACACAGACAGCTTCGGTTTCAACGCCTTTTTCTGATATCGTTGACTGTCTGCCGGCTTTATTGCTGAAAACCAGAGTCTTGTTTTCGGAATATACGGCATAGGGATATGCAACGGATTTTTCAACATTTTCAAGATACGCCGAGAGCTTTTTAAAAGTCCGTCTGTCAGGTTCAAGGGCGGTTATATCCGAATATTTTCCGCCGCAGTAATGAAGGAATTCCTCAACCGTATCTCCCCTGTATGCACCCAGATCAAGATAGCTTTCGTTATCGCCGAGTTTCAGTATATTTTCAAAAGCTTCGTCTTTTTCTGTTGTTATTCTTTTCAGAGTGTCAAGTTCACCGCCGAAAATAAAATCAACACAGCCTGCAAAAATTTTCTTTGATTCATCCTCAAACAGTTCATATGCCGAGCAAAGCCCGTTTTTATGCTTTTCAATGAATTCACGGTTGAAGATTTCGTCTCCGAAAACAGGTACGCACGGCACAATTACCCTGTATTTTCCGCAAAGAGAATATATATGATTCATCACTTCGGGAATACAGCTTGCAAAAGCAACGGCAAGAATAAAATCACCGTCGAATTCCGAGAGCTTTTTAACCGTAAATCCTCTGAACTGCTGTCCTCTGACAAAATCATCGCTTGCGGTAACTCCCTTTATCGGAATTTCAAGACGGTTGAATTCATCGATAACCTTATCTGCACCGTTGCCCATTCCGTAGATAACAACGGGTTTTCCGCTTTCTTTGATTTTCTCCCATGAGGATAGTTTTTCGTTCATAAATCCAAGCATTTTATCACCGACATAATTCTACTATATATCAAAATATATGTCAAATCTATTGAAGTTTTATTTTGTATATGGTATTATTTTCATATATGCATCGAAAGGAGCAATTTATGAAATACGAAAATAATTGGGAATCACTCAACAAAAGAGAAGTTCCGTCATGGTTTGAAGATGCAAAATTCGGAATTTTTATTCACTGGGGACTTTACAGCGTTCCTGCATATGCACCCAAGGGAAAATATGCGGAGTGGTACGGTTATCACTGCGATGAAATAACCGAAAGAAGTGCAAACGACAGCGATTATTATTACTATCACCAGAAAAGATACGGTGAAAATTTCAAATACAATGACTTTGCGGATAAATTCAAGGCAGAGAATTTTGATGCCGAACAATGGGTTAAGCTTTTTGAAGATGCAGGCGCAAAATATATGAACCTTGTTCCAAAGCATCATGACGGCTTCTGCCTTTTCAAATCAAAATATGCATGGAACTGGAACAGCGTTGATATCGGTCCTCACAGAGATTTCTGCCGTGAGCTCAAGGATGCCTGCGATAAAAGCGATGTGAGATTCGGCGTTTATCATTCGGTTTATGAATGGTTTCATCCTCTTTATCTCAAAAACCCTGAGGAATATGCAACGGAACATCTTATCCCCATGCTTAAGGAACTTATTGAAGAATATAAACCTGCTACCCTTTTCACCGACGGCGAATGGGAGCATCCAAGCTCAGTATGGCACAGCACGGATTTCCTGCAGTGGCTCTATAACGAATCAAGTGTAAAAGATTTTATTGTTCCCAATGACCGTTGGGGCAAGGAAACAAGAGGCAGACTCGGCGGTAATCTGACAACGGAATACGGTTTTATCAGTGCCGAAGAAGACATTGAAGCGATTGACAGAGTTTCCGAGGAATGCAGAGGAATCGGTGCTTCCTTCGGTTGGAACAGATTTGAAACGGTTGATGATTATCTTTCGGAAGAAGCACTCATAAAAATGCTCGTTGACCTTGTTTCAAAGGGCAGCAACTTCCTTCTTAATGTCGGACCTACCGACGACGGCAGAATTCCCGTAATCATGGAAGAAAGACTCCGTCAGCTCGGTCAGTGGCTCAAAGTCAACGGCGAAGGTATCTACTGCAGCAGAAAATACTGTCCCGAGCCTTCCGACGATGATATCAAATACACAAAGCATAAGGACAACGGTTCTGTTTTTGCATTCATCCACAAATATCCTTTCGGCAAGATTGTTTTCAACGATGTTGATTACCGTGACGGCATGAAAGTCAGCCTTCTCGGATGCGATAAAGCAATTGAAGCAGTCAACGAAAACGGCAAGCTTGCAGTTGATTTCGGATTCATAAATCCCGATAAAATGAAATCGAAATATGTTTATACGGTGAAAGTATTTTAATCCGGTTTCCAAAAGGAAAAATTTAGGAGGAATAACAAATGAAAAAAACATTTAAAAAATCCCTGTCAATCATTCTTGCGGTAACCATTATTTTAGGAATTGCAAATTTTGCTTTCTCCAGCTTTTATCAAACTGCTTTGGCTGGTGAAGCCGACCCAACATATGTCAGTTATACCACAGGAGACTATGTTTATACAATTATTGATGGCGAAGCAATGATTTTGAAGCACACTGGAACACTGGAAGGTGAATTTACAGTTCCGTCTTATTTGGATGGTTATAAAGTTACAATAATAGGAGAATCGGCATTTCAAAGCAAAAGTATCACCAATCTTATCATCCCTGAAGGCGTTAAAGAAATAAAAGGCGATGCATTTTCAGGATGTAAAAACCTCAGCAATATTGTTTTACCTGAAAGCTTACAGTCAATACAGCACAGGGTGTTCGACAATACCGCATACAGTAACAACCCCGATAATTGGGAAAACGGGCTTTTATACATAGGAACCTATCTCATCAGATGTAATGAAGATGTTAGTTCAAATGTTGAAATCAAGCCTGGAACAGAGATAATTGCAGCTCGTACATTCAGCGGTTCTGAAGAACCTTATTGTAACGGCACCTACATTAACAATATTCAAAGTGTTACTATCCCGGATAGTGTCAGAAGAATCTGTTTAGGTGCATTTTGCTATTGTATTAATCTTTCGGAGATTAATATTGCTGATAGCGCAAAAGGAATAGAAAGCCTTGCATTTTATGCGACAGAATACTATAAAGACCCCAAAAATTGGAACGAAGACGCTCTCTATATAGGTAAGCATCTTGTCGAAGTCAAAAGAACTGTTAGCGGTAATTTTGAAATCAAACCCGGCACGGTAGAAATAGCTGCGGAAGCGTTCAAATACTGTGAGGATATTACAAGCATATCAATTCCCGCAAGTGTAAACTCAATCGGATATGGTGCGTTTATTGATTGTTCTATAGAAAACGCTTTGATTCCCGATGGGGTAACTGTTATCGAAAAACAAACATTTTCAAAATTTAATAACGAAGTAACTCTTGATTATGTTCATATTCCCGCAAGTGTTACATATATCAGCGGTACATATTATAACGGTTATATTAATTATGAAACTTTTGGTAATAAGTCTGTAATTATTTGTTCAAACACAGAAGATTGTTATGCAAAAGATTATGCTGATACAAACGGATACACCTTCAAAGTCTGCAGTGGCCATGATGAATCACCTTCAAGCGGCACCTGCGGTGAGAATGCAACATGGGCTTTCGATGAAGAAACAGGCACTCTTACCATCAGCGGTACGGGAGATATGGATAACTGGGTATACCCTGCATACGCTCCCTGGTATTCACTCCGTGAAAATATCAAATCCGTTATCATCGAAGACGGTATAACCAACATAGGTGAAAGCGCATTCTTCGCCTGCAATAATATAACAAGCGTAACATTCGGAAAAGATGTTGTGGCTATAGAAGGCAACGCCTTCGGAAGATGCGAAAGCCTTGCAAGCATAACAATTCCCGAAACCGTAACAAAAATCGGTCTTGGTGCTTTCGGTTCCTGCACAAGCCTTAAGGATATAGTTATTCCCGACGGCGTTACAAGCATCGAAATGAGCACTTTCTCCAACTGCACCGCACTTGAAACGGTTTCTATTCCCGAAAGCGTTACCAACATCGGTAAATTCGCATTCGATTCATGCACGGCACTTACCGATGTTTATTACGGTGGTTCAAAAAACGGATGGAATGCCGTAACAATCGGTATGTATAATGATTATCTCGTTAATGCAAATATTGAATTCATGGGTGAACCCGCACCTCATGAGCATTCATACACATCATCCGTTACAATTCCCGCAACCTGCAAAGTCCCCGGCGTTATGACTTTCACCTGCGAATGCGGTGACAGCTATACAGAAGAAATTCCTGCAACGGATGAACACACCCCCGATGATTGGATAACTCTCATAGTACCAACCTGTAAACGCCAGGGTGAACAAATTAAGGTCTGCCGTATCTGCGGTGAAACCGTTGAACGAGAAATGATTCCTATGGCGGAACACACTCCCGGTGATTGGGTAACCGTTAACGACTCAACCTGCAATGCCGAAGGTAAAAAGGTTAAAATCTGTTCAGCTTGCGGCGATGAAGTTGCAAATGAAACAATCCCCGTAAAGGAGCACACTCCCGGCAATTGGGAAGTAACAAAGAAAGCTTCTTGCGGAGCAGAAGGCACGGAATCCCTGAAATGCTCCGTATGCGGCTATGTAATAAGCACAAGAACAGTTGCAGCTCTTGAACACGAAGAATCAGAAGAATGGTTCGTTAACAAACCACCTACCTGCTCAGAGGAAGGCATCAAGCAAAAGAAATGCATCCATTGCGGTAAAGCCATGGGAGCGTATGAAAAGATTGAAAAGCTTCCCCATAAGCCCGGCAGCTATTGGATAAATGATATTCAGCCTACCTGCACCGAAGAAGGTCTCAAAATCAAGAAATGCACCGTATGCGGCGAAGTTGCAGAAAAAGAGGTTATCCCCGCAAACGGACATCTTTCAGTAGGTGACTGGATAATTGAAACCTATCCCTCTTGCGACGGTGCCGGCAGAAAGGTTAAATATTGCTCCGTATGCGGCGAAATCTCTCAGGAAATCTTAATTAACCCCGAAGGTCATTCTTCGTCAGCTGAATGGTTTTTAAGAAAAGAAGCAACCTGCACCGAAGACGGTGAATACTATAAAAAGTGCACCGTATGCGGTATGGATACCGAAACAAAGAGCATCGATAAGCTCGGTCACGACCTCGGCGAATGGTCTGTAACAAAACCTGCAACCTGCTCCGAAGACGGCATCAAAACACGCAAATGCATAAGATGCGATTATTCAGAAACAGAACCCCTTCCGTCAAGCGGTCATGATTTTGAAGGCGAATGGAAAACAACAACACCTGCAACCTGCACCGAAAACGGAATTGAATCGCTCTTCTGCAAAAACTGCAGTCACTCATTGACTCGGGAAATTCCTGCAACGGGTCACTCTGCAGGCGAATGGGAAATCATCAAAAAAGCAGACTGCAAGAACACGGGCACGCAGGTCAAGCGCTGCAAAAAATGCAACAACATAATCTATTCCGAAACCATTCCCGTTTCTGGTCATTCGGCAGGCAATTGGATTATCACCAAAACACCTCAGAACGGCAACTACGGCATCAAATCAAAATTCTGCACAGGCTGCGGAATGAAGCTTGAAGAAAAGATTATCCACTCAATAAACAATTTAGTTGTCAGAGATGCCGTAACAGGCATTGAAATCATTTACCCCGAAGAATCATTTGACGGCAATATTGCCATGCGTGCCGGATTCCTTTCGGGCTCCGACCTCGGAAACAAAGTTTTCAATGAAATCGGCAAATGCACTTTCAAGGGATATGAAGCAACTCTTATCCACAACGGCGAATATGTTACCCCCGAAAAATCCTATTCGCTCAGACTTCCCCTTCCCGACGGAATGAATCACAAAACAGCTGAAGTTTATACAATCGATACGGGAAGCGGCAGATTTGTTAAGGTTGATGCAAGCTACGAAAACGGATATTTCCTCATTGATAAGGTTGAAGCTGTTCAGTATGTTGTTATTGAAAGAATTATCACCCTCACCCTTTCCGAAGCGAACCTCAGCCTCAAGAAAGGCGATTCCGTTCAGATTCACGCTTATACGGAGGGCGGCAATGTAACCTACACATCTTCAAATTCCTCCGTTGCAACCGTTGATATCCACGGAAATATCAAGGCTGTCGGAGCAGGCACGGCAACCATCACCGCAACCGTTGACGGCACAACCGTCAAGGCTGAATGCAGCGTTGAAGTTACCCAAAGCTTCTTTGATATGATTATCGAAGCATTCACAAACTTCTTTAAAATGATTGCCGAGTTATTCGGATTTTAATTTCACAGCAAAAAACCGTGCATGGCTTGATACCATGCACGGTTGACTTTGTAAATCAATCGGAGGTTAAACATGAGAAAAGCTTTCAAAAAAATAACAGCCCTTATTCTCTGCATTATGATGTTCATACCCTTTGTGTCATTTCAAACATCCGCAGCGGAAAACAGATATGAATATACATTTGAAATGCAAGAAGCAACCAGTGCCATTCCCATGCTCTTTATTTATGAGTACAATGGTATAATATATTTTATATCACACAACACATATACCAACAAGATTTCCATTACTCAATTCACAAAAAATCTTGAACTGATTTCTAAAAAACACTTCACGGGTGAAATGCCGCATTTTGGTGGCTTTTTCAGCGGTAAGACCTATAATTATATTGCTTACGGTCAAAACAACTTAGAAGAAGACCTTGAAAAAGAAACATATCGTATTGTAAAATATGATAAAGAATTCAACAGGATTTCTCATGCATCAATTAATGGTGAGGCAAGTCAGTCAATCTCTCCTTATTATCATGGCGGATGCAGTTTCGCTGAATCAGGCAATGAATTAACAATTCATACTGCCAGACACTATTTCACTACATACAAAGATGGTCTGAACCATCAGGCACAGTTCACCATCGTTCTTAATACCAATACCATGACTCCGATAAACAAACTCGGATTCTATCAGGATAACCATGTAAGCCACTCTTTCGATCAATATGTAAAATATGACAACGGAAAAAGAGTTCTCATTGATGAAGGCGACGCATACCCGAGAAGTATTTATCTTCAAAGATATGAAGGCCTCAACTCATTCGGAGAAAAATACACAGATGTCAATCTTTTTGAAATCCCCGGTGAAATCGGTAACAATTATATTGGCGTAAACGTTGGCGGATTCGAAATATCGGAAAACAATTACATCGTTTCCATGTCATCTATATATAAAAACGAGCTTATTCTGGAAAGCAAAAAATATTCGGATGCCGTACTTCTTGTTTGCGATAAAAACAATCCTTCAAAAGAAAATACAAAAGAAATTTATCTTACCGACCATGTAAAAGACAATAAATATGTATCTGATGTTAAGCTTGTCAAATTATCCGAAAAAAGATTTGTTGTTTTATGGGATGAATCGGATGGTGTCAGATATGTTTTTATTGACCAAGATGGGCAGATGATAAGCCAAATCAAAACCATAGAAAATTCTGAACTCTGGCAAGACTGTCAGGTTGTATTTATAGACAATAAACTGGTATGGGCTTATCCCCACACAGAAAACAGAAACATGATAACCGTTGTTTCTTATGACATCAGTTCTGATTTAAACTGCAAGCATTCTGTTGTTAATATTCCTGCAAAAGCAGCCACCTGTTCTGAAACAGGCAACATCGAGCACTATAAATGCACAAAATGCGGTTTCTGCTTTAAAAATTCAAATGCAACATCATCAATATCGTCTGAGTCGGTAGTTACAGACTGTATTCCACATCATTCAGATTCTCCTTACTGCTCAAACAACGGAAATCTTTGTTCTGATTGCGGAACGTGCTTCATCCCAAAGCAGGATCATACACCGGGAAAATTAATCAACTCAGAGACTCCTACATGCACATCATACGGATATAATGAGTATATTTGTTCAAACTGTAACATCGAATTTCGTGATTATCTCGAAAAATTGGGACACACATTCGAAAACACAACCACCGTAACTGAGCCTACCTGCACAACCGAAGGTGAACTTTACGGATACTGCACAACCTGTCAGAAGACAATTCTTGATAAAATTCCCAAAGCTGAACATACACCCGGAGAATGGGTTGTCACCGCAGAAGCAACCTGCAAAAAAGAAGGTTCAAGATATTCATATTGTGTTTCATGCGGTAAATATATAACAGAAATAATTCCTCCAAAAGAACATATTGCAGAAGGATGGAGTTATGAACATGAACCCACTTGCCAGAAATGGGGATATAAACAAAGAAACTGTTCAGTATGCAGAACTGCGATTCTGATGGAATACACGCCTCCTCTCGGCCATCAATTGGGAGAATGGATTACAATCCAAGCACCCACGAAAGAAAAAGCCGGAGAAAAAGTAAAAATTTGTTCTGTGTGTTCATGGATAGTTGAAAGAGAAGCGATTTCTCCTTCTGAAGCTCCCGATAATATCTGTACCACTCACACTCCCGGCGAATGGGAAACGGTTTTTGAGGCAACGTGCGAAGAAAAAGGATTCCGAATCAGAAAATGCTCCGTTTGCGGGTATGCACTTGAAAACGAATACACCGAAGCGACCGGACATAACGACGAAAAAGTATTTACAATTCCCCTTTCCTGCCACAGTTATGCGGAAGGATACTATGTTTGTACGATATGTGGGCGTAAAGGTTCGGAATTCAATTATTTATATAAACTTGACCACAAGCCAGGAGATTGGGAAGTGGAAACCATACCAAGTTGCGGAAATCCGGGTGTGAAAGTTAAAAAATGTACAGAATGCAACGAAGTTGTTGAAACAGGTGTAATTCCGGCAATAAACAGCCATGTACCCGGAACATGGGAAACCGTCAGAGAAGCTACCTGCAGCGTTCCGGGCGAAAAAGTGACAAAATGCACAAGCTGCAAAACAATAATCGAAACAAAAGCAATTCCCGTCAAGTCACACACACCCGGAACATGGGAAACAGTTTCGGAGGCAAAATGCGGCGTTGACGGCACGGAAATTCAGAAATGCACCGTCTGTAAGGAAAAAATCAACGAAAGAGTTATTCCCGCCCCCGAACACATCAAGTCAGACTGGATTGTAACGGAAAATGCCACCTGTTCAAAAGAAGGCGTCAGACAGAAAAAATGCACCGTTTGCAACACATGGCTTGATTATGAAAAAATCGCAAAAGTTTCGCATACTCCTGCAAATAATTGGATAAACCAATCAGTACCTACCTGTACCAAAGAAGGTCTTAAAATTAAGA
Organism: Acutalibacteraceae bacterium; assembly: GCA_045601745.1. GTDB lineage: Bacteria > Bacillota > Clostridia > Oscillospirales > Acutalibacteraceae > CAG-177. Next base: position 14,455 of record JAZSAH010000199.1, read on the forward strand.
AATGCACCGTATGCAGCGAAGTTGCGGAAGAACAGGTTATTCCCGCAAACGGTCATATGCCAACCGGTGACTGGATAACCGAAATCTCCCCCACTTGTGATGGTGCAGGCAAAAAAATCAAATACTGTTCGGTATGCAAGGAAATCGCACAGGAAATCATCATCAATCCCACAGGTCATTCTACCTCGGATGAATGGATATTAAGAAAAGAAGCAACCTGTACGGAAAATGGCGAGTATTATAAAAAATGCACCGTATGCGGTATGGATGCTGAAACTAAAGTTATTCCCGCACCCGGTCACAGCTTTAACGGTGAATGGGTTGTAACAAAGCCCGCGACCTGCACCGAAAACGGCATTAAAACCCGTTACTGTTCAGGATGCAACCAAACCGTAACCGAAACGGTTGTTGCATCCGGTCATTCAGTCGGAGAATGGGTGATTCTTGAAAACGCAACCTGCCTAAAAGCAGGCAGAAAAATCAAAAGTTGTTATATCTGCAACAACATAATCTATTCCGAAACCATTCCTGTTTCAGGTCATTCGGCAGGCAATTGGATTATCACCAAAACACCTCAGAACGGCAACTACGGCATCAAATCAAAATTCTGCACAGGCTGCGGAATGAAGCTTGAAGAAAAGATTATCCACTCAATAAACAATTCAGTTGTCAGAGATGCCGTAACAGGCATTGAAATCATTTATCCCGAAGAATCATTTGACGGCAATATTGCAATGCGTGCCGGATTCCTTTCGGGCTCCGACCTCGGAAACAAAGTTTTCAACGAAATCGGCAAATGCACTTTCAAGGGATATGAAGCAACTCTTATCCACAACGGCGAATATGTTACCCCCGAAAAATCCTATTCGCTCAGACTTCCCCTTCCCGACGGAATGAATCACAAAACAGCCGAAGTTTATGCAATTGATACGGGAAGCGGCAGATTTGTTAAGGTTGATGCAAGCTACGAAAACGGATATTTCCTCATCGACAAGGTTGAAGCTGTTCAGTATGTTGTTATTGAAAGAATTATCACCCTCACCCTTTCCGAAGCAAACCTCAGCCTCAAGAAAGGCGATTCCGTTCAGATTCACGCTTATACAGAGGGCAGCAACGTAACCTACACATCTTCAAATTCCTCTGTTGCAACCGTTGATATCCACGGAAATATCAAGGCTGTCGGAGCAGGCACGGCAACCATTACCGCAACCGTTGACGGCACAACCGTCAAGGCTGAATGCAGCGTTGAAGTTACTCAGAGCTTCTTTGATATGATTATCGAAGCATTCACAAACTTCTTTAAAATGATTGCCGAGTTATTCGGATTTTAAAATCGCATAAGAAAAACCGCTTTGCATTTTTGCAAGGCGGTTTTTTGATGTTTTAACTTTTTAATTTTCACCGAGAATTTCGGCAATTTTTCTTATCTGTTCTTCAGTAGGTGAATAATCAGGATTTGAACAGCAGGGAATGTCAGGTTTGCTGCCGTTTGTTCCGCAGAACGGAGTCTGTCTGTCATTCTCATATTCCTTTCGGCATTCTTCAAGCCTGAAATCGGGAATATCATAAGGAATACCGCCGTTCAGAATTGAACGGTGAGCAAGGATAGCAACCGATGCCATTGTAACTGCAGAATAAATATCATAGGGATGCTCGGGCTGTCTGCCTTCCTTTATGCAGTCGAGAAACATTCTTGCAACAACATAATCTCCGCCGCCGTGTCCTGCTCCTTTTATAAATTCTTCATCACTGTCGTTCCATTGAGCATCATAGAGATTAACCTCTTCCCTGCCCTCGGGAACAGACCATTCGTTATAACGGAGCATCATTTTTTCACCCATACCGCGGAGATTTTCAATCTGACCGTTTTCACCGCAGATACGATATGCATTATGGTGAGCACCAAAAGCCGAACAACCCGTTACTCTGAAAACAGAGTCATCATCATTCAGGGTTGTTATTATCGCAGCTCTGTCGCCTACACGTCTTGCAGTTGCATTTTCCTTCATCGGAGCATAGACAGGCATTGCACTGACTCTTTTAGGAGTTGCACCCGTTGACCACATAAGCGGTGCAAGGGAATGTGTTATATAATATGCACGGGGAAGATAATTTCTCCAATGATCAAGTCTGTAAACATAGTCTTTGTTGAATTCGTGGTTATCGGGAGCTGCGGGATGATTATATTCACCCTCGGCATAAAGTATTTTGCCAAGCGTTCCTCCGTCGCAGATTTTCTTCATTTCACGGTTAAAAACCATCTGAGGATAATTTTCCGCAAGCATGAAAACCGAATCAGTTTTTTCATAGGTACGGATAAGCTCAACGCCCTGCGCCATTGTGCCGTTGCTTATGCATTCGCAGAAAACGTGAATCCCCTTTTCGAAGCATTTAATAACATAGGGAGTATGCTCGTGGAAATAGTTTGCAACAACAACCGCATCCATTTCCTGCTCAATAAAATCATCAAACTTTTCAAAAACGGGAACATCAACGCCAAGCTTTTCAATGCCGTTTGCAGCTCTTTGAGGATTATGTTCACACAGAGCAACAATTTCGCATCCGAGAAGCAGGAAATTTCCGGCAATATCTATTCCCCTGCCTGCGCCGAATATTCCGATTTTTATTTTATCCATAAGCAACCCCTCCGACTTATTGATTGTTAATATAAATTATATCACAAAAAAAGCTGTTGTCTACATAAACAAAGCAAAAAAACCGTCGGGGAACCGATATTTTTACTGTTGTGAATTCGCTTTTTATCCGTAATTCACACAGTTTGGATTTTTATTCTTTTCATTATTTTGAAAGCTTCATTATAAGGTCTGCAATGGGCTGAATAAAGGTTTCGGTAAAGAATGTTGCGATTGCCTCAAAGAACTTGCCGATCAAGAAAGGAATTCTTGCAATGCCCGTGGGCTCCTGCGCTTCAGCTGTGTAAGATATTGTCATTTTATAATATTCAGCCGTTTCACCGTCACCATATCCTTCTGCGGAGAGATAATATCCCGCTTCAACCTCGCCGGTTGACCTGAGAATATTGTACTTGATTATCATATTATCGGTATAATAAGGAAGGATGTATCCCTCTGCAGGATATAAATACAGAATGGATGTGTATGTTTTTCCTTCTTCAAACACTTCGGCTTCCACCACATTATTGAAATGTCCTTCGGTGTATGTTGCCTTGAATTTGGTTTTGTCATATGTAACGCCTTCTCCGCCTACAGTCAGGAATTCACCGCAGTCCGCAGGAGTTTTGCCTGCAATTTTCGGATCAAGTGTTATTTCAATATTCCCGATAACCTTATCGGGTTCAATTGCAAATGCGTTCAGCGGTGCAACCGCCGTAATCATAATGAGTGCGAGAATTAATGCTGTTATCTTTTTCATTGTTATTCCTCCTGATTAATTGTATCTGAATCACCGCTTTCCCAAATCACAACGGGTTCACCCGAACTGAAATCAACCTCTGCAGAATGCCACACATTCACGCGGTCATCATTCGTTCTGTAAAAAAGTGAAGCCTCAAGAATGCCGTCATGATGGGGACGGTCTTTGAAATAAACGAGAGTAAAATTATTACTAACTCCTGTTTTATCCGAAAAATATACAATGTTGTCGGAGTCTGAATGAAGAGTATCCAGCTTCCATTCAAATTCAGAATCCGCAGAGTCTCTTTCGGCTGTTATTTCATAAGTGACGGTTTCATCTTCATGCACAAGAAAAACCTGTTCATATAAAGCAATCGGCATTATATACGCATAATATGTTTCAGTCTGACCGTTCTCTGATGTAAATATAAGTTCCATGCAGCGTCCGTTTTCAGAGTCAATATCATCCGCCTCAGTATTTGATGAAACAAAGCGAAAAACTTGTTCATCTCCGTCAACAGACATTTTTTCAAGCCTTATGTACGGATCGTCAACAGCATCGTATTCCCAGACAAGACCTTCTTCTGCGTTATACGGAAGAACTACATCTCTGTAATAGTCACCTGTTATGAACCCGAAAAGAGTCATAAACGGCATTGCCAGAATTGATGAAACCGAAATTGCCATGATACCGAAAAAAGTGAACAGATGCATAAATATCATAACATCACCCCTTATTTAATACCATAAAAATCCCAAAAGCAGAATATTTATTATCCATTGTATTATACTGTATTTTACGGTTACGGTGCAAGTGTCAGCTGCGGAATATCCGTATTCATCAACTGCTCTGCAGGTTATTGTTGCAGTACCCCTGCCCATTGCGATGATATTGCCGTTTTCATCCACCGTTGCAACAGACGGATCGGATGATTTATAAACGAATTTGTAGCTGTAATCGGATGAAATATCTGCCGTTGGATTAAGCTTTGCGGTTGCTTTGTAATTAACGGTTATATCGTCAACAGAAACCGCTCCGAAACCGTCGGGTGCATAGTTGAATTCAACGGGTTTTGTAAAACTCACACTGTCGGTTCTGTTGAGCAGTTTTACATCTTTCCACTCTTCTTCTGTTCCGCAGTAATAATACTTATCACAGCGGTTGAAAGCCTCTGCTCCGATTACTTTGACGCTTGCCGGAATAATAAGGGGGTCGATTCTCGCATTATAAAATGCTCTTGTGCCGATAATTTCAACATTTTTGCCGAGCTTCAGAGTTGTCAGCGAACTGCATCCCATAAAAGCATCCAATCCGATTTCTTTAACGCTGTCAGGGATAACAACGCTTTTCAGAGGGCATCTGTAAAAAGCATAATCGTCGATAAGTTCAACATTATTTCCGATTGTCACTTCTTCAATCGGGCATTCACTGAAAGCGGAACCTCCGATTATCTTGACACTGTCGGGAATTATAATCTTATCGATTTTTCCGCAATCGTTAAAAGCACCGCCTGAGATTTTTTCAATTCCGTTTCCAAATACTACGCTCTCTATGTTTTGGCAATTACTGAATGCATAAGCCCCGATACTCTTCAAAGAAAGGAGCGAAAGATTGCCTTTAAGTTTTTCACAGCCGTCAAAAGCATATTCTCCGATTGCAACAATATTTTCAGGAATATCTGCGGTTTTCAGATTGTAACAGAGCCTGAATGCTTTTTCTCCGATTTCCGTTACGCTGTCGGGAATTGTCACGGATTTCAAAGTTGATATTTCACAAAAAGCCTTCGCTCCGATTGTTTTCACGCCTTCGGGGATATCATAGCTTTCTGCTTTTTTGCCCCGGGGAAGCGTATAAAGAACAGTTTTATCTTTATTGAACAAAACGCCTTCGCTGTCACTTGAAAAATAAGGATTTTCTTCATCAACAACAATTGTTTTCAGCGTTTTGCAGGTAATAAAATTATCGCCCGTATCTTTGAGACCTTTTCCGATAACGAGTTTATCCAGAGTTTCTCCGTGAAAAGCTTCCGCTTCGATTTTTTCAACATTATCGGGAATAACCAGTTCATCAAGGAAGGTGCAGCCCTCAAATGCACGGCGGGGAATTGTTCTCAAGCCGCTTCCGATTGTGACGGAGCAAAGAGCAACACAATTATAGAAAGCAAACTCTCCGATTTCGGTAACGCTGTCAGGAATAACAATCTTTTTGACGGGTCTTGACTCGGCAAAAGCTTCTTTTCCGATTCTTGTAACAGATGTTCCGATTGTTACATTTTTAAGCTTTCCGCAAGAATAAAAGGCTCTTTCGGGAATTTCGGTAACACTGTTGCCTATCGTTGCCGAAACAAGCATTGAGCAGTTTGAAAAAGCTTTTTCACCGAGAGTTATTACGGTATCGGGAATAACAATTTCCGTTAATCCGTCGCAGTCGAAGAACGCCTTATCTGCGATTTCAATAAGTGATTCGGGGAATGTTACCGATGTTATCCGATCGTTGTTTTCAAAAGCAGAAGAACCGATTTCTTTAACGGCAACCCCTCCGAGTTCATCGGGAATTATTACATCTCCGCTTAACGAGGGGTCTGTTTTTGTGATTATGCACTTGCCTGTCTGTGAAATATAGTAAGTATACATTCCTTCGGTAACTTCCCTCGCTGCAGATGCGCCGAGAGGCACAGCTCCGAGAAGCATAAGCAAAGCAAGAAATGAACAAATTGCTTTTTTGATATATTTTTTCATTTTGTTCCTCCTGTTTTATGTAAAGCTGAAAATATCGGTAAAAAACGCAGAAATCTTTGCAAAGAAAAGCTTTATTTCGGTCAGGAGTCTGCTGAAAAAGCTTTCCGTTCCATCCATATCAACAATACGGAATTCGGCTGAAATACTGCCCGAATAGTTGCCCGTTCCGATAATCTTAACCGTTGCCGTTCCTGTGTTCTTATTGTTTGAATAAGAGGTAGTATAATCTTTATTTTCGCAAAGAAGATTTGAACCGTCGGTTATGATTAATTCAGGAATAACAGCCGAGCCTGTATAAGCCTGGTCAGGAATTGCGGCAACAGATGCCGACGAAATACTTTTTGAAACTATGGTGAATTTCACTTTGTTTGAGAAGTTTTTATAATCTCCCTTGCCCTTGACCGTAGCCTCTGCTTCACCTGCATTGATATTGTTTGCATAAATCACTCTGAAATCAATGTTTTTATGAAGCGGATTGCCCGAGAACGAAACGGAAACCTCGGGTTTGATTTCACTGCCCGTATAGGTCTGATTGGGAATTGGTGCAACAATAAACGTGCTGACCTTTATTCCATTATCAACTGCATAAGTATATACATAGGAATCCTCAAAGCATACAATCGTAAGGTTATTACAGCCGTCAAAGGCATTATCGGCAATTTCCGTTACGCTTCCCGGAATAACTGCAGTTTCAAGAGATGAACAGTTTCTGAACGCTGCAGTACCGATTTCGGAAACGGTATCGGGAATAATGATTGACTGAAGTGAAGAACAGTTTTCGAAAGTGCCGAAGGCTGCTGCATTGCCGCCGATTGACGAAACGCCCTCGCCGAGATGAATTTCCTTTAATTTGCATCCGATGAACGGAGCTTCATTGGCGAGATCATCAAAATCAAGCTCTTTATCCGTAATGTCATAATGATCGTCAACCTTGCAGTTTTTTGCGTTGAAATAAAGAATTTCAAGCTCTTTACAGTAGCCGAATGCTCTGTAGCCGATAGTTTCAAGGTTTTCGGGAATAACAACAATTTCAACTAAAGTTTTTTCAAATGCAAAGTTACCGATTTTCTCAAGGCTTTCGGGAAGCTCAAGGATATAAAGCTCCTTGCAGCTTTCAAATGCAAGAGAACCGATTTCCTTAAGCCCTTCGCTGAAAACTGCCTTGTTGATTCCCGAGTTTCTGAAGCAGCTTCCGCCGATTGAAACAAGCTTTGAGGGAAAATTGATTTCTTCAAGCAAGCTGCAGCTCTGAAAAACGCCGTATTCAAGAACTTCAAGGTCATCGTTCAGAATAACTTTTGTTATTTTTGTGCCGCAAAACGCATCTGCACCTATTTTAACAACCGACGACAAATCAAGAGTTCCGCCGATACTGCAATAATTGAAAGCACCTGCGCCGATTTCTTTGAGCTTATCGGAATAACCGACATATGAGAGATTCTTGCAATTATGAAAAGCACGGTCGCCGATTTTTTCCGCATTCTGAATATCAACACCGCTGAGTTTTATGCATTCTTTAAAAGCTTTATCTCCGATTTCGGTTACGCTTTCGGGGATAATGATTTCCTCAAGAGATTCACAGCCGAAGAAGCATTCTGACGGAATCATTTCAATTTTTGAAAGCAGCTTTATTTCTTCAAGAGAAAGATTCTGCGCAAATGCAAATTTTCCTATGGTTCTGATTGTTTCGGGCAGAGAAACCGAAACAAGCTGATTTTCGGTTATATATCTGTCATCAGCAAAAAGCCCTCCCGATTTCATGCACGAAAAAGCAAGAGGCGCAATTGCCGTTACTCTGTGACCTTCAAGGTGCGACGGCACGGTAACATTGCTTTCACCGCCGATATATCTTGTAATAACAGCTTCGCTTTTTTCATTAAGATAATATCTGAAGCTGTCGGTATCACAGGTTGTTTTGCATTGGCTCTTATCCGTTGTAAAAACAACATTGTTTCCTTCTGTATCGGATATAAACTCAAACCCCGACGATTTCAAATAAAGAACGGGATAAAAGGATACTTCACCGTTGCAGATTATTCTTTTTACGGGAGTTTTTCTGTTGCTGAAGCCGTTGGCAAGTTCACCGTTTATGATTATTTCTTCAAGGGCGGAATCGCCTTCAAACCGCACCGTACCGAAGCTGATTTTATCTGCATTGCAGATGATTTTCCTGACCTTCGACTCCGTTGAAACAACAAGCGATATTGTTTTTGTGTTTGAACCGAGAACCACTTCTTCAACCGCCGTTTCTTGAAACGAAGCAAGATTGAAGGATGCAAGGCTGTCGGGAAACGTTATTTTTTGAAGCTTCGGGCAATTCACGAAAGCATCTGCTTCAATTTTTTCAAGACCTTCAACGAGAACGACCTCACTCAGCCTATTCATATTTCCGAAAGCATTCGCACGGATTGTTTTTACGGTTGACGGAACATAAATCTTACGGATTTTTTTATTGTTCCACTCATTGGGATGATTTTCAAAGCCCTGTCCGTTTTCCGCATATCTTTTAAAACCGTTGAAGCTGTATTCTCCGATTACCCTGACGGGTACACCGTCAATTTCGGAAGGAATGCTCACTTCACGGTCATTGCCGAGATAACTCAAAATTGTTATTTCATTTTTATCGTTTATTGTATATTCATAATCGCCCGACTTTATTGTCGGGACTGCCGATACAGCAGGAAAAACCAAGCCAATCCCCGCAAAAACGGAGATAAGCAAGGCTGTAAACAATGTGAAAGATAATATTTTTTTATTCATAAAGCACATCCTGAACCACTTCCGATTAACCCGCGATATCCCGGACACGGCCGAAAACCGACCGCATCCGGGAAAACCATGGAGGAAGTTTATCTGTTAAAATATGAGAGAATAAAGCTTATAATTCTTATAAAGGAATCAGAAATAAACCTTGCAAACCAGTCAGCGAAGCTGTCACCTGCACCGAGTTCGGTTATTTCAAAGGTGGTTGTGACCGTGCCCGAATAATTTCCGATGCCCGTGATTACGGCGTTGGCAACACCTTGATTTACATTGTTGTAATAGTGAACGGTATAATCCTTGCCTTCTTTGAGGTATCTGCCGTTATCGGTAACGGTGAGAGAAGGTTCAACGGATTTTCCCGTGTATTTCTGGTCGTTGATATCCGCAATGCTTACTTTGGATATGTTCTTTGTGACGATTGTGAAATTTGCTCTACTTGAAAACCTATCATAATCGCCTTTACCCTGAACAACAACTGTTGCCTGACCTACATTTATGTTGTTTGAATAACTGACAGAATAGTCGACACCTTTAGTAAGTGTTGTATTTGAAACCTTTACGGTGAGTGCAGGCTTGATTGCCGTGCCGGTATATACCTGATTTGATATTGCTGAAATAACAAATGTGCTGACAGATATACCTCTTGCTGATGCATAGGCATATGCATAGGATTCCTCCGAACAGTATATAGTAAGGTTTTCACATCCGTCAAATGCATCGTCTGCAATT
>JAZSAH010000200.1:0-4267 GCA_045601745.1 Acutalibacteraceae bacterium
TATTGTGTCTATAATTTTTTCAAAGCCTTCAAAATCAGATTCGAGGCATCCGTCAACAGAAATGCCGAAGTTCAACTCAAGTGTTTCTTTGAGAAGTTCAAATCCTCCGTATGCATATGCCGCGTTGAGTCGGTTATCATCATAACCCGGAATCTGAACATAGAGGTCGCGCAGGAACGATATCATCGAAAGCTTGCTTGTTTCGGGATTGAAACTGCAAAGAATCATCGCATCCGAGCGCTGTCTGCTTTCACCCTCACGCTTATCCTGACCGATGAGGAGAATATTGATAAGTGAATCATCGTTTTCTGCGGTATATTCATCGCCGTTCCATTCAACATTAACGGAGGTTGCGGCTTTTGATGATGTTTCAGGTTCGGAAGTGACGGTTGTAGTATTATTGCCGTTGTTCTTTCCGCCGAACTGTCCTGCGACAAAAATAACAACGAAAACAATGGCGGCAGCAGACAGAATAATGGCTGTTATTTTAACACTCTTTTTCACGGGCTACTCCTTTTCCTGTCCGAAAAGATTCAGGCTTGAATAGATGTCTATTCTTTCCGATGCTTCTTTTGCAACCTTTTGCGGACGGATTTTCGGGCGTTTACCGAAAATTGAACGGATTATATATCTTCCGCCGAAAAAAATCCAGCCGAAGGGGAGGAGAATTTTGAATTTCCTTGCCGATTTCCAGTTTTTATAAACAATGCTGTTGGCAGAAATAAAGAATTGCCTGAGCATAGAAATTTCTTTTTCGTTTTTATTTGAAATCAAAAGGCTTTCGTGGCTTCTGTCGGCATTTTTCTGTCCGAAGTTTCCGCCGATGATGATGTCAATGAGAACATAGTCTGCGATTTTCTTGTCGGCACTTTTTGCCCAGTTCATTCCCGGAAGACCGAGATATTCGCAGGAGATGAGCGTCATTGTTTTTGCAAATTCCCAAAGACCGATATCCTTGATTGTTTTTTCAAAAAGCTCAAGGAATTTTTCTTCGCCGATTTTATTAAGAAATACCGCCCAGTCACAGAGATGGCGGAGTCCGAGTCCGTCGCCCGTCAGATGATGGCACATATGAAGAAGAATAATCAGTCCGTGATGGAATGTTGACGGCACGGTCAGTTCACCGAGTTCGGTCTGAACAACCTGCGAATTTTCAAGAAGTCCCGAAAGATATTTTCTGACCTTTACGCCCTGCTTGCCATGGGGAATGCCCGACGGCTGAAAGTGCATTTCGCATCGGCAAACCCTGCCGAGAAAAACATCATGGACATCGTGGTTTTTGCCCGTTGCTTCATAGCTGTTTTCGGCAAGGATTCTGCTTGCATCTTCAAAATTATCGGTGTCAACAAGAAAATCAACATCGCCCATTGAACGCATAAGCGGATCGGGGTAATAGAGTGCAGAAGCAAAGCCTTTGAGTATTGTGCAGGGTATACCTGCGGTTTTCATTATATTGCAAATGCGGATATGTTCAAAATCAACCTTTGCGTTGTCGGCAAGAGTCTGACTGAGCTTTTTTCTTATATATCCGCATTTTTCGCTTTTAAGAATATCTTCGTTTGAGTTGTGAAATGCCATGAGAGTAACGGCTTGTGCGTATGCTTCGCACCAGACCGCATTCAGGTTATCCTCGTTGAGGTCAACCCTGCGCCCTGCATTAAAAAGATTGTTTGCAAGGATATCCAGCAAAATCTTTTCATGTTCTCTTAACTTGGCATTTTTAATACCCATTTATATTACACCACTTCAAAAAATGTATCAGGCTTGTTGGAGTCAAACTGCTCGTTTGCCCACATGAGAGTAACAAGATTTTCTGTATCGGAAAGATTAATAATATTGTGAGTGAATCCGGGAAGCATATGCACAGCTTCGGGTTTATCGCCCGAAACACGGAATTCAAGCACCTTGTCGGTGCCTATTTCTCTTTGCTGAATGAGTGCCGTACCCGAAACAACAATGAAAAATTCCCACTTTGTGTTATGCCAGTGCTGTCCCTTGGTTATTCCGGGATTGCTGACATTAACCGAAAACTGACCGCAGTTTGCAGTCTTTAATATTTCGGTGAAGCTTCCTCTTGCATCGCTGTTCATCTTAAGTGGAATGCTTACCTTTTCCTCGGGGAGATAGGAAAGATATGTTGAATAGAGCTTCTTTGCGAATGAATTATAAGGGATTTCGGGCATAACAAGAGTCTGACTCTGTGCCTTGAAGCTTTCAAGAAGCAGGACAATTTCGCCGAGAGTGACTTTGTGAGTAACGGAGAAGGTACAGAAATTGCCGTTTTTGGTTTCCTTACCCTCAAGCGCATTCAGCATTTCATCAACAAAATCGTCGATATAGAGAAGCTCGAGTTCAACGGAAGGGTCGTTGACCGTTATGGGCAGGTCTTTTGCAATGTTGTTGCAGAAGGTTGCAACGGCAGAATTGTAGTTGGGTCTGCACCATTTACCGAAAAGATTGGGCAGACGGTAAACAAGAGCCTTTGTGCCCGTTTCTTTTTCATAGTCAAAGAGCATATTTTCAGCTTCAAGCTTGCTTTTGCCGTATTCGGAGCCTGCAAATCTGCCTTCGAGAGTTGCCTGCACCGATGACGAAAGCATAACGGGAGCCTTGTTTGAGCAGGCTTTCAGCTCATCGAGAACGACTCCGAGAATGCCGTAGTTGCCGGAAAATTCGCTTGTTTCTTTGGGCCTGTTTATGCCTGCAAGGTGAAAAACGAAGTCTGCCTTTGAGCAGTATTCATGAAGTTCTTCGGGGGTTGAATCGATATCATATTCAAAGATTTCATCAATCTGAATTGACGGTCTTGTTTTGTTTTTGCCGTCTTTTATTGTGTAGAGATTTGCGACAAGATTTCTGCCTGCAAACCCCTTTGCACCTGTAATAAGAATATTCATCAGAATTTTCTCCAAACCATTTTATTGACTATTCCCGTATAGCTCTGAATGAGTCTTACGATTTTATCCGAAACATTTTTATCGGTATAATCGGGAACGGGAATTGCAGAGTCTTTATCGCACGCAAGGTCAACAGCGGTTTCAACCGCCTGAAGCAGACTGTTTTCATCAATGCCTGCAAGAACAAAACAACCCTTGTCCAGAGCTTCGGGACGCTCTGTTGAAGTTCTTATGCAGACAGCGGGAAAGGGTCTGCCGATGCTCAGATAAAAACTGCTTTCTTCGGGGAGAGTACCGCTGTCCGAAACAACTGCAAATGCCCCCATCTGAAGTCGGTTATAATCCGAAAATCCGAGAGGCTCATGCATGATGATTCTTTTATCAAGCACGATATCGGAGTTTTCAAGTCTTTTTCTTGAACGGGGATGGCATGAGTAGAGAATGGGCATATCGTATTTTTTCGCAAGTGAGTTCAGAGCGTTGAACAGAGAACGGAAATTCTTTTCCGTATCGATATTTTCTTCTCTGTGTGCCGAAAGAAGGATATATTTCTTTTCTTCAAGACCGAGCTTTGAGAGAATATCGCTCTTAAGGATTTTATCAATGTTAGCGTTCAGCACTTCTGCCATGGGCGAACCTGAAACATAGGTTCTTTCCTTGGGCAGACCGCAGTCTGCAAGATATCTTCTTGCGTGCACGGAATATGCAATATTGACATCGGAGATGATATCAACGATTCTTCTGTTGGTTTCTTCGGGCAGACATTCATCCTTGCAACGGTTGCCTGCTTCCATATGGAAAATGGGGATGTGAAGTCTTTTTGCACTTATTGCAGAAAGACAGCTGTTTGTGTCGCCGAGAACGAGAAGCGCATCGGGCTTGATTTCTTCCATAAGCTCATAAGAGGAAGCAATGATGTTTCCGACTGTCTGACCGAGGTTATCACCAACGCAATTCAGATAAACATCGGGCACATCAAGATTCAAATCTTCAAAAAAGATACCGTTGAGAGTGTAGTCATAATTCTGACCCGTGTGAGCAAGTATGCAGTCAAAATGCTTACGGCATTTCTTGATAACTTCGGAAAGCCGGATGATTTCGGGTCTTGTGCCGACAATTATAAGCAGTTTCAGCCTGCCGTTATTCTTAAATGTAATATCATATTTCATAAATTCACCTTATGCGTTGAATTCTTCAAGTCTTTCTCTGATGTAGTCGAGCTCGAGAAGCTTTTCCTTGACTTCCTCAACATTGAGAAGCTTTGTGTTGTTGCTGTTGAATTCGGTGAGTTCAGCGCGTTTTATATCGCCGTCGGAGAAATATTTATCGTAGTTGAGGCTTCTGTTGTCGGCATGAACACGGAAGAAATC
>JAZSAH010000201.1:0-2440 GCA_045601745.1 Acutalibacteraceae bacterium
TTTTCCCTCGGGAGTATCACGGTAATACTGCGTCTTGGGATTGGGATGCTTTCTTGAATTCCAGAGTTCTTCGGCAACAGGTGCCCATGCATTTGCAAATTTATCGCATTTTGAGCAAAGCGTTTCAGCACTTTCGGGTTCGATAAGGTCAGTCGATTTTGCGCCTGTTTCAGTGATTATTTTGCGCAGACACTGCGGATTTTCGAGCATGGGGCAGGGTCTTAAATGGTTATCGTTGAACGGCTGATTATGCCAGAATGCCTGGAAAAGGGGATTTCTTAATCCTTCAAGAATGGTGTGCGTTCTGATATTTGAATCGGAATAGTGGATGAAAACGCAGGGCTCCATATCGCCTTCGGAATTGATGTGGATATAGTTTCTTCCGCCTGCAATGCATCCGCCGACATATTCGCCGTCATTCTGGAAATCCATGATGAACATGGGTTTTCCCGTTTTTCCGTTTCTTATCCTGCGGAGCCAGTCATACATATATGCCCTGTGTTCGGGGGTGGGGATAAGGTCAACAACCGCATCCTTGCCGACGGGCATATAGTTGAAATAAAGACCGAATCTTGCGCCCTTCTCAACCATAAGGTCAAGGAACTCATCGCTTGTAACGGAAGGAATGTTCTGACTTGTGTAGCAAACGGAAATGCCGTAAAGCAAGCCGTATTCCTTAAGAAGATCCATTGCTTCGATTGTTGTTTTATATGCGCCGTCGCCTCGTCTTGCATCGTTGCTTTCTTCGGTGCCTTCAATGCTTAATGCAAGAGAAAGGTTTCCGACATCCTTCATCTCTTCGCAGAACTCACGGTCAATGAGAGTTGCATTTGTGTAGGCAAGAAATGCGCAGTCGGGATATTCACGGCAGAGGGTGAGAATCTCTTTTTTCTTTATGAGAGGTTCACCGCCCGTGAGCATATAAAGATGTGTTCCCAGCTCTGTGCCCTGGCTGAGAATACTTCTCATTTCGTCAAGAGTGAGGTTTGATTTGTGACCGTATTCAGCCGACCAACAGCCTTTGCAACGAAGATTGCAGGCGCTTGTGGGGTCAAAAAGCATAAGAAAAGGAATATTGCATTTATATTTCTCTCTGTTTGCTCTGACTGCTTTTGTGCCGTTTACACCTGCACCCAGACCGAGCGCAAGAAGCATCTTTTTGATAACTTCGCCGTCACATTCGTTGATGATATTCATTGCGAAGGTGTGCCAAACATTTTCAGGGTCGTTGATAGCTTTTCGGAAGGAATCGAAATTCTTTTCGGGGAAAGCACCGCCCATGAGTTTCTGAGCGAGGTCAATAAGCTTGATTATGTTTTCTTCGGGATTCTTTTTGACATATTTGTAAATTCCGTCAAAAGCAACCGAAGCCGAAGCTCTTTCGATTTTTTCTTTTACTGTCATTGCAACACCCTCCTTCCTGAAGGTTATACTTGCAGAATATTAAAATCATAGATACTAATAAATATAGCACATTAAAATCTGTTTGTCTATAAAAAAATGCTCTTTTTTGCTTTACAATTGTAAATAAAATATTATAATTATATTAACAGCACACAGGAGGATATAAAAATGAAGGAAAAAATTCTTCGTTCATCCCATGCATTGGGTCTTGCATCAAGAATAATTGTATCGGTTTTTATTATTGCCCTGATAATATGGAAATATGAAGACCTGCAGAATATAGATATAAGAGGGCTTGTTGATTCTGCTTCAAATGTTTTTATGGCGGTCGGTCTTATCTGGGGAGTATATCTTCTCAAATCGGTGACTTTTGTTTTGCCTGCTTCGCTGATTTATATAGCCGTCGGAATGTGTTTTCCCGCACATTGGGCAATACTTATCAATGCCGTCGGAATAATGATTGAAGTGAGCGTTTCCTATTTTTTCGGAATTATCATGGGCGGACCGTATGTCAAAAATAAGCTTGAAAAGAATAAATACGGTGAAAAAATCCTTAAACTTCAGGAAAAAAACAAGCTTTCCGCAATACTTATCATCAGAGTTTTGCCTGTTTTCCCGATTGATATAGTCAGTCTTCTTCTCGGTGCGGTAAGAATGAAATTCCTTCAGTATTTCCTTGTTTCGCTCGGAGGAATTCTGCCGAGAGTTATTCTTTTCACGATACTCGGCGACGGAATCTATGATTATTTTCCCATGCAGAAAATCGTTCTTGTTGCCGCAATACTTATTCCCGTTGCGCTTATAGCATGGATTATCAGATATGCGGTGAAAATGTCGAAAAAAGAGGATAACTACGGAAAATCACCCTATGAGCCCGTCAAGGAAAGCCGCCGATATGTTATTTTTGATACGGATATCGGACCTGACTGCGATGATGCAGGCGCATTGGCTGTTTTGTTTGAACTTGCAAAGAAATATGAAGTGAAAATCCTCGGTATTGCAAACTGCACTTCAAATCCTTACGGCAACGGTGCAA
>JAZSAH010000202.1:0-5026 GCA_045601745.1 Acutalibacteraceae bacterium
ACGGCGAATTCCTCTGGAAAGATTTTGACGGAAATATCATTATGTCTTACAAAGCATAAGGAGGTAAACTTATGGAACTTACACCGACAAGAGAATTAAACGGAAAAACAAAAACGCTCATGGTTATTGCCTTCGCAATAATGACGGGCTTCATGTGGAGAGTCAGAGGCTCTCACGGCTGGGGCTCAATGTGGGGTATGTTTGCGGTTGGCGTTGCGATGGTTCTTTTCATCTTCGCATTCTTCGGAAACCGCAAAAAAATGAGCTATGAAGCCATTCCCGTTGCCGTTATACTCATGGGTATAACAAACGGCGGCTGGGGCACTCTCAACAGTCAGATGGGCGGTTATCTCGGAAGCACAGTTCCTTTCACGGGCGAAGAAGCCGTTGCAACGGTTGAAATAAACCCCTGGTACGGCTTATGGGTCATGCTTCTTTTAGGCTTCGGCTGGATGCCTCTTTTCTCAATTTTCTTAAGCTCGCTTTTCTCAAAAAGAGAATATAAAATCTCGAACTACATAACAATTATCGCCGTTTTCTATGCACTTGTTGCAGTATTCATGTTCACTCTTTCGCATTTCATCATCCCCTATATCACCCCGACTGCGGTTGATATGTTCAAGGAAGGTCTTGCGGACAAGGGAATTGAAATGAGCCCGATGATGGCATTCATCAAGAATATGGGCTCGGAGTCATGGTTCAAGAAAATCCCCTTCGGCAGAAACTACTATGCAAGCGTCAGGGTTCTTTCATATTCCGCTGCTGCTCTTTTAAGCTCGCTTACGGTTCTTATCGCATTCCGCGACAAAATCACTGCTTTCCTTTCAACTGCAATCAACGCTGTTATGGCTCTTTCGATAACAATCGCAGATGTTTTCCTCATCATTGATTCGGACAGAGGTTTCCTTGCAAAAGTCAACCCTCCCGCATTCCTGGCACAGGGTTCATGGTCACTCTGGGAATATTTCACAGGCTTCCTCATGGGTCTGGGAGTTATGCTCATCCTTGTTTGTCTGCCCAAGAAAATCACGCAGGGTGAAGGCAAATTTGAATATGAGCCCCCGTTTAAAAAGCAGTGGATTCACGGCGCATACAGCGCAGTTCTCACCCTTTTCTTCACCTTTGTTTTAACAATCGTCAGACCCCTCGGAATGAGAATTGCCGATATGTTCATCGACAAAGGAATTCTTGAAGATAACGAAATCTACGAGATAATCCTTATGGTTGTTCTCGGCGTTATCGGTTTCATTTTCTGCGCCGTTACAGTTAACAAAAACATCATGAAGAAGGCACTCCCCGTTCCCGTTCCCAAAAGAACTGAGGATTTCTGCATGAGTTCGGTTCCGAGATATCTCTTTGTTGTTGCACTCATTTATTTCCTCACCTACGATGCAAGCTTCATTCAGATAGTAAAAAATCCTGCGTCAGTTTTAAACGTGACACAGGATGCGGGAACAGTTCTTGTTGTTCTTATGGTTGCAAGCATTCTGCTTTTCAACGCATTTTATTCATCAGCTGTTGATATGGTCAAAAAAGTCAACGGCAAAAAATAATATCCGCTATTTCATCGGCGCAGCCTGCAATAAAGGTTGCGCCCGATTTTTTTAATTCTTCTTCGCTTCCGTAACCGAAAGTCACTCCTACACTTTCAACGCCTGCGCCGTTTGCACCGTCAATATCGAAATATCTGTCACCGACCATCAGTATTTTGTCCTTGCCTGTATTCAGTGCTTCCGCAGAATTATTGATAAGAGAAGCTTTGCTCTGAGGAGTGTCGTCTGCAGAGGGTGCGGAAATAAAATCAACAAGGTCGGAAAGCCCGAGAAAATCAACAATTCTTATCAGAAAATTCTGCGGTTTTGAGCTTGCGATACCAATCTTTATTCCGTTTTCACGCAGTTTTTTCATAAGTGGAATTATTCCGTCATAAACATCCAGCTCGTAAATTCCTTTTTCCGCATATTTTTCTCTGTATTTTTTAACGGCAAAATCGCTTTTTTCATCGTCGAGACCGAGCTCACGCTTAAATGAATCATATATGGGAGGTCCGATGAATCTGCGAAGGGTTTCAACGTCAAGAGGTTCAAATCCGAGACATTCAACGGCATACTGAATTGAAGAAAAAATTCCTCTGCCCGTGTCGGCAATTGTGCCGTCAAAATCAAAAAGCACTGCATCATATTTTGATTTCATCTTATCTCTCCTTAATTTATATGAGATTATTTTATCATATTTTTATAATTCTATCAATATTTTCATTTACATTATGCACATCATATGCTATAATATATCTTAATTTTGAATGTTAGGACTGAAAAATATGGATTATAAATTTGCTAAGGGCGTTGCATCTCTCAAGCCCTCAATCATCAGAGAAATCCTCAAAAGCTCGGGTAATACAATTCCCCTTGCAGCAGGCAATCCCGCACCCGATGCATTCCCTGTTGACGACATCAAAGAAATCGTAGGCAAGGTTCTTGAAGAAGACCCCATTCTCGCTTTGCAGTACGGCATCAGTGAGGGTTATGCTCCCCTCGTTGCAAAACTGACGGAGCTTGCAAAAGAACGCTACGGCGTAGGTTCGGATAACGATTCGCTTATCGTTGTCAGCGGTGCACAGCAGGTCATGAGCCTTACAAGCCAGTGCTTTGTTAACTACGGCGACTGCATTCTCTGCGAAGAGCCTTCATTCATCGGCGCACTCAACTGTTTCAGAAGCTTCGGCGCAAAGCTTTCAGGCGTTCCCGTTGACAGCGACGGCATCAACATCGAAGCACTTGAAAAGAAACTTCAGACAGAAGAAAATGTTAAGTTTATCTATACAATTCCCAACTTCCAGAATCCTGCAGGCATAACAATGTCGCTCGAAAAAAGAAAGGCTGTTTACGAGCTTGCAAAGAAATACGGCGTTATGATTCTTGAAGATAATCCTTACGGCGACCTTCGTGTTTCGGGCGAAAATGTTCCTGCAATCAAGAGCTTTGACACAGACGGCATCGTTATCTATTCGGGTTCATTCTCAAAGATTGTTGCTCCCGGAATAAGAGTTGGTTATGTTCTTGCCCCGAAAGAGGTTATTGCAAAGCTCACAGTTGCAAAGCAGACTCAGGATGTTCATACTCCCCTGCTTTCACAGCTCGTTGTTTATAAATGGCTTACCGAATATGATTTTGAAGCTCACATCAACAAAATCAGAGAAATCTACAAGCGCAAGCTCAATCTTCTCTGCGACTGCGTAGATAAAGAACTTTCGGATTTCCTTACATACCACAGACCCGAAGGCGGTCTTTTCGTATGGGCAAAGCTCAATGACGGCATTGATATGCTCGATTTTGTCAAAAAAGCAAGTGCGGCAGGCGCATCGGTTGTTCCCGGCAACGCCATGATGGTTGACGGCGACGCACCCTGTCAGTATATAAGAATGAACTTCTCAACTCCCTCCGATGAAGACATCGTAAAAGGTGTTAAGATTCTCGGAGAAGTTGCACGTTCAATATAAAAGAGGTGTTATTCATGGAAAATACAACTCCCGAAAAAAAGCCGATAGTTTTAAGCATGATTCAGCCGACATCAATTCCCACTCTCGGAAATTATCTCGGCGCGCTCAAAAACTGGAAGGCAATGAGCGATGACTACAACTGCCTTTATGCTGTTGCAGACCTTCACGCTTTAACAATTCACCCTGACCCTGCAAAGCTCCGTCAGCAAATAATGGAAATGTATGCGATCCTTCTTTCAATCGGTCTTGACCCCGAAAAGAGCATTGTTTTCATCCAGAGCCAGGTTGCAGCTCATGCAGAGCTTGCATGGATTCTTGACTGCTATACCCAGTTCGGCGAAGCTTCAAGAATGACTCAATTCAAAGAAAAATCACAGAAGCACGCAGATAACGTCAACGTAGGTCTTTTTGCATATCCCGTGCTTATGGCTGCGGATATTCTTCTCTATCAGGCAAACTATGTTCCAATCGGCGCAGACCAGAAGCAGCATCTTGAGCTTGCAAGAGACGTTGCAACAAGATTCAATTCATTAAGAGGCAACACTTTCACCCTCCCCGAGCCTTTCATCGGCAAGGTAGGCGCAAGAGTCATGAGCCTTCAGGACCCCACACAGAAGATGTCAAAGAGCGACCCCAATCCCAAGGCATCCGTTTCGCTTCTTGACGAGCCTTCCGTTATTCTCAAGAAATTCAAGTCGGCTGTTACTGACAGCGAAGCCTGCGTAAGATATGCAGACGGCAAGGACGGAATAAACAATCTCATGGCTATTTATTCATGCTGCACAGGTCTTGACTTCGATGCTATCGAAAAAGAATTTGAAGGCAAGGGCTACGGCGACTTCAAGGTGAGAGTTGCGGAAGCGGTTATCGAAGAGCTCCGTCCCGTTCAGGAAGAATACAAGCGTCTTATCGCTGACAAGCAGTATCTTCTTGATACAGCGGCGGCAGGTGCAGAGAAAGCGGCACGCCTTGCAAACAGAACTCTCACCAAGGCAAAGAAAAAAGTCGGACTTTTGCTCGGTTAACCGCCGAATAAAGCGAGATTTTTGTTGAATACGACGAAAATGCATAAATATTCAGAAAACGCTTGATTTTTTGAATATACGATGTATAATTAGTGCATAAACAAACATAAAGAACGGAGAAATCATCATGAAAGAAATCAAAAAAGTAGTTCTCGCCTATTCAGGCGGCCTCGATACATCAATCATCATCCCCTGGCTCAAGGAAAACTATAACAACTGCGAAGTTATCGCTGTTTCAGGTGACGTAGGTCAGGGCACAGAGCTTGACGGTCTTGAAGAAAAGGCTATCAAGACAGGTGCATCAAAGCTCTACATTGAAAATCTTCAGGACGAATTTGTAAGCGATTACATTTTCCCCACTCTCAAGGCAGGCGCAGTTTATGAGAAGGAATATCTTCTCGGCACATCATTTGCACGCCCCATCATTGCAAAGAGAATTGTTGAAATTGCAAAGGCTGAAGGCGCAGACGCTATCTGCCACGGCTGCACAGGCAAGGGTAAC
>JAZSAH010000203.1:0-4932 GCA_045601745.1 Acutalibacteraceae bacterium
TATGGGCAGATGCCAGGGCGGCTTCTGCGGATCAAAGGTGCTTGAGATTCTTGCAAGAGAGCTTGATGTTCCAATGAATGAAATTACAAAATACGGTAACGGTTCGAAAATTCTTTATGATAAAACAAAGTGAGGTGAGAGTAAATGCTTAAATATGATCTTGTAGTAATCGGCGGCGGCCCCGCAGGTATGGCTGCAGCACTTAAAGCGAGAGAATGCGGCGTGCAGAAAATCATTATTCTTGAAAGAGCGGCTACTCTCGGCGGTATCCTCGAACAGTGTATTCACACAGGATTCGGTCTTCATTATTTCGGAGAAGAGCTTTCGGGACCCGAATACGCTGACAGATTTATTTCACTTGTCAACGAAAAAGAAATTGAATACAAAACCGACACCATGGCACTTGAAATCACTGAAAACAATGTTGTTTATGCTGTTAATAAAACAGACGGACTTCTTGAAATTCAGTCAAAGGCAATTATTCTTGCAATGGGATGCCGTGAAAGACCCAGAGGTGCGCTCAACATTGCAGGCACAAGAGCTTCCGGTGTTATGAGTGCCGGTACAGCGCAGAAATATGTTAACATTGACGGATATATGCCCGGTAAAAAGGTTGTAATTCTCGGCTCGGGCGATATTGGTCTTATAATGGCGCGAAGAATGACTCTTGAAGGCGCAGAAGTGAAATGCGTTTGCGAACTCATGCCCTATTCAAGCGGTCTTACAAGAAATATTGTTCAGTGCCTTGATGATTTCAACATTCCTCTTTATCTCAGCTGCACCGTTGTTGATATTCACGGCAACGGCAGAATAACCGGTGTTACGATTGCTGATGTTGACGAAAACCGCAGACCCATCAAAGAAACCGAGCGTTTTATTGAATGCGATACGCTCCTTCTTTCCGTTGGTCTCATTCCCGAAAACGAGCTTACAAGAGCTGTCGGAATTGAACTCGACCCCATAACAAACGGCGCTGTAGTTGATGAATACAGAGAAACATCCCGCAAAGGAGTTTTTGCTTGCGGAAATGTTCTTCATGTTCATGACCTGGTTGACTATGTAACCCTTGAAAGTCAGACTGCAGGCGAAGGTGCCGCAAAGTATGTTCTCGGAAAGTCTGATAATGCCGAATACATCGAAACCAAAGGCGTCGGCGGTGTACGATATATTGTTCCGCAAAAAGTAAATATCAAGAACGACAGCGATGTTAAACTTTATTTCAGAGTCGGACAAGTATATAAAAACGCTAAAATTGTTGTTAAATATAACGGTGAAGAAATTATTTCCCGCAAAAGACCCCGACTTGCACCCGGTGAAATGGAAGATGTTCTTATCAAGAACGAAATGCTCAAGAATTTTGCCGAAGGCGGCAAAATCGAAATTTCGGTGGAGGTTTGATTTATGCAGAAAAATATTATTTGTGTAGCCTGCCCGATGGGTTGCGGCATAACGGTTGATATTGCCGATAACGGTGAAATTCTTTCAATTTCCGGCAACACCTGCAAGAGGGGTGATGCATATGCCAGAGCTGAATGCACAAATCCCGTCAGAAGTCTTGCTACAACAGTCAGAGTAAACGGCGGAATTTACAATGTTGTACCCTGCAAATCCGCAGGCTCACTCCCCAAGGATAAAATCATGGATTGCATGAAAGCTATCAACAATGCTTCTGTCGATGCACCCGTTAAACTCGGTGATGTGCTCATAAAAAATATCCTCGATACCGGCGTTGATGTTGTTGCAACAAATCATTGCCCTGCCAAAAATTAAACAGGAGATAAAGATGAAGAAAATAATTTCATTGATTCTAATTTTGACCATGATACTTTCAACAGCTTTGACCGCTTCTGCAGACTTTAATGCTCCGAAACTCTCAAGGGATGAATGGAATGCTTTTTACAGCGCTAATTATCCTTATAATGATCTTCCGACTCTTTGCGTAGGTGCTGATGAAACTGAAGTCAGCCTTTGCTGGCATTCCGAAAAAACAACAGCAAATCCTGCAGTCAGACTTTCCGTTAATTCGGATATGTCCGATTTCAAAGAATTCACCGGAAAAGCTACAGCAGCCGATAATGATACCCAGGTTATATGCAGAGTTACAATTACAGACCTTAAAGAAAATACAGCATATTTTTATCAGTGGTATACAGGTTCTGATTGGAGCAAAATATACAAATACGAAACAAAATCTTTCACTAACCACAAAGTTCTTGTTGTCGGTGATATTCAGATTGCCGAAGATACGAGAACAGACTGCGATACTCAGAGCGATATAGGATTTAACTGGAACAACGTTCTTGCCGAAGCACTCTCTCAGAATCCCGATATCAGCTATCTCGTTTCACCCGGTGATAACACTTCAACAGGTTCAACCGATTCCGAATGGCAGACTTTGCTCATGCCCGAAGCGTTGAGAAGCCTTCCGGTGGCTCTTGCTATCGGTAATCACGATAAAAAGGGAACAAAATATAATTACTACACAAATATGCCCAACGAATATTACGGCAAGCATTTTAAAGGATTTGACAGAGATTTCTGGTTCAGATACGGAGATGTTCTCTATCTTTTCTATGCTTCAACATCGGGCAACGCTCCGGACCATATGGCTATGACAAAAGAGGCTGTATCGCTTAACGAAGATGCAAAGTGGAGAATCGGCGTTGTTCACCACGGTATCTACGGTGCAGGCGATTCAATCGGCGATCTTGAAACGGAGCTTCTTCTTTCAACGATATTTACTCCGATTTTTGAATCATACGATCTGGATTTTGTTATAACCGGTCATACTCATTCCCAGGGTCGCTCGCATTTCATGGAACTCGGCAAGGTAGTTCAGAAAGCGGAAAGCGGAAAAACATATACAGATCCGGAGGGAATAGTTTATCTTAACTCGAATTCAGTTTGTGAAAAAGTAATAATGGATTATGAAGCAGAGCATCTTGCGTACAGCTTTATCGAAAACGATGTCACAACATACACAACGCTCGAATTCGAAGGAAATAAGATGATCGTTGAAACAAGACGCGGTGATAACAGTCAGCTTCTTGACAGCATCACCATCGAGAGAACAACATCGGAACGTAAAGACAAAAATATCGGCAGTGTTATTCACAGACTTCTTTATAAAGTGGTTGAATTCGTCGGTTTAGTTTATGTCAAAATCGATGACCTTGTCAGAGCTTTCGGATGATTGATTTATCCACCCTCACATCGAGGGTGGATTTTTTTGAAAAAATTTGAAAATATACTTTAAAATGTAATAAATATATGTTATATTATATTAGATAAGGCTGGATATTGTTATTTTGCACTAAACAAACTTGTATTTTATGTGCATATATATACTGTTTAACATTGACTGTGTTAGTTGTATGGTGTATAATTATTCAGATAAGATGTATATTTTAATACTTGGAGGAATATATGAAGCATTTACTAAAGCTTATGGACCTGAGCCCTGAAGAGATTAATGAAATACTTAATCTCGCAGATCAGCTCAAATACGAAAAAAGAAACGGAATAGAGCATCATCATCTCAAAGGCAAAACTCTCGGAATGATATTCACTAAATCATCAACACGAACAAGAGTTTCTTTTGAAGTGGGTATGTATGACCTCGGCGGCACAGCCCTTTTCCTCAGTTCAAATGATATTCAGCTCGGCAGAGGTGAACCCGTTGAAGACACCGCAAGAGTTCTTTCCGGATATCTTGACGGAATCATGATAAGAACATATAAACAGAGCGACGTTGAAACTCTCGCCGATTACGGTTCAATTCCCATCATAAATGGTCTGACCGATTATTGCCATCCTTGTCAGGTTCTTGCAGACCTCATGACAATCCGTGAATTCAAAGGATCAATCAAAGGTCATAAGCTTTGCTATATCGGCGACGGCAATAACATGGCAAACTCGCTTATCGTCGGCGGTATCAAGATGGGTATGTCGGTAAGCATCGGCTGCCCTGACAGCCATAAACCCGATTCTGAAATTATCGAATGGGCTTCAAAGAACGGTGACTTCACCTGCACTTCCGATATATATGAAGCAGCAAAGGATGCCGATGTGCTTTATACCGACGTATGGGCATCCATGGGTCAGGAAAGTGAAGCGGAAAGAAGAAAGAAAATCTTTGCAGGATATCAGATAAATGACAGTCTTATGGCTGTTGCAAAACCTGATGCAATGGTTCTTCACTGCCTTCCTGCTCACAGAGAAGAAGAAATAACCGCAAAGGTATTTGAAGAACACGCAAAGGAAATTTTTGAAGAAGCTGAAAACAGACTTCATGCTCAGAAAGCAGTTCTCGTAAAGCTTCTTAAAGACTGACAGCAATCAAGGGGGTTATTTTATGCCAATCAATAAAGATATCAAAAAAGTAATGGTTATCGGTTCAGGTCCCATTGTTATCGGACAGGCTGCCGAATTTGACTATGCAGGAACTCAGGCTTGCCGTGTTCTTAAAGAAAAAGGACTCGACGTTGTTCTTGTCAACTCCAATCCCGCAACCATTATGACAGATAAGGCTCTTGCAGATGAAATTTATCTCGAGCCACTTACTGCCGATACCGTTAAAAGAATTATAGAAAAAGAAAAGCCTGACAGCCTTCTTGCCGGTCTCGGCGGTCAGACAGGTCTCACAATTGCCATGCAGCTGAGCAAAGACGGCTATCTCGAAAGCCAGGGCGTAAAGCTTCTCGGTACCAACGCTGAGGGAATTGATAAGGCTGAAGACAGAAAGATGTTCCGTGACACAATGGAGTCGATCAATCAGCCTGTTATTCCTTCCGAAATAGCAAACGATGTTGAAACCGCTCTTGCAATCGCAGATAAAATCGGGTATCCCATCATTATCCGTCCGGCGTTCACTCTCGGCGGTGGGGGCGGGGGCGGTGATTACAATCCCGAAGAACTCGCTGGTATTGCACA
>JAZSAH010000204.1:0-2728 GCA_045601745.1 Acutalibacteraceae bacterium
TATCAGGCTGACCGCAGGCGGTGCAAGCATAACGCCGATGTAAGCGAATGCTATCTGTGAGCCCATAATCGATTGTGAAACTTCTTTGCCGAAATTGTGAGGTGTAAGGTGTATCATATTCGGGTAGATTGAGCCGTTGCCCAAGCCTACAAGAAATAAACCTGCAACGGTAACCGCACCGTGCAAGGGAAGAAGCATAATTGCAATTGCAGGGGCGAGAATTATTGTGCCGATACCTATGCGTTTCCATGTGCTTATTTTAGATGAAAGCAAGCCCGAAACGAAACGTCCTATTGACATTCCGACATAATAGACTGTCAACGCAAGTGCACCGTATTCTGCCTCAAATCCTTTTTCCGAAACAAGATATGTGCTTCCCCATACTCCGCAGGCATATTCGATTGCATTTGTAGCAAGCATAATTATCCACACAAGCCGAACATCCGACTTTTTTGCCATCTGTAAAAGAGTAATGCTTATCTCTTTTTCTTCTTCTGTTTCTTCGGAGGAAGAGGTCTTTTTCCAAAGCGGAACGGAGATAATGAGCAATGTTGCGATAGCCGCCTGAACGTAAAACGCATAGCGGTAACCACCGCGCCAGCCAATGTTACTTAATGCCTGCGACATAAGATAAGGACTGAGAGATACTCCCACACCGTAAAAACAATGCAGGAAATTCATGTGGCTTGCTTTAAAATGCAGAGCAACATAATTGTTAAGTCCCGAATCAATCGCGCCTGCGCCGAGACCGAGAACAACGGCAAGCGGAATCATAAACAAAAAAGACGGTGCAAATGAAAAGCCGATCAATGAAGCCGCAGTCATAGCCGTGCTGAAAGCAGTAACCTTTGCGGTTCCCATTTTATTGAGTATTCTTGCGCTGAACATACTTGATAACACGGTACATCCCGAAATGAGAAATGTTATAATGCTTACCGCTTCAACGGGAATATTCAGTTCTGTATGTATGACAGGCCATGCAGAGCCGATAAGCGAATCAGGAATTCCGAGACCTATAAATGCAATATATATAACAACCAATAAAAAAGCCATAAAAACCTCCAAAGAATTAACTCGACAAATTCTTATTTGTCGAGTTGAATTATACCATACTTATATCAAAAAATCCACTACGAAAACATCATCTGCCGACAATGACAGAAGTTCTTGACGACCATAGGTTTATTTATGCTCGGTGTATCGTCGTCTTTTGGTCGTCGAAAGTGGGGTTTGAGTATATTTTGCG
Source organism: Acutalibacteraceae bacterium (assembly GCA_045601745.1). Classification (GTDB taxonomy): domain Bacteria; phylum Bacillota; class Clostridia; order Oscillospirales; family Acutalibacteraceae; genus CAG-177. The sequence continues at coordinate 1,247 of JAZSAH010000204.1, forward strand.
GTGGGTGAAAGCATAAGACAAACCCCACAGAAGCTATTACTTCTATGGGGTTCTGGCGGAGAGCAAGGGATTCGAACCCTCGAACAGGTTATAGCCCGTTACACGATTTCCAACATATAAGAAAAAGCGATATAGTCCTTGATTTACAAGGGATTTCGGTGTTTAATATTTCAATTTTCATATCGCCAATTTTAAATATTCTTTGCCCGAAATCATAAAATATCCAACTCCCTCCGTCGACTTTTCGTCGACCAAACTGAAAATGATTTCAGGGTTAAATATCGAAACAACTTTCAGATACTCAACCCTATTGAAACCATTGAAAGAGATGTTAAAACTTCGTCGACCAAGCCCTGTAAACGAGATTGACCATTCCAACTACCGTCGACATAAGGGCGACCTCATTAATTGTTGTAGATATTGCCCTATTGCAAGCGAAAACGCACCAAAAACGCTCTAAAAAGCAAACTACGACCTAATGTAATCAAAATGTCAAAAATCTGTTTTTCTGACGATTTTCCATCTTATCGGGCAAATGAGAAAAAAACGACAACAGCCATCAAAACTGTTGCCGCTTTCGCTTATCCTTCTGCCACTTTGGAGAAGATGTTATTGTCAAAAATGTTTACGGTGTCTTTCTGCATTTCAACTGTTACATGGGAATAGATATTCATGGTTGTCTGAATGGTTGAGTGACCCAATCTTTCCGATGCAATCTTTGCAGGTACTCCATACTGTAACATCAGAGTTGCATTGATATGTCTTAGGTCATGAAAGCGAATGTGTCTTAATCCGTTCTTTTCTAAGAAGTCAGAAAATCTTTTTGAAAAGCCGTTTGTACTTCTGGGAGTTCCATCATCATAGCAAAAAACAAGGTCATTATCCTGATATGCTCTACCGAGTTTAAGACGATTCTTTGCTTGCTCAATCTTATGTTTCTTGAGCATCGTTACAACGTAATCAGGCATCAAAATCTTTCTGTCACTCGATTCAGTCTTGGGCTTACCTATAATTTTCTTTCCTTTAACACAGGTCAAATTATGACATACATGAAGTGTGTTATCTGAGAAATCTATATCTTTCCATTGCAAACCGAATACTTCACCTTTACGCATACCCATGCCAACTGCAAGAGTTATAGGTACTTCAAACTGAGTGCCTTTGCAACAATTCAATAGTTCAAGGACTTCTGCCTCATTGTATATATCAGGCTTGAACTTCTCGCCTTTAGGGGGACTTACAAATTCAGTTACGTTTCTGCCAACTACACCCATTCTCATTGCAAATTTCAAAGCGGTATGCAATGTGGTATGGATATATCTAATTGAGCGTGGCGACAAGCCTTTCTTTTTCAGGTCATCATAGAACATTTGCAACTGAACTGGAGTGAGCTTCTGCACCTTTATATTGCCAATTGCAGGATACACATGGTTTTCGAGATTTACTCTATAACCGTTCTGCGTGGTAATAGCAAGTTCCTGT
>JAZSAH010000205.1:0-7657 GCA_045601745.1 Acutalibacteraceae bacterium
GAAGACTGAACAATCAGAATAAACCAACGTAAAATGAGGGTAGCCGATAAAACTACCCTCATTTTTCATTTTATAAACCGTTCAGAAAAAGAACAAATCCGAACCCTTCGCCGATTGGCATAAGGTTCGGATTTATACTGTATGGTGCGGATAACAGGACTTGAACCTGCACGAACTTGCGCCCATTAGAACCTGAATCTAACGCGTCTGCCAATTCCGCCATATCCGCATTTGTTCCCTTAAATTTTACACGGCAGGGAAACCGAGGCGGAGCTTTTCGCTTATTCCGCATAAAGCAAAAGAGGACTCCTTGCGGAATCCTCTCTGGTGCGAGAGACGGGACTTGAACCCGTACGGGATTACCACACGCCCCTCAAACGTGCGCGTCTGCCTATTCCGCCACTCTCGCATTTCCGATTTTGTTCGCTCGGAACGTTGCCTATTATAGCAAAGTAAAATCATAATGTCAAGCCTTTTTTTGAAATTTTTTTAAATTATTTTTTTACCGGTTCAAATGCGTTTCTTTGTTCTTTTTCGGCATTTTATATCGGCGGAATTTGCAGTCTGTTCCGTTGCTTTTTTATTTTCCGATATGATAAATTGTTTCCGCTATTTCTCTGAAAACAGGCGCACAGCTTACCGAGCCCCCTTCTCCGTTTTCTTTCATAATAACAATTGCATACCCGGGATTGTCCGACGGAAAATACCCTGCAAACCATGAATTACAGATTTCATTTCCGTTTTCGGTTTTACCCGTCTGCGCCGTTGCCGTTTTACCCGACACTCCGAAATACTCACTCCCCGCATTTTTACCGCTTCCGTCTGTGACAACGCTGCGCAGATATTTTTTGAGCAATCTCACCGTTTCCTCAGAAACAATTTTTCTTTTCGGTTTATACCCTGCCGTTTTTATAAATTCACCATTCAAGCTTATTTCTCCTTCAACGAGATAGGGTTTAACTTCTGTTCCTCCGTTTGCAATCGCCGACATCATTGAGCATATCTGAACGGGAGTTGCAAGAAGCGAGCCCTGACCGAATGAAAGGTTTGCAAGCGCAGCTTTTGAATCGAGCTCTTTTTCTTCCGGAAGATATCCCGATGCGGATTTTATTCCCTCGGCAAATGATGTCGGTTTTCCGAAGCCGAATTTTTCCGCAGTTTCAACTATATTGTCTGCACCCGTTTCATGCGCAAGGGCGATGAAATAGGTGTTACAGGAATTTGCAAGCGCACCCTCCATATCAAGAATTCCGTGACCGTCTCTCTTATGGCAGTTGAATGTTACACCGTTATAAGTCACATTCCCCGTGCAGTTATATTCAAAGCTGCCGTCAGTTCCGTTTTCAAGTGCGGCAACAGCAACAACGGGTTTGAAAACAGAGCCGACGCTGAAAGGAAGAAAAGCTCTGTTTATAAGCGGCGAATTTTCATTTTTCAACGCTTCGGCAAGATTGTTTCTGTCAAACGCAGGTCTTGAAACGCAGGCTTTTATCGCTCCGCTTTCAACATCCATAACAATTGCTGCAGCACATAATGCACCTGATTTATCAAGCGCAGCTTCGGTTATCTCCTGAATATCCTTGTCTATTGTCAGAACAACACCCGTTACGGGCAACTCATTTTCTTCAACGGTTATTGCTTCACCAAGCATTGTTCTGCCGTTTGCATCTGCCGAAAATCTGACCCTCGGTGTTTTTATATCGCTTGACAACAGTTCGTTATATGCCTTTTCAATTCCGCTTACTCCGTTGTTTTCTCCGTCGGTATAGCCGATAACATGGCAGGCAAATGAGCTGTTGTCATAACGCTTCGGAACATAAACCGTTATTACATCATCCGAATTTACGACTGCTTTATCCGATTTTACGGCAATCGGTTTTCCCCTGGACATTCTTTCTTTTACCGACTCAAAAACTTTATTGCTCAGAACTTTTCTCAGCTGCGCAATTGCTCTGTCGGAAGGTTTTGCGGCAACATATATTTCGGTTCCGGCGTTTGTAATCGGTCGGAATTCACAGTCATAAATTGTGCCTTTCACCGTTGCAAGGTCAATTGATTTTGTTGAAACAGAGCCCCCTGCCCGAACAGTTTTCGTTGAAATATCAATAATTCTCAGGCTGAGTCCCGTCATTGCGGCGCAAAGCAATATAAAAACAGCAAATGCTCTTTTAAACAAAAAATCACTCCCTGCGGATATTTTTCCACAGGGAGCGTAATTTATTAACGATATTATACATTAAAACGGAAAAGAACAACATCGCCGTCTTTCATAACATATTCCTTGCCTTCACTGCGCACAAGACCCTTTTCCTTTGCGGCAGCAATTGAACCGAGCTCAATAAGGTCCTCATAAGCAATAACCTCTGCTCTGATAAAGCCTCTTTCAAAGTCGCTGTGAATCTTGCCTGCAGCCTGGGGAGCTTTTGTGCCGTTTGTGATTGTCCAAGCTCTGACTTCGGGCTGACCTGCCGTAAGATATGAAATAAGTCCGAGGAGAGCGTAGCTCTTTTTGACAAGAAGGTCAAGACCGCCCGACTCAACGCCGAGTTCTTCAAGGAACATTTCCTTTTCTTCGGGTTCGAGAGAAGCAATCTGAGCTTCAAGCTCTGCACAGATGGGAAGAACTTCGCTTCCTTCAGCTTCGGCGATTTCACAAACCTTTTTATAGTGCATATTCGAATCAAGACCGCCTGCAAAGTCGTTTTCACTCATGTTGCAGGCATAGATAACGGGTTTTGCGGTAAGAAGTGCGATTTCGGCAAGCCATGCCTTCTCGTTTTCATCGCAATCAAGATTTCTTGCAGGGATATTATCTTCAAGAGCCTGCTGAAGCTTCTTGAGAAATTCTAGCTCGGAAGCAAGGGTCTTGTCGCCCTTGAGAGCCTTGGTTACACGGTCAATTCTTCTTTCAACCATTTCGATATCCGAAAGAATAAGCTCAAGGTTGATTGTTTCAATATCTCTTTCAGGGTCGATGGTTGCATCAACATGAACGATATCATCATCCTCAAAGCAACGGACAACATGGATAATCGCATCAACCTCACGGATATGGGAAAGGAATTTGTTACCGAGACCCTCACCCTTCGATGCACCTCTTACAAGACCTGCAATATCAACGAATTCTATGAATGCGGGAGTGATTTTCACGGGATTATAAAGCTCTGCAAGCTTATCGAGTCTTTCATCGGGAACGGAAACAACGCCGACATTGGGCTCGATTGTGCAGAAAGCATAGTTCGCAGACTGTGCGCCTGCGTTTGTTATTGCATTGAAAAGAGTGCTTTTACCGACATTGGGCAAACCGACAATACCGAGTTTCATATATATTCATTCTCCTTCATTTTTCATCGATTTTGTTATTATATCATACAATCATAAATTTCACAAGGCACTAATTGAATTTATCTTTAAAAGTTTTTAACTCTTGTTTTGGTTGTTTTTTTATGGTAAACTGATTGCAAGATATAAAACCAACGGAGATGATATAAGCATATGACAAAAGAAAAAAAGAAAAGCATTGCCGGGTTTGCCGTCACAACCGTATTTCTCGGGCTCCTCATCTATGCGGCATACTCACTCTGGTACATATTCTACGGTAAAGACAGCAACCCTGATGTTCATCTCTATACAGTTCTTTCGGGTTCGGCGCTGGGCTGGTTTTTGATAATGTTTGTTCAGTCCGTGTTCAAACAGGCGAATTGGATTCCGAAGCTGATTGCTTTTTTTGCAGGCAACGGTCTTTTTCAGGGACTGATATGGGGTTTCAACGCAAAGCTCAACACAGCGGCTACTGACAACGGCATCGTTATCATCAAAACATTCACCGTTGTTTTTGCATTATCCGCAGTTCTTCTTCTTGTCGCTTTTATTCTGAGAGCAAAGAATATTCACAAAATCGCCAACATAATTTTTGCGGTTATTTTCTTTGTTGTTTCATGCGGCGGTGTTTATGTGTTCAACCGTGATAATATAAAAGCACTTGAATATAAAAAGGATATAGAATTCGGCACGGTGACCGCCGAAGAAATGAATATAACCGATGAAGAAAAGAACAGGTCTTCGAAATGGTTCAGCGATAATTTTATAAAAAGCAATGACTATCCTTTCACTTTCAAGGTTGACGGGGAAGAATTCAATCCCGATGAATGGGAAAGACTGCCCACGCTTGAAGATTATGAAAACAGCAGCAACGAAAGAGCCGAAGAAATCGCTTTTGCCAATAAAGAAAAAGGGCTTGAAGTAACGGTCAGAGCATCCGTATACCATGAAAACGCAACCTGCCAATGGACTGTTTATATCAAGAACACGGGCAATGACAATTCGGGTATCATCAGCGATTTCCATGCGCTTGATTACTCATTCTCAACGGGCGATGCAGAAGTTTATTATTCAATGGGCAGCGATACTGCTGCAAGCGACTTCTCTCTTATCAGAAAAGATCTGACCTCATCAGCAAGAACATTCTCGGGCAGCGAAGGCAAACCCACGGAAAAATATCTTCCATATTTCAACATTAACGGCGAAAAGGGCGGAATGATTCTCGGAATAGGCTGGACAGGTCAGTGGGCTGCCACTCTTTCCGAAACGGAGGGTTCAACGGACATCACCGTTAAGCAGGAGCATTTTGAAGCATATCTTCTTCCCGGAGAAGAGGTTCGCTCACCGCTTGTTTCGCTCAGCTTCTACGAAAACTCAAATCCTCTTAAGGGCTTCAATCTTTTCAGAAAATGGATTAACGACTGCGTTTATCCCGAAAACGTGACAAAGAATGTTTATACCGTCATGGAGGTTGCCGGTCCTATGTCAACAAGAACCTCCGATGAAATCATCGAAATCCTTGACGGCATAGATGATTCGGTTTACGCCAATACAGATGCATTCTGGATGGATGCGGGCTGGTATGAATATAATGAAGGCTGGCACGACGGCGTAGGCAACTGGACTGTTGACACTTCAAGATATGACAACGGCATATCCGAGCTTTCGGATTATGCAAAAGAAAAAGGACTCGGTCATGTTCTCTGGTATGAACCCGAAAGAGTTTATCCCGGCACACAGTTCCATGATATCGGTTCACAGCATGAAGGATGGCTTATAGACATCGGCGAAGATAATATAATGTGGAACCTTGCAAACGAAGAAGCATTCAACTATTACTGTGAATATTTGCTGAATTCCATGAAAGAGAACGGTATCACCGTTTACCGTCAGGACTTCAACTTTGCTCCCCTCGGATACTGGCAGAATGCCGACAAAGAATTCTATGACGGCAGAACGGGCATCTGTGAAAACCACTATGTCACAAATCTCTACAGATTCCTTGATTATCTCACCGAAAACATCGACGGACTTATAATTGACAACTGCGCTTCGGGCGGTAAACGGCTTGACCTCGAAATGACTTTCCGCAGCATTCCGTTCTGGAGAAGCGATTATAACTGCTCATTTCATTATAATCTTTTTGAAGCAACCCAGTCACACACCTACGGCATTTCGTTCTGGCTTCCCATTTCGGGATCATCTCTCTATATGATAAACGAATACTCCTCAAGATCGGCAGCCATGCCTCTCATGCTCATGGATTTCTTTTCAAACACCCATCCCGATTTCAGCTTCTGTAAAGAACAGAGGGAAATGATGGCAGGAAGATACTATCCCCTTGATTTCGGAAGCTTTGACAAAGATGAGATGCACGCCATGCAGTATTCAACTCATGACGGACTTGCAGGCACGGCGCTTATTTATAAGAGATCCGAGGTAACCGACAAAGAATATAATATTAAGTTCAACGGTCTTGTTCCTTCAAAGACATACAATGTTTATGATATCGACAACCCCGAAAAGATTCATACCGTAACGGGTGAAGAACTCATGAACGAAGGGCTGACAATAAATCTTCCCGACGGCGAAAAAGCGATATTCCTTATGTATAACGCTCAATAAACAATCAACGCTCTTTACGGCAGCAATACCGCAAAGAGCGTTTTATTTTTCAAAAAATATTATCTAATTTTTAAAATACAGTTTACAATATGCAGTGTTTTGTTGTATTATTAATATGTATAATTATATTCAAGAGGTAGTTTATGGAGCATTCGCAGTTTCTCAGGTCGGAAATGATTCTCGGCGGCAACTCAACAGATATTCTTTCCCGAAAGAGCGTTATTCTTTTCGGACTGGGCGGTGTCGGCTCATACACGGCAGAGGCACTTGCAAGAGCAGGCGTCGGAAAAATCACAATAGTTGATAACGATGTTGTTTCAGTCACGAATATCAACCGTCAGCTTTGTGCACTTCATTCAACCGTCGGCAGACCGAAGGTTGATGTTATAAAAGAAAGAATTCTTGATATCAATCCCTCGTGTGAAATAACGGCTCTGCAAAAATTCTGTCTTCCTGAAAATGCCGATGAATTCACTCTTGAAAGCTATGATTATATTGCCGATGCGATAGATACAGTCAGCGCAAAAATCATTCTGGCTGTCAAAGCGCAGGAATACGGCATTCCGATGATATCATGCATGGGTACGGGCAACAAACTCGACTCCACGCAATTCACCGTTTCGGATATATACAAAACAAACGGATGTCCTCTTTGCAGAGTTATGAGAACGGAACTGAAAAAAAGAGGCATTAAAAAGCTGAATGTTGTCTGGTCTCCCGAAACACCCGTAAAGCCCACGCAGACAGACGAAGACAGCGGTAAAAGACAAACTCCGGGCAGTCTGCCTTTTGTTCCTCCCGTTGCAGGATTGATTATGGCAGGAAAAATAATTCTTGATTTGACAAGGTGAGCAAAATGAAAAAAATTGCAGTTTTAATATTGGCTGTGTCACTTATACTGACCGTGTTCAACGGCTGTGACAAAACCAAACCCGTGACGGGCGATGAACCCGTCGGCGTTTCTGACATCAGCGACAAAAAAGAAGGAACTCTCAAGCTTGCATATTCAAAAGCTGATATGCTCGACCCGTTCACTTCTTCAATGTCCGCAAACATTCAGATTATGGGGCTTGTTTATGACGGTCTTTATAAACTCAGCGAAAGCTATGAACCCGTTCCCGTTATTGCAAAAAGCTCCATTGTCAGCGGTAAAACAGTCAACATAACGCTTAACACGGCTGTTTTTTCCGACGGAACACCGATAACATCAAACGATGTTGTTTATTCTTTTGAGCAGGCAAGATATTCTCCCAACTACAGCACAAGACTGCGCAATTTCGTTCAGGCAAGCGTTTCTTCAAGCAATATGCTTGTTTTCACCCTCGAAACTCCCGACCCCTATGCGCTTTCATGCCTGACATTCCCTATAGTCAAAAACGGCTCCGAAGGTGAGCTTCCCATAGGCTCGGGCAGATATGTTCCTCAGATTTCGGGAGAATCAACATATCTTATCGTTAACACAAACAAATCGGATTTCAATCCTGCAATAAAAACCATCATGCTTGTCCCCGTCAGAGACAGCAGTTCAATCGAAAGCAGTCTTGAAATCGGTAACACGGGATTTTATTATAATGACCTTTCAAGCGGAAGCTATCTGAGAATAAATGCAAAAACGGTTGATATGGGAATAAACAATTTTGTTTATCTCGGCATCAATTCGGAAAGCGAATTATTATCCGACACGAATCTCCGCCGTGCAATAAACCTTGCA
>JAZSAH010000206.1:0-7913 GCA_045601745.1 Acutalibacteraceae bacterium
AGAGTATCAGCCCGATATCGTTGTTCTCGGCGGCGACAATACAGTAGGTGAAAAAGATACCAAAGCTCTTGCAATTGAAGAACTCTGCAAGGTTTTTGTTGACAACAAAACATATTTCACCCTTGTTTTCGGTAACCATGACCGTGAGCAGGGTGTTGAAAATGATGAGCTTCTGACCATGTATCAGCTTTACGGCAAGGAATACTGCCTTGCTTATGACGAAGTTCCCGAACTTCATGGCACAGCCACACATAATCTCCCCGTTATGAGCTCAGACGGCTCAAAGATTAAGTTCAATCTCTGGATGTTCGACTCAGGTTCACATTATATTGATGAAAACGGAAATGACCTCGGAATCTATGACTGCGTAAGAGAAGACCAGATAAAATGGTATCAGGACAAGAGCGCAGCTCTTGAAGCTCAGGCAGGCGGCAAGGTTCCCTCGCTTGCTTTCCAGCACATCGTTGTCGGCGAAGTTTATGACGCACTTTTCTTTGAATCGGCAGTTGACCTCGGCGTTCTCACTCCCAAGGCAAACGGTAAGATTTATTCATTCTTCCCCAGGACACAGAACATTCAGGAAGGTTTCCTTTTTGAGTTCCCTTGCCCCAGCGAAAAGAATGAAGGTCAGTTTGATGCAATGGTTGAACGCGGAGATGTTCTTGCAACATTGTCAGGTCATGACCATCTCAACAGTTATATAACAGAGGTTGACGGTGTCAAGATTATCAACACTCCCGGCGCAACCTACAACTCATACGGCAATGATATCGTAAGAGGCTGCAGACTGATTACCGTTAAGGAAAACGATACATGGAACTTTGAAACAGAGCTTGTAACAATCAGCCAGTTTGCTCTTGATAACAAAGACTTCGCAGAAGATGCTGAAATCGACACATTTACAGCAGGTCTTATGCTTTTCCTCGGCGATGTTCTTCTCGCTCTCAATGAAGCAACAAAAATCTTCTCAACAGTTATCACAATGATTTTCGCATAATCAAATAAACAATTGCAGGCTGCCTCACATCGAGACAGCCTGCGTTTTTTATAAGAAGAAATATCTGATTAAATAGAGAATTATCATATGCACGGGATAGAAGGCGTAGAATCCGTATTGAAGGATTTTGCCGCCTTTTCCTTTTTTGCCGTTATAAAGCCATATCGGAATAAGTGCAAGAACGGCAAAACTCTGAAGCGGAAATTCAAATGTTTTTCCGAAAAGTTCAACGATGAGATTCTGACCTTCGGGAAGAACAAAATGCAGCAGAATCATTCCTGCAAGCTGCAGTATCCACGCAAAACGGAAGCCTCTGAAAAGATAAAACATTATAACTGTCAGATAACCCCAGAAGCCGTAATCAGGGAAGCCGATAAATGCGCCGAGCGAAATCGGAATGAGAAGCAGAACGGCTTTGATGATTGCTTTTGCGTTTTTTTCTTTTCTTGCTTTATCGACAACAACTATCGCAAGCAGACCGAGAAGCAGGGTGAACATAACGTTCTGATGATAGGGATAAAACCAGCTTCCGCCGTAGAAAAGATTGAAGGGTATTTCTGAAACAAGCGCAAATCCGAGGAGCCGCAGAATGTATTTCTTTACGTTTGAGGTGTGGATAAATCCTTCGGAAATGAGGAAGGCAAAAATCGGAAAGGTGAGTCTTCCGAGATAGGTCATCCAGTCATTTCCCGAAACAAGGGTTGCCCATATATGGTCGAGCACCATGAATATAACGGCAAGGATTTTCAGAGTATTTGCGGAAATACCGCCGAGAGGCTTTTTCATATTGTCACTTCCTAATATTTATTGTCTGTATCCGTCAAGGAAATCAGCGAGCTTTTCCATGGCATCTTCAAGAACTCTGAGCTCAGGAAGGAAAACAACCCTGAAATGGTCGGGCTTATTCCAATTGAAGCCCGTTCCGCAGGTCAGAAGAATTTTCTTCGCTCTGAGCAGGTCGAGGGTGAATTTCTGGTCATCGGTGATGTTGAATTTTTCGGTATCAAGCTTCGGGAAAATATAAAATGCCGCTTTGGGCTTTACCGCACTGATGCCGGGGATATTGTTGAGCGCCTCATAAATATAATTTCTCTGTTCATACATTCTTCCGCCGGGCTTTAGAAGCGCTTCACCCGTCTGAATTCCGCCGAGTGCAGTCTGAATAACACTCTGCGCAGGAACATTGGAGCAAAGACGCATGGATGAGAGAAGATTAAGACCTTCAATATATCCCTTTGCATGGCTCTTTTCGCCTGCAAGACACATCCAGCCGCTTCTGTAGCCTGCAACCTTATGCGATTTTGAAAGTCCGTTGAAGCTGACGGTCAGCAAATCGGGGGCGAGAGATGCAAGAGCGATGTGTTCTTCACCTTCAAGCACAAGACGGTCATAAATTTCATCTGCAAAAAGGATGAGTCCGTTTTCGCGTGCAAGCTGAACAATCTGCTCAAGAATATCCTTTGAATAAAGAGCTCCCGTGGGGTTGTTGGGGTTTATGACAACGATACCCTTTGTGTTTGACGTTATCTTTTTTCTCATGTCATCGATATCGGGATTCCAGTCTGCCTTTTCGTCGCAGAGATAATGAACAGCTTTACCGCCCGCAAGAGTGACAGCGGCAGTCCACAAAGGATAGTCTGGCATGGGAACAAGAATTTCATCGCCCGTATCAAGAAGCCCCTGCATGGACATCATGATAAGCTCGCTCACGCCGTTTCCCGTATAAATATCGTTAACGCCCACATTGGGAATTCCTTTGAGCTGGCAATACTGCATGATTGCCTTTCTCGCCGCAAAAAGACCCTTGGATTCGGAATAGCCCTCGGAATGGCGAAGGTTATAAATCATGTCAACAACGATTTCATCGGGTGCATTGAATCCGAAAGGAGCAGGGTTGCCGATGTTGAGCTTGAGAATTTCCATTCCGTTTGCTTCCATCCGGTTTGCTTCTTCCATAACCGGACCTCTTATGTCATAGCATACATTATCAAGCTTTTTTGATTTTTCAAAATTTTTCATTTTACCACCACTGTATATTATTACATTATAATTATAGAATAAAAAGCAACCGTATGTCAACACAAACGGTTGCTTTGATATCAGGTAAAAGTTTACTTTTGTTCAACAAAAACGGGCTTATCCGTTATTCCGTGAGCAACAATTCTTGTGAGTCTTTCGTTTTCAGTTTCAAGGTCGTCGGAAATAGTAATCGGTTCGAAAAACTGAATTCTGATGCTCTTTCTGAACATCTTATATTTTCCGGTTATTGAAAACGGAACGATTTTTGAATCTGTGGTGTACGCCATTTTGACCGCACCGAATTTGAACGGAGTAACGGTATACTGCGCTTCCGATTTGAGCTTTACTTTTCCTTCGGGGAAAATGCCGATAACCTTATCGTCAAGAAGAACCTCAACTGCCGATGAAAGAGCAGCTTTATCTCTCTGACCTCTGTGAACGGGAATAAGACCGAAGGGCTCAAAGAAAGGTTTCCACGGCGGTTCGAGAAGCTCGCTTTTTCCGAGGAAATGAACAACTCTTTTTGTTGAAGCCGCAACAGAAATGCAATCCATGAAATGAGTATGGTTGCCTGCAAGAATTATTCTTCCTTCGGCAGGTATGTTTTCAGCGCCGATAATGGTAGGTCTGAAAAGCTTTCTGAAAAGCCAGTCAAGTCTCGGACGATATTTTACATATGCTTTGGGTTCGTTCATAATAATACCCTCCAAAAGAAAACTGCATCAGTTAATTGAACCTGCGGTTTCCTTGTTTTCATTTGCAACTGCAAGCATAAGGCGGATTCTGTTTTCCTGATTAACCTTTGTTGCACCGGGGTCATAGTCAATGGGAACTATGTTCGACTGAGGATACATTTCCTTGAGCTTTCTTATCATACCCTTGCCTACGATATGGTTGGGAAGACAGCCGAAGGGCTGTGCGCAGACGATGTTGCCGTAACCAGTTTCAATGAGCTCCATCATCTCGGCAGTAAGAAGCCATCCTTCACCCATCTTGCATCCGGGTCCGATGATTTTGGTGCAGATTTCCTTGATGTGTGCATAGGGTGCGGGAACGGTGAACTTTCCGTAAGCAGCAGCGGCATCATTAAGGCATTTTTCCGTGTTTGCAAGATACCACATGGCAATTCTCATGGCGATTTTTTTGAAAGGATTGCCGCCGTAGAGTTTTATGTCTTCGAGTCTGTTGTCAACTTTGAAATTGATGAAGCCGAGAAGACCGGGCACCATAACCTCGCATCCCTGCTCGAAAAGGAATTCCTCAAGATGATTGTTTGCGAGGGGTGAATACTTAACATAGATTTCACCGACAACGCCGACTTTTGTTTTTTTGATATCCTTAACGGGAATTTCGGCAAAAGTTTTTGTGATTTCGGGAAGAGTTTTCTTGATTTCAAAATAGGAGTAACCCTTGCCCTTGCTCAGGTTTTCGCTGATATCGTCAATCCATTTCTGAGTAAGTCTTTTTGCATCGCCTTCGTTGACTTCATAAGGCTCAACCTGATTTTTGAGGAGCATGATGAGGTCGCCGTAAATAACGCATGAAAGCATTTTGAGTGCCATGGAAAGTCTGATTTTGAAACCGCTGTTCTTCTCAAGACCCGAAAGGTTGAGCGAAATAACGGGCACCTGAGGATATCCCGATTTCTTTAATGCTTTTCTGAGAAGATGGATATAGTTTGAAGCTCTGCAGCCGCCGCCCGACTGTGTGATGAGAAGCGCTGTCTTATCGGGGTCGTATTTGCCTGTGTTAAGTGCATCAATAAGCTGACCGATAACGAGAAGGGCAGGGTAGCAGGTGTCGTTATGAACATATTTGAGACCTTCGTCAACAACGGTTCTTCCGTCGTTCTTGAGAAGTTCAACTTTATAGCCGTACTGACCGAAAACGTTGATAAGAAGCGAAAAATGAATGTCAAGCATATTGGGTGCAAGGATAGTGTAATCCATCATATCCTTCGTAAATTCAACTCTGTCGGTATCGATTTTCTTTTTCATTCTTAACGCCTCCTTATCTGCCTGTTGCCGCAAACAGACTTCTGAGTCTGATTTTAACTGCGCCGGGGTTGGAAATTTCGTCTATTTTAATCTGGGTGTATATTTTATCGTCTCTTTCAAGAATTGTTCTCATTTCATCCGTTGTGATAGCGTCAACACCGCATCCGAATGAAACAAGCTGAACAATATTGAGGTCTTTGTCATTTGATTTTGCAACGTATTTTGCAGCTGCATAAAGTCTTGAATGATATGTCCACTGATTGAGAACGGTGGTCGGGAATTTTTCAACAAGAGGGCTGACGCTGTCTTCTGTTATAACCGTTGCACCGCATTCGCAGATGAGCTTATCAATGCCGTGGTTGATTTCTTCGTCAAGGTGGTAGGGTCTTCCGCAAAGAACGATAACGGGTTTATCGTTTTCTTTTGCCTTTTTCATATATTCCATACCCTTGACATGGATTTTGTTCATGTATGAATAATATTCATCATATGCTTTCTTTGTTGCGGATTTGACTTCGGAAAGGCTGATATCTCCGAAATATCCCGTAAGAATTCCGTGGATTTTTTTGACGAAATCCTTGGGTCTGTGAAGACCTACATAATCGCTCATGAAGTTGATTTCCTTGAGTCTGCCGACATTTGAACGGATAACTTCGGGATAATATGCAACAACGGGGCAGTTATAGTTGTTGTCACCGAGATTTTCATCAAGGTTATATGTCATGCAGGGATAGAATATGTTTTCAATGCCTTCGTCAAGAAGAGCTTCGATATGACCGTGAAGAAGCTTTGCGGGGTAGCATACGGTATCTGAAGGAATTGTGTGCTGACCGAGAACATAGAGGTCTCTTGTTGATTTGGGTGAAAGTGCAATGCCGAAACCGAGCTCGGTGAAGAACTTATGCCAGAAGGGGAGAAGCTCAAACATATTGAGACCCATGGGAAGACCTATTGTGGGTCTTTTGCCTGTTACGGGCTTATAGCCTGCAAGAAGCTCACGCTTATAGTCAAACATATTGTCGCCGCTGTTGATGTTTGATTTTGCAAGAGGCTTGCTGCAGCGGTTTCCGCCGATGAAGCTTCTGCCAGAGCTGAAGGTGTTGACCGTAAGACGGCAGTTATTGCTGCATTTTCCGCAGGTGACTGCTTTTACCTTATGTTCAAAAACCTTGAGTTCCTCCGATGTTATGATAGTGCTCTTTTCGGGCATTCTTTCAAGAGCGTAAAGTGCTGCACCGTATGCACCCATGATACCTGAAATAACGGGTCTTACAACATTTCTGCCGATTTCCTGTTCGAATGCACGCAGAACGGCATCATTAAGGAAGGTTCCGCCCTGAACAACGATGTTCTTTCCGAGTTCATCTGCACTTGCAGCTCTGATTACTTTATAGATTGCGTTTTTAACAACGCTGATTGAAAGACCTGCGGAGATGTTTTCGATTGATGCGCCGTCTTTCTGTGCCTGCTTGACCGATGAGTTCATGAAAACAGTGCAGCGTGAACCGAGGTCAACGGGTCTGTCTGCAAAAAGACCGAGCTTTGAGAATTTTTCAATTCCGTATCCCCATGCTGCGGCAAATGTCTGAAGGAACGAACCGCAGCCCGAAGAACAGGCTTCGTTGAGGAAAATATTATCGATTGCGTTATTTCTGATTTTGAAGCATTTGATGTCCTGACCGCCGATATCGATAATGAAGTCAACATCGGGCTTGAATTTCTTTGCCGCCGTGAAATGAGCAACGGTTTCAACAAGACCGATATCAATGCCGAAAGCATTTTTTATGATATCTTCACCGTAACCTGTGACGGCACTTGATGCAACAACTGCATCGGGATAGTTTTCATAGAAATATTCAAGGAAATCCCTGATAAGTGAAACGGGGTCGCCGCTGTTGGGTGTGTATTTGCTGCAGACGATTTTTCCTTCTTTGTTGATTACAACTGCCTTGACGGTTGTTGAACCTGCGTCAATACCGATGCAGACCTTCTCACCTTTTTTGATCTGACAGTTTTCTTCAACAGATGCCTTTGCATGGCGTGAGGAAAATTCTTCATATTCTTTTTCGCTCAGGAAAAGAGGAGTTGCGCCGAGATATTCGCCGCTTTCTTTTGCATTCTTGATTTTTTCGGTAACTTCCCTGATGTCAATGGGATTTCCGTCGGATGAAAATGCAGCGCCGAGTGCAACGAAATAAAGACCGTTTTCGGGGCAAACACCTTTTACGCCGAGACCCTTGTCGAAAGCCTCACGAAGCTGTGAAAGGAAATAAAGAGGTCCGCCGAGATAAACAACGTTTCCTTCAATTTTTCTTCCCTGAGAAAGACCTGCAACGGTCTGGTTGACAACCGCAGTGAAAATGCTTGCGGCAATATCGTTCTTTCTTGCGCCCTGATTGAGAAGGGGCTGAATATCCGATTTTGCAAAAACGCCGCATCTTGAAGCGATTGAATAAATCTTTTCGTGGCTTTCCGCAAGAGTGTTCATGTCGGTGGGTGTAACATTGAGAAGCGAAGCCATCTGGTCGATAAATGCGCCAGTTCCGCCTGCGCATGAACCGTTCATTCTGACTTCAACGCCGTTTGTGAAGAAAAGAATTTTTGCATCCTCACCGCCAAGCTCAATAACGGCATCTGTTCCGGGAAGAAGTCTTGAAACACTTATTCTTGAAGCATAAACTTCCTGAATGAAATCAAGACCGAGTGCGTTTGCAAAGCCCATACCTGCAGAGCCCGAAACGGTAAGAGATGCATTTGCGAATTCGGGGTTGAGCTTTACTATTTCCGAAAGCATTTCAGCACTTTTTTCGGCAATTTTTGAATAATGTCTTTCGTATGCTTTATATTTTATGTTGTTATCATTGTCGATTGCAACGCACTTGAGAGTTGTTGAACCGACG
>JAZSAH010000207.1:0-11983 GCA_045601745.1 Acutalibacteraceae bacterium
TCTGCAGTAACCGCCTTTATCCAGTAACGGTCGATATCAAGCGTTACTTCCTTCTTTTCGCCTGCTTCAAGAGGAACGGATCTGAGTGAGCAAAGCTGCCAATGAGGCGTTGCTGCCCTGCTGTCGGTGTAGGCTGCATAAACCTGAATGATTTCCTTGCCTGCAACACCGCCTGCGTTCTCAACCTCTGCGCTGACGGTTATCTTTTCGCCGTCTGCCGAAACAATTTTTGCGTTATCATATTTATAATCCGTATAGGAAAGACCGAATCCGAAGGGATAAAGCGCATCACCGTCGATATATCTGTAGGTCCTGCCCTTCATGCTGTAGTCCTCGAAATCGGGCATATCGTGGTCGCCTTTATAGATTGTAACGGGAAGCTTCGCCGAAGGATTTGCTTCGCCCGAAAGAATATTTGCAAGCGCAAGTCCGCCCATTGAACCGGGATACCATGCGTGAATAACCGCCTTTGCATGATTTCTCACCTTTTCGCCGACATCGATTGAGCTTCCGCAGAGAAGAACAACAACAACATTCTCGCACACATCGCAGACCGCTTCCGCAAGCTTCTGCTGAGTTGCGGGAAGACAGAGTGTGCGCTTATCTCCGCATGAGGTGTAGTCATTGTCAAATCCCGTGTCTTCTCCCTCGATTGACTGGTCAAGACCGAGCGCAAGAATCGTTATATCCGCTTCGGATGCCGCCGCAACGCCGTCGCTTATCATGTTCTGGAAGCCACTCCAATGGTTGAGGTATTCATCACAGTAGTTACAGCCCTTTTCAACGCTGATTTTTGCATCCTTGAACACTCTGCGGATACCGTCGGCAACGGTCACATATTCGGAAGCATAGCCGTTATAGTTGCCTTCAAGTGCGGTAACCGAAAGGGAGTTCGGTCCGACAACGGCAATCTTTTTGTCTGTGTTCTTATCGAGAGGAAGGAAGTTATCCTTGTTGTCAAGCAGAACGATGCATTGCTCTGCCGTTTTAAGATTGAGTTCCTTGTGTTCCTTGCAGTCAAGCTTATCAAATCCGATATCGGAATAAGGTCTTGTTTCTTCAAATTCGCCGAGAAGATAACGGATTGTGAATAGTCTTTCCGCAGCAGCGGTGATTTCATCCTCCGTCACAAGATCCTGTTCATATGCATCAATAAGTGCATCATAGGTTTCGCCGCAGTTGAGGTCGCAGGAGCTTTTGAGCGCAGCAGCTGCAGCTTCCGCTTTTGTTTCAACAAATTTATGGAATTTATAGATATCTCCGAGTGCGCCGCAGTCGGAAACAACATAGCCGTCAAAGTTCCACTTCTTGCGAAGAACATCAACAAGAAGATATGAATGAGCGCAGCAGGGTTCGCCGTTTGTTCTGTTATATGCACCCATAACGCCTGCAACTCCGGATTCTACGGTCTTTTCGAATGCAGGGAGATAGGTTTCCCACAAATCGTGCATATCAACAACAGCATCAAATCCGTGTCTTGTTTTTTCGGGACCCGAATGAACGGCAAAATGCTTTGAGCAGGCTGTTGCTTTATAAAATTCGCCGCTGCCCTGAATTCCGTTGATATAGGAAACGCCGAGTTCAGCCGTAAGGAAGGGGTCTTCGCCGAAGGTTTCCTGACCTCTGCCCCAACGGGGGTCGCGGAAAATGTTGATATTGGGCGCCCAGAAGGTCAGACCCTTGAAGATATCGTGATCGCCGTATTTGACGTGTTTATTGTATTTTGCTCTGCCCTCGGTTGAAATAACGTCGGCAACCTCGCCCACAAGGTCGGGGTCAAAGGTTGAAGCCATTGCTATTGCGTGGGGAAAAACCGTGGTTGTGCCTGCGCCGTGAATGCCGTGCGAGCTTTCGTTCCACCAGTTATATTCGTCAATGCCGAGTCTTTCAATTGCAGGCGCATTATATAAAAGCTGGGAAAGTTTTTCCTCAACCGTCATTTTTGCAACTAATTCTTTCGCTTTCTGTCTTGCGGTTTCCTTGGTCATGCAGCTTTCCTCCCGATTATTAAAAAAGCTGTCGGTCCGATACAATAAAGAACCGACAGCCGGATTATCTGTTTAGGGGTTTTCGCTTTTTACAAGCTCATTGAGAACGGTAACGGTTGCCGAACCTGCCGTGCTGCCTGTTGAAAGCATTTCCTCATAATGTCTGTGATAGGTTCCGAAAATCTTATCTGCGCCGTCCATGTCCCAGATTACATCCGTCATAAAGTGTGCGTAGTCGTTATCGGGCAGGATATAGCCTGTTGCATCATTGCAAAGTCCCATAACAAGAACGGTTTTTCCCTCGGGAACAAGCTCTGCGGTCGGTTCAAGAGTCCATTCCGTTCCTCTGTAGGACTCCTCTGCGGAAACAACCTTTCCGTAAATAAGCTGAGGAACAATCTCGCCGGGTGCCGTAAGCAGAACAATATCCTTGCCTATTTCTATATAGCCTGCTTCCGTGATAATCGAATAGCCCGTTTTGCTCGAAGAATCTTCAACCGTTGTTGTGCCGATAAAGCCTTCTGTTGCACCGTAACCGAAAAGACCCTTTTCAAGTTTCATTGCATATTCCGTCATTCTGACATTGAGTATGGGTTCAACTTCTTTTGCGTTGTTCTGAGCTTCAAGCACAAGCCTTGCATACTCATAGCCGAGAAGTATGGCTGTTTTATAATCTTCCGCAGTGGGATTTGCGGCGATTTCCTTATCAACTTCTTTATCCGTTTCTTCGGGCATATCCACCCATTTGTTAACGGAAACGGGAGCCTGAGCACCCTGGATGAACATGAAATTCATGCCTGCATCGTTGATTTTTTCTTCCATGAATGCGGGGAAATCGGCGGAAAGAAGCTTTGTTGATTCGTCAACAACAGTGGGATGTGCACCGATATTTGCAAAAATCGTTCCTGCAGACTCTTTGTTGTCGGGAACAAATCTGAAGCAGGCAAAGAAATGCTGATAGCCTTCCGTATAATATCTCTTGTTGACAAGATACGGATATTCGTCTTCGGGATAAAGACCGTTTTCCTCGTCTTTGCCCATGCCTGCGGTTTCAAAATAATAAAGCGAGCCCGTTTCCATATTCTTATATGCCTCAACGATTGCATCTGCGGTGCGGTCAATCATTATTTCAAGGAATTCATGGTCAATCGACCTGTCTGCTCCGCCGAAAAAGCTCTTGAGAATCTTGAGCAGCAAATCAAGACCGATGCCCTGTGTATCGATAACCGTATGACAATGCGTTGCATTTATGTTGATGGCATTGATATCGCTTCTGATTCCGTTTTCCTCAAGCTTTTTCTCAACTGCAGCTCTGATTGCACGGACATCGCTGTTTGCAACTCCGATGCCGTCAATTGAAGCAAAAACGGTTGTGCCTCTGCCCGAGCCGTCGTTAAGAGCGATTGCAACCGCTTTCTGGTCATCAAAAACACCGTTTACCTTCTGAGTAAAGTAACCGCCGGTGTAGTATTCCTTGCTTCCGTCAAGAAGATTATCGGGAACAACGCTTTCCTTGCCGAAGCCGAGCGACCATTTTGCTCCGTCAGCAGGAGTATCGATAAAGTTTTCGGTTCCCTCATAGAAATTTTTGCTTTCGCCCGCAAAATATTCCTCAACTGTCGGATAGTCGGGCGTGGGAGTCAGAATTCCGAGAAGACCTATAGCGCCGTCAACAATTCCGCCGAGAATATCTGTTACGGCATGGATGGGACTTTTGTTTTCACCGAATCCGGACAGCGCCGATGCATTTACCGTGAAAACCATTGTGAACACAAGAAACATTGCGATGACTGAGCGTGAAAGCCTTTTCATTTTTGCATCTCCTTATGTAATAATATTTTTCGGTTATTTTGCGGATTCAATCAGCCCTTCAATTTCATCGAGAATGATTTTTCCCGTTTCGGGACCTGTTGAATTTGTTTCCTCATAGTGGTCTCTGTCCATATCGTCGGTTGCCTTGTTGATATAAGGCAGAGCCTCGTTGAGCAGAAAATCGTTTTCTGCAAGAATATAGCCGAGTTCATCGTTGCAAAGACCGATAACAAACTTGTGCCTGCAGTCCGTCATATCGGAAAGCACCTTTTTATAGCTCGCCTTTCTGTGGTTGGCGCTGTCTTTTTCCGAAAGAAATTCTCCGTTGTAAAGCTCGGGGAAAAGCTCGCCCGGAACAAGAAATACGCCGACATCCTTATCTCCCAGCTCCATATAACCGACTTCGGAATAAATGCAGACCTTGTTTCTCTTTTCCGTTCTTCCGATATCGTTGTTGAGAACCCCGAGATATCTTGCAAGGATAAGCACCGTGTTGTCACCCGGAACGGCGATACCCCGTGACTTTATGTTGAGAATGGGTTTAAGCTCCGTTTCGTTGCTGATTGAAAGAGCGATTTCTCCCAACTGCTTTCCGAAGCCTTTCATATATGCTTCGCAGTCAATCGAATCCCTGTAGACCTTCTTTATTTCTTTTGCGGAAATCATACCGCCTACGGCACCGTTGAAGAAAACGGCGTCTGAACCCGACACCTTTTCCTCAATTTCTCTTATGAGATAAGCAGGGAAATCGGCGCTGACAAGCGATGTTGTTCCGAGAAGCTCTGCGTGAGAAGCAAAATTGACTATGTAAATGTCGCCTGATTCATCGTCGGGCGAAAAACGGAATCTTGTGAGATTCTTGTCGTAGGTTTCGGGCGTTCTGACATCTGCCTGCATATCCTCAACAACGGTATGACCCATAAAAAGCCTGCCGTCTTTTCTGTTCCCGACAGCCGAAACAACAGCCTGAGCCGCCGCTTTTTTGAGACTGTTCATAAACGCTTCGTCTCTGCCGCTTTTATAGAGCTTTTCGCCCCAGAGACCCTGGGTATCAATTCCTGCGTGCGTATGGGTTGAAGAAATGTTGATTGACTTGATTCTGACGGAGATTCCGCTTTCGAGAACAAGCTTTCTGATATCGTTGATATCCTTTCTGCTGATGCCGACGCAATCGAGCGCGCAGAAAACAGCACCGCCGTCGCCTCTGTTATCGTCAAGATAAACGGCTCTTGCATACAGGTCGTCAAGCACTCCCTTCACGGGATTGTTTGAGTCGTAGCCTGCAATATAATATGTTTTGTCTGTGTAATCGTCAGGGGTATACGATGCCTTGCCGAAACCGCAGGTCCACTTTCTTCCGGGAACGGATGAAAATTTTCCGTTGCCCGTGAGCATGAATTTATTTGCATTTTCCTGCGTTGTGAAGAATTTTCCCGGCATGGTTGAAAGAATAACATCCGTCAGAGCTTTTACCGCCGACTTTGTGAAACTGTCCTTAAATTTCATATCAATCTCCCCAAAAAACTGTATATCTTTACTATACACAAAATTATTAAAATTTCAAGCATTATTTTCTTGCCTTTTTTTATTTTTTATGATAATGTAATTTTATACCGGATTGAGGGTGGTGAGTATTAATGATATCCATCAGGAAATATGAAGAAAAAGACCGTGCCGGAGTGCACTTTGTTTGTCACAACAGCGACGGTCCCGAAGAAGTGCCGAATTTTTTGACGGGGCAGTTTTATCACAACACATTCTGCAATTATTATATTGAACATGAGCAGGAAAATTGCTTTGTTCTCGATGATAACGGCAAGACCGTGGGCTACATAATCTGCGCCGAAAACTTCGACAGCTTCAAGGAAATTTTTGACAAAGACTATCTTCCCCTTTCAGACAGCTTCGGCGAAGACAGATATGAATGGGCTTCCACGGCATACAACTGCCAGGAAAAATTCAAAGACGAATATCCTGCTCACTTCCATATCGATATCCTTCCCGAATATCAGAGAATGGGTATGGGCGGCAGGCTTATCGAAACTCTGTGTGACCATCTTGCAAAAAAAGGAGTTCGGGGTGTCTGCCTGACCTGCGGACCGAGAAACGAGAAAGCAGTAAATTTCTATAAAAAATATGATTTTACTCTTTTATCGCTCGACCATGATGATGCTTGCTTCGGCAAGAAACTCATCTGAAAACTTTAACAACTAAATTTGAACAGGAGAAATAATTATGGCATCACCGGCTCTGGTTGAACAGCTTTATCAGGCACTTCCCGATGAAACAAAAGAATTTTTGAATACAGCAATCGAAAAGGTTATCGAAGTCAAAAAGCGCGGCGGCAAGGTTGCGGCTGTTATAGGCAGCGGACCCAACCTCCACGAAGGCGTCACAACTCTTATTGCCGCACTTATCCACGCAGGTCTTATTGACGGCGTAACAACAAGCTCTGCCGTTATCTCCCATGAAATGGGCGGTACTCTTGACAGAGTCAAGCGTTTCGACGCAGACATTCTCGGCGACAAATGTCCCGAAAACATCCGTTGCCGCGGCAACATCTATGAGCTCACTCAGCTCAGCGATGATGAATGGGCACGCATCCGTTCAGAGCTTCCTCTCGATGAAGATCTCGTTTCAATCTGCGAAAAGGCAGAGGGCAAGGTTATCATCAAAGCAGCAGGCAACATGGCTTATCCCGTAGGCTACTTCAATGAAACGGTTTCCACAGAGGTTATGGTTGCTGCACAGACACTCGGCGAAAGCTTTGAGTATATTGCAGGTCTGGGTGCCGACCCCAACACCATGATAGGTGCGGGCGCAATCAAGGGCGTTCCCGTTCTCGTCAGCGTTCCCCAGCTTATCGGCGGCGGTCAGGTAGGTCTGTGCATTTCCGACAGTATCCCCGTAAGCCAGCGTTGCAAGCGCATTGCAAAAATGCTTTCCGAAGCAGATGTTATTATTGAATCCGCAGTTGCTCTTACGCAGGAAATCCATGACGGTCCTTTCGAAACCTACACGGGCCACGGCATCTGGGCTTCAATGAACGGTCTGCCCACATACAGCCTCAAGGATAAAACACTTATCCGTTTTGACCTTGACGAAAACCTCAAGCGTTCATGGGACCTCAACAAACAGAGCGAGCTTATTCAGAAAGCCATCAACGAAGGTCTTCCCAAGACAAAGCTCACAAAAATTCCGTTCCGCATGGAAATGTCGGCATTCACCCGTCTTGAAAACAGCATTCCCGTTATCGGCGATATCGGTGAACTCTGGCCGATTTTTGTTGACCGTGTCTGCAAAGGTCTCGGCGTGACTCTCGACTTCACTTCAGCTCCCCAGAACACAGACGAAGGCAAGGCAATGCGTGAACGTATCTGCGATGAAATCAAGCCGTTCTCGCTCAACAAGATGCGCAATGCCATTCGTGACAAATACAGTTTCTAATTTATATTAAGTAAAAGGAGATTACAGATATGAGCGCTAAAGTTTTAGGTGTTATTCCCGCACGCTACGGTTCATCCCGTCTTCCCGGAAAGCCTCTTAAAGATATATGCGGCAAGCCCATGATTCAGCACGTTTATGAAAACGCAAGCAAGTCGAAGGTTCTCGACAAGGTTGTTGTTGCAACCGATGACCAGCGTGTTTACGATGCGGTTATCGCTTTCGGCGGCGAAGCCGTTATGACAAGCGTCAATCACCCCACAGGCTCCGACCGTGTGGCAGAAGCTGCAAGCAACTATGATTGCGACTATGTTATCAATATTCAGGGCGATGAACCCCTCGTTCCCCCCGAAATCATCGACGATATCGGTTCTGCTCTGATAAACAGCCCCGAATGCGTTATGGCAACAGGTAGCGTTCCCATCGAAGGCGACTATGTTCTCAACAACACGGTTGTCAAGGTTGTGACCGATGTCAACGGCAACGCAATCTATTTTTCACGCTCGCCCATTCCGTATCCCCGCCATGCCGAGGCTGCGAAATATTTTGAACACGTAGGAATTTATGCATACACACACGAATTCCTCAACACATACACAAAGCTTGCTCCCACTCCTCTTTCAGAGGCTGAATCCCTTGAACAGCTCAAGGTTCTGGAGCACGGCTACAAAATCAAAATCGTTCCCGCACCTGCACAGTATGAAGCAGTCAGCGTAGACACAGAGGAAGACCTTCAGGAGGTTATCCGCATCTATAAGGAGCGTCACGGCTGCTGATTGTCCGACCCGAGTCCCGAATGAAATAAGAAAAGATTTCATTCGGGCTCTTTTGATATTCAGACGATTTTCATTTCAGACAGGTGATAAATATGAAAGTTACACATAACACCGTGGCAATCGGCAAAACCGACTTTTTCGGCTGGCCCGCAAACCACGGTATCTGGGAATTCAACGGCGAGCTTCTTGTCGGCTTTGAAAAGGGTATACATCATTATAACGGTCCCGATGTTCATGCGCTCGACAGAACAAAGCCCACAATCAGAATGTTTGCAAGATTCCGTCCCGAAACGGGATGGGTTCACGAATTCCCCGAAATTCCTGCAATCGACTATGAAAACAAAACACCCCTCCCCGACCTGCCTGCGGATTTGCTCAACGCCGACAGCGGTCTGTATCTTATGCCCTCAGGCTGGGACGGCAATGTTTTCACACAGCTCATGGTCACAAATGACGGCGGCAAAAACTGGGAAGGTCCGTTCCGTATGCCCGACTTCGGTCTTGTGGGCGTTTCCGCCCGAACCGATTATCTCGTCTGCGACGGATATTATCTTCTTGCAATGACGGGCGTCAAGGCTGACGGTCTTGAAGGAAATGCCTTTGCCGCAAAGCTTACCTTTGACGGCAAATGGGAAAAGCTCGGTATGATGGGCGAAGACCCTCCCAAGGGCGATTTCCGCATCATGCCTGCACTCGCAAAGCTTCCCGACGGTTCGCTTCTCGGAATTGCACGCTATGCCAGCGAAAATGAGCCGGGCTTCACACAGCTTGATGTTTATCTGAGCAATGACGAAGGTAAAACATGGAATTACGAAACAAAGCTTGCCTTCATAGATGAAGATATGAGTGGCGGCAGTCCGCCCGCACTTTGTTCTTTACCCGACGGAACCGTTGTTCTTGCTTTTTTCCGCAGGCAGGACCCCAGAGGACTTTTTATCACCGTAACCCGCGACGGCAAAAGCTGGTCAGAACCTCTTGCGCTGCGCACGGATGCGGTCAATACAGATATCGGTTATCCCAGAATCGCTTTCTTCAACAACGAGATACATATACTTTATTATTATAATCTCGGCGAGGAAGAAAACCGCTTTGTGGCAGATACCGTAATTTCAGAATGGGAGACATTGATTAATGATTAAAGCTGAACTTTTATATCAGGAATACCTTGCAACCGAAGGTATCAACGAAGAAACAGGCGAATGCCACGCAGCAACGGTTGCTGTCTGCGACGGCAAGCCCACAGCTGCCTGGTTCGGCGGCACAAAAGAAAAAAATCCCAATGTGCGTATTTGGTTTGCACGCCGTGACGGCGAATGGAGCGTTCCCGTTCCCGTTACGCCCGATGACGGCGAAGCAGACTGGAACCCCACTCTTTTTGCAGAGAACGGAGTTCTCACGCTGATTTATAAAAGCGGTATCGATGAGGGCCACTGGTACTCAATGAAACCCGTTTCCACCGACGGCGGTGCAACCTGGACAGCTCCCAAAGAGCTTGTTCCCGGAGATATCGGCGGCAGAGGTCCCGTTAAAAATCAGATGATAAGGCTTTCAAACGGCGCACTTCTCGCTCCCGGTTCAACCGAGGATTTGGCTGACCGCTGGGAATCCTGGACTGATTACAGCGAAGACAACGGCGAAACCTGGAAGCTTTCCGCACCCGTTGCATTTGAGCTGCCCGACGGCACGATATGCAACCGCAAAGAGGAGCTTCCCAATGAAGGCGAAGGTCTTATTCAGCCCGCAATATGGGAAGACCAGTCGCACGACGGCAGAGTTTATATGCTTGCTCGAACAAATCTCAATTGGATTTACCGCAGCGAATCAACGGATTTCGGACGCACCTGGTCCGTGGCAAGACCTACCGATATGCCCAACAACAACAGCGGTATCGGTGCGGCGATGACAGACTGCGGTATTCTGGGACTCATCTGCAATCCCGTGAGCGAAAACTGGGGTGACCGTACACCTCTCTGCGTTTTTCTTTCCGAGGATAACGGTGCCACATATCCGGTTCGCATCGAGCTTGAAACTCAGCCCGGAGTTGAATTTTCATATCCCTCGATTATTGCTGAGGGCAATCTTCTCCACATGGTCTACACCTGTGGACGCAAAAAAATCGGCTATGCGGTTATCCGTGTAGAAAAGAATTAAACTGAAGAAAGGGTTCTGCTTATGGAAACACAGAACATATTTGCATTTTTAGCTATAAGCATGATAACCATGTGCTTCGGCTGGGGTATGCGCGGCTCTGCAATCGGCGGAGAAAAAGGCGCCATGCTCCCCGGTGCATTCATGGGTATTCTTTGCGTATGGTACACAGGCTCTGAACTTCTGATGAACAATGTTTATCTGTTTGCCGCCGCCTGCGCACTCGGCTATTTTTACGGCGGAATGGAGCCCTACGGCTCAACAATGGGTCTTGTTCTCACCCACGATGCCCCCCGCTACAATCCGTCCCTCGGTTATCTTGCCCTCGCTTTCAAAGGCTCCATCTGGAGTGGTCTGGGCTCGGCTTTCCTCGGTATGAGCTTCTCAGCTATGAGTGGCGTTGTCTATAAATGGTATGACTTCGTTATCTTCTTTGCGCTTGTTCCGTTGGTTCAGGAAATCGGCTACCGTATTTTCAACACTCCCTATGACCCCGAACACGGCAGAATGCCCAAGGTCTGCTTCTCAAAGGACAGCCGTGAGGAATGGGGACGCAATCTTGTGATAGTTGCGGGCGTGCTTATTATGGCAGCAATAAGAAGGGATATTTTCACGATAATCATGTGGATTGGCGGCGCACTTGCAGGCTCAATCGGCTGGGTTATCGCCATCAACTTCTATGACAAGGAGCTTCATCCCCTCAAGAACGGCAAAATGCTTTTCGGCAAATGGGAAAAGCTCAAGATTGTTGACGGCTGGAAAATCATGGAATTCACTCAGGGCTGCTTCAACGGTCTCGGTATTGCAGGCGCTTTTGTTCTCGGCTGGCCTCTTGCAGCAAAGAATCTTGAACAGGCTGAAGCTGCAGGCAAGCTCTGGTATATGCTCCCCGAAAAGGTTGATACCACTCTTTCATGGGTGTTCTGCGCTCTGATTATTCTCACAATTTTCCTCTTTATCATTCCTTACCGCAGAAACGGCAACAAAATCACCCGTGCCTTCGGCGAGGTTGATATGAACATCGTTGAGGTTCTTGAACGCCCCTGCTACATGGTTGGTCCTCTCTGCCTTGTTATGCTCGGTTCAACAACCATGGCTTCCATCATCTGCTGCTTTACCATGTATTATGTTATCGCACAGCATGACGGTCTTGAACGCTATTGGGACTACAAGGGCATAAAATTCATCCGTATTTTCCTCATTCTCGTAGGTGCGGTTGTTCTTGCAATTCAGGCGATAAGAGGCTACACTCTCTGGGAAACATGGGTTTTCTACTGCGTAGGCTATATTCTTTTCGACTTTGCATACTTCTTCCGTCCCAAGAGAGTATCCGAAAACTACAAGAACTCAAAATCCGTCAAGGAATTCCTTATTTCCTTCGGCGGAGACATAACGGTTCTTCCGTTCTTCTACATCTTAATGGCGGGTCTGCTCGTTTTCGGTTATATGAATTTCCGTTAAAAATCAAACTCAATCAAAATTGGCTTGAACAGGTTTTTCCCGTTCAAGCCAATTTATTTTTTAAATTACAATCCGTACTTTCGTATGAAATATGACGGCGTGCAGCTCCATGCATGGCAAAGGCTGTTCCCTTTTCTGTCGTCATACGGTGAAAAATCGGGATTGTCGGGTACATAAGCTTCCCAAAAAGTGTCTGCCCCCAAATCAATCATACCGCCCCAAAGGTTTTTCAAATATTGAACCGCATTATCTTTCATTCCGAGTTTCAGCATAGCTTCCGTCACATAATGGCGCATATACGGAGTGACGGGCTGTTTGGCGTTTTCATTATCAAGGCTGAAAATCAGAAGCTTT
>JAZSAH010000208.1:0-2959 GCA_045601745.1 Acutalibacteraceae bacterium
ATAGCCGTTATATGAACACCAATCTCCGAAAAAGTCCTGAACACTTTCCTTTGCATCAAGACGGCGGAGATATTCATTTTTGATTTCGGCTTCATTTTCACGGCACCAATCAAGCCAACCGTCTTTATCCTGATGATAAAACTCATCGTCACCGCAAAGAATATGCTCACAAACCATAGCAACACCTTCCTGATAAAGCTGCTGTATGGCTTTTCTGCGTTTTGTAAAATCGGGGATATACAAATTGCCGTTCATCTTATGCCACAGATGACCGATTTCGTGTAATATCAGAGCACGCATATTTGTTTCGCCGCCCCAATCCAGCTCGATAATTTTCTCGATTCCGAGAAGAACGGTGTTCTTGCCGTCAAGCGTAGTTGCCCAACCCGCACCGTTGCAAAGACCAAGATAAAGAATGATATTTATATCGGGTTCTGTGTCAAAAAGCTTTGAAAGATTTGCGTTCAGAGTGTCAACAACAATCTGAAAATTTTTACTCACGAAATCAATCTTGTCCGTATTCAATGCGGATTCGAGAACGGGAAGAACACTTTTGTTGAAATCATATTCTTTTGCATCGTTTTCGCATTTCAAGGGTAATTCTTTTGATATTTCGCCTGCATATTTTCTCCATACAGTCATATCAAAGCTGCCTGAGAAAAATGTTTTTATTTTATCGCAAGTGTTGATGATTTTCATTTTGCAACCTCATCCAAGCCGTAAATATATCTGAATGCAATTTTGTCGGAGGAATCGCTTTCCTGTCCTTCAAGTTCTTCTTTCAAAGAGTTTTCTTCATCAATGATGAACCATATTGTTTTGCATCCGTATTCTGCCGCTGTCGGCATAAAAACATCGGCAACCCATTTTGTATCGTCGGGATGATTTTCAAACCCTGAGCGTGTGTCGGCAACATAGTCGCACTTATGCTCTTTGATTATTTCAAGTGCGTAGTATAGAGGCTCACGGTAGTTTTCGTGAGAACAAAACTTTTTCCATTTCACAAATACTACATTGTAGTTTTCTTCGTAATGCACTTCGCAGAATTCGGATATATACATTTCATCACATCTTTTCAAGTTTGATTATTGACATTGTAGCATATTTTATATATAATTTAGTTAGGATAATACTACGAGGAGTTGATTATATGAACATTCGTCCGTCAGCAGCAATCAGACAGAACTATAACGAAATTGCAGAGCTTTGCAAAAAAACCGGAGAACCGATTTATCTTACCAAAAACGGTGAGGGCGATTTGGTTGTTATGGATATCGAAGCATTCACAAGGCGTGAAAAAATGCTTGCACTCCGTGAGGAGCTTCTTGCGGTTGAAGAAGCACGAATGAACGGTGAAGCAGGCTACTCCGTTGATGATGTTGCTTCGGCTATGAAAGCGGCAATTTCGGAGGTTTACAATGGATAATGATTTTTATTCTGTAATTGTATCCGAAAAATCAAAGAAGATGCTTGTTTCGCACGCAGCATTTTTAGCAAAGGTCAGTCCTACTGCAGCCGAAAAGCTTGTTGAGGATTTTCAGGCAACAGCATCGTCTTTGCAGAATATGCCTAACAGATGCCCGTGGTTTTCGGGTGCGTACATTCCTAAGCATCAATACAGATATATTGTTTTCGGCAAAAGATATATGCTGATATACCAGATTGTTGACAAAACCGTTTATGTTGATTATTGCATTGACTGCCGTCAGGATTACGGATGGCTTTTAAAATAACTTGTTAACCGAGAGGCTGCGGCTTCTCGGTTTTTACTTGCAAAATTCATAAATCAACATATTTTATTGAAATACATTCGTCATTTTGAAAGGTAAATTCAACAATCCAAGGCATAACGGTGCGTATTTTCTCAAAATCTTCATATCCGAATGATTTATCATAATAGTTGATAATTGTACTCAAAGCAGTGCCGTGACTACCGATTGCAATGTTTTTGCCTTTGTATTTTTCAAGGACACAATTTAATGCGGAAATATTCCTGCTTTGAACTTCATTTAAACTTTCACCGTCAGAAAGTTTATAGTCAAAATCTGCCCATTGAGATTTACTGAAAGATACAAAATTCTCTATCCAAATACTATCCACCTTGCGTTCTCTGAAATCATCAATGATTTCAATATTCAAACCCTTACTGTCGGCAAAGTGTGCAACAGTATCAACGGCTCTTTTGTAAGGGCTTGATAAAACAACACCAATATTTTTCTCCGACAAAAACTGCGTAACAAGTTCTCTGTCAACCATTCCTTTGGCGGACAGTTCTCTTGACATATCATCACGGTTATTGTAATTCGGTTCAGCGTGTCTGACGAAATAAACTTTTGTCATTGTTAAAACCTCATAATTATTTAATAGCAAATGTAGCAATATACTGCGGATAATATTTGCCGATTATGTTTCCGCCTTCTCCGTCACGATCTTCGTATAATGCTTTGAGAGTAAATCCTGCTTTGAGCTGACCGCCGATTTGTTCATCGAGAGTGTGGCTGAACTGTACGCCGTCGCCGTTTGCAATCATTGCGTCAAGTCGTTCCTTTGGCATTTTGAGTGGATTGAACGGTAAGGGATTAACCACTTTCAATGGATCATCTTCTTCAAACAAATAATCTATGCCGTTATCAAGACCCGAAAGCAGTCTTCCGCCCTTTTTTAGCACACGGTAGCACTCGTTCCAGACGTGGTAAACATCTTCAACATAGTTGTTTGAAACGGGGTGAAAAATCAAATCAAAGCTTTCATCTTCAAAGGGAAGCGTTTTTGACATATCACCTTTCATAATGTTAACATTGTATCCTTCTCTTTCAGCCACTATTCTATCTGCTTCGAGTTGCTTGTCGGAATAGTCAAACACAGTACATTCTGCACCGAGCTTTGAGAATACGGGCATCTGTTGGCCGCCGCCACTTGCAAGTCCCAAAATCTTTTTACCTTTCAAATCACCAAACCA
>JAZSAH010000209.1:0-10221 GCA_045601745.1 Acutalibacteraceae bacterium
CCGAAGAAATGAGAAACGAAGCTATTGACTACGGCGAGTGGAAGAACGGCTTCCGTTCCGAAGGTATGACAGGCGTTGCAAAGGGTCTTGTCACCAAGATGGTCGGCGGCGTTAAGAACGTTGTTCAGCCCCTTCTCTTCAAAGCATTCGGATACGATAACACAAAGAACCAGGGCGCTCAGTCTCCCGAAGCACGTTACGCTCTCTTCTTTATGTGTACTCTTCTTCCCGTTGTCACAGGTATCCTCAGCATCATTCCTCAGCTTTTCTATGACCTTCAGGGCGAAAAGAGAGACAGAATGTATATGGAACTTCGTGAAAGACGTAAGGCTATTGCGGCGGAAGTTAAGGAATTTAACGAAGCAGCAGGCGAAGAAACAAAATAATATCAATAAAACCCCGACCTTCACCAGTCGGGGTTTTTAAACAGGTTTTATATGGAAAAAATAATTAAAGAAATTGAGAATTTGATAAGTCAAAAACCGGATGCGGTTATCGGAATTGACGGCTACTGTGCTTCCGGCAAAACAACTCTCGCTGTGCAGCTTGCCCAAAAAATCGATGCACAGATTATACATATGGACGATTTTTTTCTGCCGTTTGATATGCGTACGGAAGAAAGACTCTCAGAAACGGGCGGAAATGTCCATTATGAGCGATTTAACGCTGAGGTTGTGTCGGGACTCGAAAAAAAGACAGAATTTGTTCACAGGGCGTTCAGCTGCCAATACGGCGATTTCAGGGAAACCAAAAGGATTTTGCCCGGTAAGCCCGTTATTATTGAAGGCTCATATGCATTCCATCCCGAAATAAAACTGAATTATGATATGAAAATTTTTGTCAAAGCCGACATTGAAACAAGGCTTGAACGCATTCTTCGGAGAAACGGTGAGGAGGCGCTCAAAGTTTTCAAATCAAAATGGATACCTCTCGAAAACAGATATTTTGATGAATTCAATATTGAAGAAAGCTGCGATATAACAAAACAGACCGGAAATTGATTTTCCGGCCTGTTATTTTTTGATTTGATTATTCTGCGAAACCTGACTCAACAAGCTTTACAAGCTCGTTAACAGCCTGCTCCTCGTCGGGACCGCCTGCGATAACACGGATGTTTGTGCCGCCCATGATGCCGAGTGAAAGCACACCGAGAAGGCTCTTTGCATTGACTCTGCGTTCTTCTTTTTCAACCCAGATTGATGACTTGAATTCATTAGCCTTCTGAATGAAGAATGTTGCAGGACGGGCATGAAGTCCGACCTGGTTCTGAACAGTTACGTCTTTTACATACATAATAATATATCTCCCACGCTGAAATTTTCTTGTTAACACATTACATATTATATCATAAAACTTTGCTTCGTCAACATCCTGAACAGCAGTTTTGATGCTTTTGGGAATAATTCGGCTTGTCGGCCAAACCAACGGCATTCAAAAATTTTTGTTTTGGTGAAATTGACTATAGACAAAATTGAATTTTCGTATAAGAGGATAACGATGAACCTTTAAACTATTATTAGCACAACATAACAGTATATTCACGGTTCAACAGTCCTCTCATATGTTGAGTAAAGTTTCTCTCATTGCAATATATTTTAATTGCGAAGAACCGAAAAGTCAATATACAAAAGTTATATTGTTTTATATTATTAACGACGGATTGTTATCATTTTCAACAAAATCCACAACCTCTTTTTCGTCATTCTGCTAAAAAAGAAAAGGAAACAAGGTGTTGCAGGCCTTGTTTCCTTGTTTGTTATTGTTAAAAATCAGTTGAGAACGTAGATTTTTACGTTTCTGTTACCCCAGTCACAGCACATATCTTCGTTGTCCATGTAGAGGTCGATGTCTGTGTTACCCATTTTAACAAATCCGCCTGTGTCAGCTGCGATGCTGTAGCCGTAAACATAATCTCCGTCAGCGGATACGATATAAAGCTCCGTTCCGTAGGGGATTTCCTTGGGATTAACAGCGATATGACCGGGCATGGGCTTTCTGCCTGTTGATGTTGCAGGGTCGCCTGTGTAAGCGGTTGCTTTGCCGGATATGCAATACTTGTAGTCAACGGGAACGCCGTTTTTATCAAGCTTTAAGTCTGAGGGAACGTCAAGGTCCGAAATAGGTGCGCCGGTGTTTTTGAAAGCGGAGAGTGTTGCTCTGTGCTTTGTGCCGACCTTTTTAACCTCGTTAACGGGTTCTTCAAGAACCTTTTCTCTTGAGAAAACTGTTTCCTCAAGCTTGCCGTCAACATATTTTTCGGTGTAGAAAGCGTATCTTCTGCCGTTAACGCCTTCTGTTATGATTTCGGATTCGTCAACGTACATACTGTCGTCTTTGATGATTTCTGTTTCGTAGGGGATTTCCTGAATTTCGCTCTTGGTATCATATTTTACTCTGAAAATTCTGATTCTTGTAAAGCCGTTGAGCTTTGTGTCGAGCGAGGGGAAAACAAAATCGTTTTCGCCGATTTTGATGTCTGCCTTTTCAAGTGCATCGGCAACGGTACCTTTTGCAAGGAAAATCTTACTGTTTTCACCGTCTGCATAAATGTTGATTTTGAAAGCCTTTCTGACATGAAGATTCATGTTGTCGAAAACGCTTTTTGCAGACTTGATTTCGTCGGCAAAATCAATTTCAAAGTTTTTCAAATTGAAGATGTCACCGGGAGTTGTGTTTTTGATAACAATTGTTCCGCCGTCTTCAGCCGTGAAATCCTTTGTTACGATTTCATCGCTGATTTCAAGCTCAAAGCCTGCAGCTTTGACAATTTCATAGGGGTCTGTTTCTGCGGTAGATATGCTTACTGATTTTTCTCCGTCTGTTACCGTAACCTTATTAACGGAATTTGTGGTTGCGAAAGATGTGAAGGTTACTGAGCAGATGAACAATACCGTGATAACTGCAGTCAGAATCTTGAAGCTGAGTTTACGGGGTGCCCTGCTCTCGGATAATGAATTGGTAATCATAATATTCTCCTTATTTTGCGCATTAGTAGTTTTTTGGTTTGTCCCTTTTGTGTGATTTTTGGGTAAGCCGCGATTTCCTTTTGTGCAACGGGTGACATTATATTGACAAAAGTTTAATTTGTCAAATTTTTTTCGAAATGTTTTTTGTGCAAATTCAACAAAGCAATTAACAAAAATTCCCAAATCACAATATACTCAACTTTGTCGGCTTGTTGAAAACTGTCAGAAAATGGGAAAAACTTTGTGAAAAACAGAAAAAGTTACAAATGGTTACAAAAGCGTTAAAAATGGTTACATAATTCTAAAACAGAAAAATACGGGCATTAAACTCAACATATTTTAAAAGTGAAGTATAATACCCGCAGATATAGTGTTGGCAAGATTTCCCGGTTTATTCAGATATTTCCTCCTTTGAAATATTCTATGTTGCGGTTTACGGATATATTACAAAAAAATACAGCAAGCCGGGCAACAATCCCGACTTGCCGTATTATAATATTAATGTAATAAAATATATATTAATATACATTATATATATGTCAGACCGTCTCTTTGAAAAGCGATTTTTCATAATCTTTTTCGCTGTCGAAAAAGTAGACATCGCCGCCGTCATTTCCGTTGATGCAGTAATATTTTCCGTTATCGAAAACGAGAGCCGCACCGTCGTCGATTGCAATGCCCGAAAGCTCCTGAGTTCTGACTGCCTGAGTGAAAACCTGCCAGTAATCGCTTTCAAAATGGGGACAGTTGCAAAAGTCAAGCAGACCGAGACAGTCAACAAACATGAATTCGTTGTTCTCGCCGCAGTCGTCATATCCTCTCGAAAACCAACACATTGAACCCGAGCTGACACCTGAAAGAATAACACCCTTTTCATAAGCTTTCTTAAAGATTTCGTCTGCGCCCGTTTCTTTCCAGGTGTCCATGAGAAACTTAAGATTACCGCCGCCTGCATAAACAATATCTGCCGAAAGAATTCTGTTTTCTATTTCATCTCTTGTCAGCGATTTATCGGTAAGCATGAGCGCAGAAACGCTGCATCCCAGACCGATGAAAAGTCTGAAAATATGCTCGTCACCGTTAATGTCGTCAAAACCTGCCGTCGGAACAAACAAAACGGAAGGATTTTTCTTTTTTGAAAGGCTGACTATATGTTCAAAAACGGGAAGAATTTCATTATCGTCAGTTCTTCCTCCACCGACACCTACAATAATACCCATATCAGTTATCCTTTATAATTAATATTTACCGTTGCCGTATAGTCGAGCTGTTTTTCATCGCCGATGAGTGAAGCGACGAATGCGGGAATATCGGCAAACATTTTATTTTTTGCACCGAGCTTTTTCTCGAGAATTGAAAGAATCGGTTTCAGACGCTTGAGCAGCTTCATTATTGCCTCATACATCGGAGTTCCTTTTACATAAGGCTCGTTTCCGATAAAAACATTTCTGACAAGCTCAACGGCAACATCCTTGACAAGGAGCTTGCTGACGGATTTGTCAACTCTGAAAAACAGAAGTCTGCCGACACCGCCGATTGTAAGCTTCTGAAGAATTCTTCCGACGATTGTTACGGGAATTTTAAGCTTTTTATTCTTTTCCGGACCGCCGAAATAACGGGTGAAAGCGTTGAAATCATAAGCCATGCCGTCAACGATATCGGTTATCATGCGGTCAAAACGCCACTGAAAATATTCGTCGGCGGTTTTTCCGCCCTTATCCCAATCGAAATCATCGATTTTATGAGAAGTTATATCGGCAGTGCCGTTTTCGTTGAAAACAACCTTTCTGTAATACGCAGGGCATCCGACTGCAGAACCCGTGCAGATATCGGTAATTTTGTTTCCTGCAGGGGAAATATGCTCGTTGAGGCTCTGCATATGCATATGTCCCGTAAAAATAAGGTCAAGACCGAGGTCTGCAAGCTCATTTGCACGTCTTTCCCAGTCGCCGAGTTTAGCATCCTCAATTATGTTCATAATCGGCGAACCCGGAAGAAGGGGATAATGCATCATGGCAAATATGTAGCATCCGTCGGCATGAGCTTTTTTAATCTGTTCGGATATCCATTCCATCTGGTCATCCCAGAGTCCCTTGAATTTGCCGCAGTCGCCGTCGCAGTTGATAGCAAGAAGTCTTATTTTATCGGATAACTGCGCAACATACGAGAGTGAGCTTTTATGCTCGGAAATTGCATCTCCGAAGCCGAAATCCATGTAGTAATCACGGAGCTTTTCTCGGGGCATCCCTTCAACCGGAACTGTTTTATCGCCCACAAAACCGCAAGGCTCGCCTGCATAATCATGGCGCGCGGTAACAACATAGATTTTTTTGCCCGCCTTTTCAAGCTTTCTGAATTTTTCGATAAGACCCACATGACTTGCAACCTCGCCCCTGTAAACAAGGTCGCCGGGTATGATGATTATTTTTGTTTCTTTATCCTGAGCTATTTTTTCAAATGTTGCGTCAAGGATTGCACCCGTTTCGGCAACACATTTCTGGTCGGTACGGCTTCTTTTTTCATATGCCTCACCGCTTGCACCGAGTGAGTTTTCAAAATAATGAGTATCAGTTACAACAAAAATGTTAAGCGGCATAATATCTCTCCTTCTTTTCCATTGTAACATATTAAATCAGCCTTGACAATAACCTCTTTTTGATTTAACATTAAATTGGTGATGAAAATGTTCAAACAAAAACTTTGTCTTGCATTGAGCAAAGGCTACGGAATATCCTATGAAGAACAAATCAGACTGTTCAAGGCTGCGGGATTTGAAGGCTGTGCGATAGACCTCAGCGACAGGGATGCCGATGCATATAAAATTGCCGCCGCTGCAAAGGAAGAAAACATGATGATTTCATATCTTCATGCGCCTTTCAACAAATCTGATGATATGTGGATGAACGGAGAAATCGGAGATATTGCACTTGCCGAGCTTCTTGACCGTGTTGAAATTTGCTCAAATCTCGAAATTCCCGACATGGTTGCTCATGCCTTTATCGGATTTGACAGTGACAATACCCCAACATCAATCGGTATTGAAAGATACGGTGCGCTCGCTGTCAGGGCAAATGAGCTCGGAGTCAGGCTTGCTCTTGAAAACACGGAAGGCGAAGAATATCTTTCTGCACTCATGAAAGAGCTTTCAGGCATCTCATCCGTTTCTTTTTGCTGGGATACGGGACATGAGCTTTGCTATAATTACGGAGAGGATTTGCTTGAGCTTTACGGCAGCAGACTTTCTGTTACGCATATCAACGATAATCTCGGAATACGTGATTATAACGGAGAAATAACCTGGGTTGATGACCTTCATCTTCTTCCGTTTGACGGCATAACCGATTGGAATTCTGCTGCGCAAAGAATTGTAAAATGCGGTTTCAGCGGACCTCTTTCATTCGAATTATCCGTAAACAGCAAACCGGGAAGACATGAAAACGATAAATATGCTTCTCTGCCGATTGAAGAATTTGTTGCCGAAGCGTATGTGCGTGCCTGCCGTTTTGCAAATCTTGTGATAAAGGAAAGGGAGAAAAACAAATGAGTGATAAGAAAATGACAAAAAAGCAAAACATCATCCAGGTTATCAAATTTGCGCTTTTTTCAGCTTCGGCAGGTATAATTCAGATAGTTTCATTCACCCTGCTTTTTGAGGTTGCAAACCTTAACAATACGGTAAGCTACATAATCTCGCTTGCTCTTTCCGTTTTGTGGAATTTTACATTCAACAGAAAATTCACCTTCAAATCGGCAGCGAATGTACCGATTGCCATGCTCAAGGTTGCACTTTTCTACTGCGTTTTTGCTCCTCTTTCAACCTGGTGGACACATGAATTTACGGCAATGGGAATAAACGAATACATTATTGAAGCAGGAACGATGCTTGTCAATCTCGTAACGGAATATCTCTATTGCAGATTTGTGGTTTACAGAAATTCAATGAATACGGCTGAATAACAAAAGGCTTGTGCGTTTTATTGCACAAGCCTTTTAACTTATATTTTATTATTCTTCGGTTTCAACATGGTCGGAAAAGACAATCTTGGTGGCTTCTCTGGGGAAGTCGAAACGGCGTCTTTCAACAACATCGCCTTCTTTGACACCCTTGAGAGGAATAAGAATATAGGCATTTCTGATTACTTCACCGTTTGCATCATATGCCTTATAGCCGATTTTGATATCGTCTTTTCTTGAACCGATTGCAGTAACTTCAACATCGGCATAACCGTCTGCATTGATTGAAATGCCGTCATCGGTGAGCTCGATATCCTTGATTTTTGCAACGGAATTGCCGTATACATAGTAGTCT
Organism: Acutalibacteraceae bacterium; assembly: GCA_045601745.1. GTDB lineage: Bacteria > Bacillota > Clostridia > Oscillospirales > Acutalibacteraceae > CAG-177. The sequence continues at coordinate 7,276 of JAZSAH010000209.1, forward strand.
GCGAGAACGATTTCAACATCGTTTACGGTTTCAACATAAACAACGGGGAAGGTCTGACCTTCCGAGGGGGTAACGTTTGCAGGGTCGGGAGCTGTCTGACCGTAGGGGTTGACATATGAATAATTGGCGCTGCCTGTTGTTGCAGGTTCTTCGGGAATGTTTGATTTGCAGCCGAAGAAGCAGAGTGCAATAACGGCGGTTGCAAGAATAACGCTGATTAATGATTTCATAAAAACAAGTCCTTTCGTTTGTTTATATTTTATATAATATCACATATTTTTGGATTTTTCAACCGTGTTGATGATTTCTCTGACCGTATTTGCAATTGTAACAGCCGTTTCGGGTCCGAGAGAATTGGTTTCCTCATAATGACGGCGGTCGTGGATATCTCTGCCGTTTTCAAAATAAGGAGTTTCGGGATGAAGAATGAAATCGTTGGGGGGAAGAACATAACCGAGCTCATCGTTTGCAAGACCGATTATCATAACGTCATCTCCGATTATTTCACGGATGGGAACGGGATTGATTTCTGCGCCGCAGCCTGTTGCGGATTCCTCTGCGGTAAGATATCCGCCGTAAACAAGCTCGGGGAAAATTTCGCAGGGAAGCATCAGAATCTTAAGAGAATCAATCTCAAGATAGCTGATTTCCGATTTCATTGCAAAGCCCGATTTATCTGCCATTCTGTATTCCTTCGCCTTGAGAATGCCGGCTTTTGCAGCGATGAGGAGCAGAAGATTTTCCGCCTTGAAATAAACCTCCTGACGGATGTGACCGATTTTCGGCTTTAGCAGGGTTTCATTTTCAATAGAAAGAGCATAATCCGCAAGCTTTCTTCCGATGTCAGCCGTAGACTGTGAAAAATCGCTGCCGTTATCACGGATTTCCCTTTCGTTGGGGATATCCATGCTTATCATTCCGCCGATTGCACCAACGCAATAAAGTGTTTCGGCACCCGTCTTTTCACGGATTTTTTCTCTGAAATAGTGGGGGAAATCTGCACTTACAAGCTCGTTGCAGCCTTGAAGCGATTCGGAATGGGAAGCAAAGTTGATTATGTAGGTTTCTCTTGAACCGTCTTCGGGAACAAAACGCAGACGTGTGAGCGTTTTTGAATAAACAACCGGAGTTCTGATGTCCTCCTGCATATCGGGAACATCGATTCTGCCGAGATAGAGTTTGCCGATTTTTCTTGAAGCATATGCTTTTTCAACGGCTCTGACTGTCTGTGAAAAGACAAGCTCCATATATTTCGGGTCTTTTCCGCTTAAAGGCAGCGGACCCCATATTCCCATTGTATCGATTCCTGCATGGTTATGAGTGCAGACAACATTGATTGAACGGCAGCCCGAAAGCTTTGAAAACTCGCTGAGTCTTGAACGCAGAATGTTGACATCGCTGTTGAGAAGACCCACGCAGTCAAGAGAAACAATAACTATTCCGCCGTGTCCCGAAAGGTCGTCAAGCCATACCGCATGGGTGTGAGGAGCATCAAGAACGCCCTTTGCAGGCTTGTTTTCACCGTAACCTGCAATATAATATTTCTTCTTGTCAACATCGTCGGGAAGAATGCTCTCCTTTGAAAATCCGAGAGAGAAAAGCTCGCTCTTTGCTCTCGGAGTGCAGTCATAAGATGCTTTTTCAATCGGTTTTGTGCATTTTTTATCTGTGAGATGCTTTGACTGCGCCGTGAGAATAAAATCAAGAGCCTTATATGCCGCGGTCAACGGTTTCATTTTTATTCACTCCAATCAAATTTTGTGAGTTTTCCTTTGCAGAGCAGCTCAGGGAATTTCCATTGGCGAAGAACCTCATAAACGCCTATCGCAACGGAATTTGAGAGATTGAGACTTCTTGCGGCGCTGTTGTTTATCATCGGAAGACGAACACATTTTTCAGGATTTGCATAAAGAAGTTCTTCGGGCAATCCTGCTGTTTCCTTGCCGAAAACAAGATAGCTGTTATCGGGATATTCAACTTCCGAGTATATTTTTGTTGCCTTTGTAGAAAAATAAAAGAAGTTTCCGTCTTTGTTTTTTTCAAAAAAATCGTCAATATTATAGTAGTAGGTTATATCGAGCAGGTGCCAGTAATCAAGTCCTGCTCTTTTGAGCTTTGCGTTATCAACACGGAAACCCATTGGCTCAACAAGATGCAGTCTTGCACCCGTTGCAGCGCAGGTTCTTGCAATATTGCCTGTGTTCTGAGGAATCTGAGGCTCAACAAGAACGATGTTTAATGTAGGCATAATAATACTTCCCTAAAAAATTTAACATTAGTTTTATCCTCTCCGAAGGTTAAAATATTAATAACTTTTGTGATTGGAGGGATAAATTTGTTCACATCATCAAGAAATATGACAGCTGCAAAGAGCATCGGTATAGGTCTTGCTGTCGGAACTGCAGCTGCGCTTGCAAGCACTAAAATGATGTCGAAAAGCGGCATGAAAACCTGCAAGAAGAATGTTGCAAAGTGTGTGAAGAGCATGGAAACGATGATGGACGGCATAGTGTCAATGACAAAATAATCAGCTGTTATAATTGCTCATTGCGCCGTCGATGTTGCCCTGCACCATCATCTCAACGGCTTTGCAGGCATTTTCAGCGGCAATTCTCAATTCATCAAGCTCAGGCTTTTTGAATGAAGAAAGCACCCAGTCTGCAAGGTCATAGTCGGGATGCGGTTTTTCGCCTACTCCGAGCTTTATCCTCGGAAATTTATCGGAATTGAGAAGATAGATAATGCTCTTTATTCCGTTGTGACCGCCGTCGCTTCCTTTGCGTCTTATACGCATTTTGCCGCAGGGGAGAGATATATCGTCAAAAACAACAATGATATTTTCGGGCGGTATTTTATAGAAAGTCGCTGCCTGCTTTACAGCTTCGCCGCTGTTATTCATAAGGGTCTGCGGCTTCATAAGCAAGCACCTGTGACCGCCAAGGGTTA
>JAZSAH010000210.1:0-31728 GCA_045601745.1 Acutalibacteraceae bacterium
CCAAGAATAACAACGTCATTAACGGGTTTGTCGGCATAACCGGTTTCAACTGTTGCAATCGCATCAACAACATCCATTCCTTCAACAACCTGACCGAATACAGTGTGCTTGAAATCAAGCCAGGGTGTTCCGCCGAGTGCCCTATAATCCTCAACACATTCTGTGGGAAAACCTCTGTCAGAAAGCTGTTCCATCTGAGAAAGGAGACCGCCGTCAACTTCCTTAGCCTGAACAATGAAGAACTGGCTGCCGTTTGTTCCGGGTCCTGCATTCGCCATTGAAAGAGCGCCTCTTATATTATGATAATCAACGCTGAACTCATCCTCAAAGCTTCTGCCCCAGATGCTTTCGCCGCCTCTGCCTGTTCCTGTGGGGCCGCCGCCCTGAATCATGAAATCAGGAATGACTCTGTGAAAAATAATACCGGTATAATAACCGTTCTTGGCGTGTGTTGTGAAATTTTCAACTGCCTTGGGTGCTGCATCGGGGAAAAGAAGAATTTTTATATCTCCGAGAGTTGTTTTCATAAGAGCAACAATATCGCCACTCTGAATTTCTCTGATCTGTTTACTCATTTTGAATTCCTTTCTCTTGAAAACGGTTTTTTATCTGACTTTTCAGGTTCATATTTATCCGAGAGTTTCATAAAGTCAACCTTTGCCATTTTTGTTCTGGGGAATGAATCGAAAACTTCAATCTTTCTTGGGCATGAAAACTTTGCAAGATTCTTTTTGCAGAAAGTCTGAATCTTATCAATCGCATCATCGTGATTCATGGGTTCTTTCAGCGTTACGCAAAGCTTTACACAAGGTTTGTTTTTCTGATATCCCTGAACAGCGCAAGCTTCACTGATAAAAGGAAGCTGAAGAACGGCATTTTCGATATCAACGGGATAAACATTATAACCGGAAATAACAATCATGCGTTTTTTTCTTCCGGTGAAATATAAAAAGCCGTCAGAATCAAGATGACCGAGGTCACCGGTAAGAATCCATCTGTCACCTTTAGAATCAACATACACACCGTCATTCTTAACAGTATTGTCGCCATTATAATAGCCGGTCATAACCGTATCGCCCTTGACAACAATTTCTCCGGTCTGTCCCGCAGGAACACTGTTTCTCATCTCATCCCAGATTTCAACTGTGATATCACGAAGCGGTTTTCCTATTGATTCCTCACGGCTTGCATCATATCTGTTAACCGTACAGACGGACGAAACTTCGGTAAGCCCGTATCCTCTGAAAAGTCTGCCTTTACCGCCATTTTTAGCAACGGTTTTATTGAAATCTCTGACAAGTCTTTCGGGAAGTACATCGCCTCCGCAGAAAACAAGGCGGAGATTTTTGAGATGAGGTCCGTCAAAATGCTTTTCTTCAAGCATCTTTTTAAACATATTGGGAACACCGAGAACAAAAGTTACATTATGTTTTCTCATATGTTTATTGGCTGTTTCGGCATTAAACTGAATCATGGGGATTGAGGTGTAGCCATGTGTAATGGGGAAATGCATTGCAACAGCAAGACCGAATGCATGGAATGAAGGAAGAACAAGAAGCGAATATTCGCTTCCGGGTTTATGAGGAGAATCAAGATCTTCAAGTTTGGTTGCAATATTATTGATGTTATTGCTCGAAAGCATAATCGTTTTGCTCTTTCCGGTTGTTCCGCCGCCGTGAAGATAAACAGCAACTTTATTTCCGTCATGGCAGTCAATGCTCTTTTTCTTTGAACCGATTGAAACCGCCTTTGAATAACGGACCGAGTTTTTAAATCCGTCAACACCTTTTCCCTTCACTTTTTCAAAAACTTTAAAAGCAGGAACAACAGGTGCAATAAGATAATCCGAATTTGAACATAAGATAACGGGAATATTGCATTCATTGAGCGAATCAACATATTTTTCAGCAAGAATATCAAGAATGAAAATTGCTTTTGATTTTGTGAAAACAATATTCTCCGCAAGAGCCTCGGGAGATGTCAGAGGATGAACAATATTTGCAATAACGCCGATTTTGTTAAGTGCATAAAAAGTTGTGAATGCATGAACAACATTAGGCAGGAATATCGTAACAACATCTCCGCTTTTTATCCCTGTTGAATTAACATAAGCCGCGATAGCGTCAGCATCACGGATAATTTTTGAAAGCTTTGTTTTGCTGCCGAATGCAAGAACGGCATCGTAATCACCGGTTTTATTGGCGAAAACTTTCAGATAATCATAGCAGGTCAGATTCATAATAATTATAACCATCCATAATCAATACTTTAAAATTAGCCCAAACTCCGACTATATTATTCATATGATATCAATTCAATAGGGTTTTGTCAATTTATTATTCATTTTATTAATAAAACATTAATAATTCAATGAATGTTTTTTGTAAGAATAATTTCACCGTCTTCAGTAAATGACGCAATGACACCATTGTTATCATATGTTGAATACACAGGAAGTGCAGCGTGCATAATCAGGTTCCATTTTACGTTAGGATAAATTTTCCCAAGCTGATTTGTAACAACAGCCATTTCCGGTTTCAGACAATCAAGAAATGCACGGGAAGATGAGCCGAAATATCCGTGATGACCGAGTTTAAGCAAATCGATATCTCCGATTTTTTCTCCGAGCAATTGCTCAAGTCCGCATGACTTGGTTATATCTGCCGCAAGAAAAGCGGATTTATTGCCTTTGATAACCTTAATTCCGATGCTTGAAGCATTTTCTCCCTCGCCTTTCAATTCATCAGGAGTAACCGTGTTGAAAAATTCAAGTTCAAAATCACCGAAAGACATTTCGAGAGGAATTTCATTTATAACACTGATATTTCTGCTGCTGAGTGAGTTGATAATTTCATTATACACCTCATCAATTTTCCAATCTTTTATCTCATATTCTTTGGCAATTTCAGGTCTGAACTCTTTGAAATACGCCTTACCTATGCCGATTTCATTATCGGAAATAACGGCTTTGTAGCAACCTATATGATCATAATGGCAATGTGTGCCGAGAATAAAATCGAGAAAAACATCTCCGTTTTCAGATTTACATATCTTTTTTATATAATCAATAACTTCTTTTTCATAACCCTTATAATCGGTTTTCCTTCTCGGATTACTGTTACCCTCACCTGCGTCAATCATCGCAAATCTTCCGTTGCTTTCGATAATAATAGCATCTGAATTTGCAGTATTGAGAAAATGTATTCTGTCATCGCCGAATTCATAATTAAAAGTTTCATCTTCGGGGTAAAACTTTCTTGCATATTTATTGCTCAGAACAACGGTTGCAATATCAAGAATAAATATCGCCATCATGAGAGGAACAATTATCCATGTTGCAATTTTCTTAACCTTATTCTTATTCATAATCCACTCCATATTATATTTCCCGAACATTCTATCATAAAATGATTTTTTTTACCATAGAAAAACAAAAAGTTTTTAAAATCACTTGTATACTTTTAAAAATTAATGTAAAATACCTCATATATGTTTTTAACGGAGATTTATTAAATGGCCAAAAAAATATCATTTTTTCTGACAGCATATCTTCCAATAATTTTCAGTTTGTCTGTTTGTTCGGGATTCGGAACAATTGCAGGGCTTGTTTTATCATGTTTATCAATAATTCTGATGCCAGAAATTCATCCCAAAAAGCTAATGCCTATAATTGTTTCTTTTCTCATTATCGGTTTACCCGGAAATTCTCTTTTAACAACTCTTACCTTCGGAATACTTTTGATATTATATTCTGTATTCTTCAATAAAATCAGAAAATATATTCCTGATACATTAAATTCGGGAATTATGCTTGCAGGTGCTTTGACAGCAACCGTTCATTTCACAACATATTATTTTGGCATCGGTGCAACAGGTGAAAATGTTAGCGAAATGATAAAATCATATGTTTCACTCGGCTTCCATCCGAATTGGAGAGGCGTTCTTTACGGAACTATTGTTCTTGTTTTAATGATAACTTTTCCCAGGAAATTCAAGGAAATCAGCAAATATCTTTCTGCACCGTTTATTGCTCTGTTTTTTACTCTGATTCTTAATTTATTTCTCAATCCTTCCGATATGACAACCGCAATAACGGAGATTTCGCCATTAAGCACGGAACACTTCTTTGATTTCATTTCATCAGGTTTTCATTTTAAATTCAACATTTTATCTGTTATTAACGGTATTGCATTATTTTTATTATGTGCCGGTTCATTTTCTGATTATAATGAATCCGAAAAAAAAGACTTTATTATCTATTCGGGAGCAAATTTACTTTCGGTCGGTATTTTTTCATTGACCCTCCCCTACGGACTCTCAAAAAACAAATCAACACTTGCTCCGAGAATAATTTCGATAATAATTCTTTGCGTTTCATTTTTGATTTTCAGAGATTATGCCGAAAGGATTCCTATGCACTCATGCGCAGTTGTTATTATTGTTTCGGCATGGGAAAATGTGAAATGGGCTGAAATAAAAAAATCATTCTCAAAAATTCCGACAACCCTGTCTTTTATGATTTCATTTATTATCAGCATGATAACTGATATACCGACAGGAATAATAATCACATTTATTTTCGCTGCATTGTTTAATAAGATATCAAATAACAGAAGACCTGCAGATTAATCCGCAGGTCTTTTTTTCATTCGAAAAAGATTGCCGCCTTCAGAATCGATGGCAACAATAACAGGAAAATCCTCCAACAAAAGCTCTTTGACACTTTCGCATCCGAGGTCACTGAAAGCAATTTCCCTGCATGATTTAATTTGTTTTGCGCATAAAGCGCCTGCACCTCCGACGGCACAGAAATAAACAGCTCTGTTTCTGACAATTGCATCACAGACAGCGTCGTTCCTTTCACCTTTGCCAATCATAGCAGCTAGTCCGAGATCGAGAAGCCTCGGAGAATAAACATCCATTCTGCTCGAGGTTGTTGGTCCGCAGCTTCCGATAATCATACCGTCGGGAGTCGGAGTTGGTCCGGCAAAATAAATGCACGCACCTTCAATATCAAAAGGAAGTTCCGACTCTTTATCAAGAAGCTCAAAAATCCGCTTATGCGCTGCATCTCTTGATGTATAAACAATTCCGCTGAGTAACACTGTGTCCCCGGCTTTTAAAACAGATGTATAATTTTTGATTTCACTTATATCGATGCTGCATTCCGACATAATATCAGTCCTTATCTTCGCAATCGGCGATTTCTTCAGAAATAGAATTAAGAGTCTTAAGAAGGTTTTCAACGCTTGATTTCAGCGCAACCGAAGAACTTTCAAAATTATTGCATACGGTTTTAATACGCTCATTAACATCGGAAACCTCGGATTTGGCAGTTTCAATAGCTTGGGTGGTTCTCGAGTAAATTTCAGAGTCAGCACCCGAATTCAACATATATCCGTTTGCGAGAGCAGCGAATTTGTTTTCGATAGAATTTATTTTGCTTTCGAAAACAGACTGCTTATTTTCATAATCGGAAATTTTATTTTTGGCATCATCAAGTTCTTGCATAAGCTGCAGATTTTTTTCTGAAAGAGATTCGTTTTCGGCTTTAAGAGCGTCATATTTTGCAGCAAGACTTGCTGATTCCGAAATAACATTGTCTTTTGCTGCTTTTAACGCCTCAACTTCATCGCATACTGCCGTATTGTTTGATACTTCTTTTTTCAAGGCGACAATTTCAGACTGAAGCTGTTCAACATAATTGAGAACACCTTCTTTTTTGAATCCGCCTAAAAATGATTTTTTAAAAACTTTGTCTGAGCCCATAACTTTCTTCCTTTCACGAACTTAAACGAATAATAATATTTCCGTAACATCTTTTCCGATGGTTGATGATTTACCATCTGAATAAACAAATAATTCACCTTTATTCTCATTATCGGAAATATAAGCCGAATCACCCGATTTATTCATTACAAAACTTCCTACATTAACACTTTCAGAAATGAGTTTTTCATCATTGTTATCAACAATATAGTAATCCGCTTTAATTATATCGGATAACTCATTATAATTTTTAATAACAACAATGCTTTCACCGTTTTCAATTTTCAACGCACTTGCGGCATTTGAAAGCTTGATGTTTTCATCACCTGAATAAGAATAAATATCACCTGTATTTTTTGCAACATCGGATTTCATATATATTATGGAATTTTCAATAAACCCATAGCTTGTAACTTCGTTATTAATATTGACTTTGGGGGAGAGTTTCAGATCGGAACCGATTTCGCTGCTGTATAATTTCAATCTCTCTCCTGCCGCATCTTTAACAAAAGCAAATATTCTGTTTCCTTCACGGGAAAAAGAGAATAACGTTTTTTCTTTGTCATAGCCTTCAAGAATATTCTCTGAAATACCGGAATCAACAATACCCGAAATTTTAATACCTGTTGATTTAAGGCTGTTATTTATAACTGAACGGGCATAATCAATAACTTCTGCCATAGAGCTTCTCTGTGCTATCTCAACGAGCGAAGCCATATCCGTTGTGCTTTCAGTTATTTCAATGCATTCATATATCAGCTTCGGGAAACCGAAAGATGATGTTGCATAAACATTTTCAGGATTGATTTTTTCAGCAACCTTCCGACTGCCCTCTGAATTATATGCAAACGCCGTATAAACCGGAGCAGAGAATTCACCTTTCTCAACCGATTCATTCAAAGCATCTCTTATTTCATCTCTGACAAGCTTATCCTGATATTCACGGAGCTTCTGATTATATTCAACAGAAATACCGAGTATAGAAAGAAAACTGTCTCTTTTCGGTCTTGTTAATGTTTTATCTGTTTCGGAATGTTCATCAGCAATAACATAGCTCCATGAAATGTTTTCCTCCGATGATGTAAAATAATAGAGATTACCATCGGGAATATATTCTTCATATAAAACTCTGAAAGTATTATCACATATCAGCTCGGGAGCGCCTTCAGCCTCAGCACGGTAAAGCTCGGTCATACCGTTATATATTCTTGATTTTGTTTCATATATGATATGCGGAGTTTCACAGTCATTATATAAATGTATATTTGTTATATCTCTGCAGACTTCAATCGGAGATTCGGATGAATATTTATAAAGAACACGGTTGTTGGCATGAAGCTTTATAAAATAAACAGTTTCCGAATTATCAACGGGATAAATGCTTTCAACATTTGATGAAAAAGTTTCAACGGTTGATTTATTAAAATCACAGCACAGCGCATCCATTGCGCCGGCCTGCGAATTTTTTTTCATATAAAAAATTTTCCCTGAATTAAGAATATAATTCTTTTCAATACCGTAATCAATGATTTTCGGCTCTGTTAATTCGCTTCTCTTTTTTTCAATATAATACAAATCATATACGCCGTCATCATACGAAGAAGAAACAGTGTAAAAAACTCTGTTGTTTTCCTTATCACATTTAAAATCGGATGCAGAAGAATCTGAAACAATGGTTTCGAGTTTTCCGATTCTGATATTATAACCCTCATCGTTTTTGTATACAATAATATTTCCGTCAGATGAGATATCCCCGGAAAATAATGATATACAAACAAATACAACCGATATTAAAGCAACTGAAACAATTGCAACGGCAGCAAAAAACTTTATTCTCTTTTCTGTTCCCTTCCCGATTATATTTTTCAAAACATACACCTCATAAACAGGCGGTTGCTCAAAAAGAACAGCCGCCTGAAAGTGATTTTATTTCATTGAAACAGCCTTTTTAGCCTTTTCAACTATATTCTGTGCATCAAGACCGTAAATATGAAGAAGTTCAACCGCAGGACCTGATTTTCCGAATACATCGTTCACGCCGACCTTAACAACAGGAACTGCCTTTCCGTTTTCGCAAACAGCTTCCGAAACAGCACTTCCGAGACCGCCGATAATGCTGTGTTCTTCAGCGGTAACAATTGCACCGGTCTTTGATGCGGAATTGAGAATTGTATCCGAATCAAGAGGTTTGATGGTATGAACATTGATGATTTCAGCGCTTATACCTTCATCTGCAAGTATTTTCTGAGCTTCAATAGCTTCATTAACCATAAGACCTGTTGCACAAATGGTAACATCGGTTCCTTCTTTAAGAACAACCGCCTTGCCCCATTCAAATTTATAATTTTCATCGAATATTCTGGGAACAGCAAGACGACCGAATCGCATATAAACAGGACCTTCATAATTTGCAGCTGCAAAAACGGCAGCACGGGCTTCAACATCATCAGCAGGGTTGATGATTGTCATACCGGGAACAGCTCTCATAAGAGCGATATCCTCGCAGCACTGATGGCTTGCACCGTCTTCACCAACTGAAATACCTGCATGGGTTGCACCGATTTTAACATTAAGATTGGGATATGCAATTGAGTTTCTGACCTGTTCGTATGCTCTGCCGGCAGCAAACATTGCAAATGTGCTTGCAAAAACAGTATAGCCTGTTGAAGCAAGACCTGCAGCAACGCCCATCATATTGCCTTCTGCGATACCGCAGTCAAAGAACTTTTCGGGATGTGCCTTTTTGAACATACCTGTCTTGGTAGCAGCAGCAAGGTCTGCATCAAGAACAACAACCTTATCATTTATATCTCCAAGCTCAACAAGAGCCTTTCCGTAAGCATCACGGGTTGCAGTTTTAATTACATCAGCCATTATAAATCACCGCTCCTTTCTTATGCTTCAAGCTCTGCAAGAGCCTGTGTGAGTTCATTCATAGCCTGTTCATACTGCTCAGCATTGGGAGCTGTACCGTGCCATGAAACCTGATCTTCCATAAACGATACGCCTTTGCCCTTAACACTGTTTGCAACAATAACAGAGGGCTTTCCTTTGAATTCAGCTGCAGCTTTGAATGCAGCATCAATTTCATCGAAGCTGTGAGCATCAATCTCAATAACATTCCAACCGAATGACTTGAATTTCTCGGGAATGGGGTAAGGTGAATTGACCTCTGAAATCTTTCCGTCAATCTGAAGACCGTTATTATCAACAACAGCAACAAGGTTATCAAGACCCTTGGAAGAAGCAAACATTGCAGCTTCCCATACCTGACCTTCCTGAATTTCACCGTCACCAAGAATTGTGTAAACACGGAAAGATTTTCCGTCAAGCTTTGCACCGAGTGCCATACCGCAAGCTGTTGAAATACCCTGACCGAGTGAACCAGTGCACATATCAACGCCGGGAGTATACTTAATGCTGGGATGACCCTGAAGCATTGAATCGCTCTTTCTGAGTGTCTTCATCTGTTCAACGGGGAAAAATCCTTTAAGTGAGAGAACCGAATAAAGAGCAGGTGCGGCATGACCTTTTGAAAGAACAAATCTGTCTCTGTCTGCCATCTGAGGGTTCTGAGGATCGATATTCATATGATTAAAATATAAATAGGTAACTATGTCAACGCATGAAAGTGAGCCACCGGGATGTCCCGATTTGGCATTGAAAACACCTTCGATAATACCCATTCTTGCTTTACAAGCTTTAATTTTTAACTGTTTTCTGATAACTGCATCCATTGTAGCAGTCGCCTCCTGTCATAATTATTTATTCAGGGTAAAATTTTCTTTTCAATATATTCAAGGAAATCGGCAACAGCACCGTTATTACAGTGACAAGTTACAAATTCCGAGATTTCTTTTAATTCTTCCGGTGCCTGACCGCAGCAGGCAGGAACACCGACAGATTTAAGCATATCATAATCGTTGAAATAATCACCGATTGCTCCTGTATGTTTTTTATCAACTCCGAGTATCTCGGCAAGTTTGAGAAGTGCTGTTCCCTTATGTGTATCCCTTGCAAGAATTTCAAAGCTTGCAACAGAAGATGACATAAGAGTCAGATCAGGATCTGTCATTGATTCAAAGTGCTTCTTAACCTTTGAAATATGAAACGGCAATCCGGAAAAAATAACCTTTCCCCAATTTTCCTTGGGAACATCCTCGATATTTTTTATATGTTTATATTTAAGATCACCTGCGGCAACAAAGAAATATCCGAACCAACCGATACCGGTTATATATATCATATCCTTTGCAACAACAATTACATCAACAGCGCGGAATTTTTTTGCAGCCTCAACAGCAAGATTCATCCCTTCATCGCTCATTGCGCTGAACCAGATCATTTCCTGTTTTTTAAAATCATATAAACCTGCACCGTTGATAACAACAGCAGGCGTTCCGTCAATGGGAAGGCGTTTATAATGTTTTTCCATTGACTGAGGATTTCTTCCCGATGCAAGAGTAAATCTTCCGCCTAATGATATAAATCTTTCAATTGCTTTTTTGTTTCTTTCAGGTAATTTTCTGAATTTATTATTCAGAGTGCCGTCAATATCAGAAGCAATAAGCCATTCAGACAGTTTTTTATTATTATCCATTATTTTTTTATTCTCCAAAGAAAATCGGTAAAGTAATCGGGAAGCGAAGTCTCGAGTCTGATATGTTCACCTGTTGAAGGATGGTCAAATCCGATAATTCCAGCATGAAGACATTGTCCGTTTAGATATGAAACACCGTTTTTTGGTCCGTAAACAAAATCACCTGCCACGGGATGACCGAGATGAGCCATATGAACTCTTATCTGATGAGTTCGCCCCGTTTCAAGCTTCAGAGCAACAAAAGAAAAATCCTTATATTCTTCTAAAACTTTATAGTGTGTAACGGCATTTTTGGAATTCTGATTAATAACACACATTTTCTTGCGGTCATTGGGACTTCTTCCGATGGGTGCATCAACAGTGCCTTCAAGCTCTTTAAGATGTCCGTGAATAACCGCACGGTATTCTCTGTCAAGCGAGTGAGCACTAATCTGTGACGAAAGCGAAACATGAGCCGAGTCGTTTTTAGCCACAAGCAACAAACCGCTTGTATCCTTATCTATACGGTGAACAATTCCTGGACGAACAACCCCGTTTATTCCCGAAAGGTTGCCTTTACAGTGCCATAAGAGAGCATTGACGAGCGTTGAATCATAGTTCCCCGGTGCAGGATGAACAACCATTCCTCTCGGTTTATTGACCACAAGAAGGTCATCATCCTCATAAACAATATCGAGGGAAATATTCTGAGGTTCAAGCGACAATTCCTTGGGTTCCGGAACAGTAAAACAAATCACATCACCGATTTTAGGCTTGAAACTTTTTGTAACAGACCTCCCGTTACATGAAACCAAGCCTTCAGCAAATAAATTCTGAACAAAAGAACGCGAATAATCACAAAGTGCAGAAGAAAGAATCTTATCGAGTCTGTCCCCCGCCGTTTCAGAATCAATTGAAATCGAAATCAATTCGTTATATTCAATTTTTTCTATTTTATCAATCATTTTTCTTTGCGTTCTTCCGTTCTTTGATTAATTCATATATTTCATAGCCTATCAGCATAAAAGCACCGACGGTTATACAGCAATCCGCAAAATTAAAAACAGCAAAATCAATAAAAAGAGGTTCAATAAAATCAACAACAAAGCCGTAAGCGATTCTGTCAATAACATTTCCCGTTCCTCCGGCGATAACAAGCAAAAGACAAATGTTGACAAACAACGGTTTAAGCCTTCTGCTGAAAAGCAAGGCAAGACAAAATATAAGAATAATAACTGTTGCAACAGTCAGAATTTCGGTTTTATCCGAAAAAGAGCTGAAAGCTGCACCTGTGTTTTCAACATACCTGAACTGAAACAAACCAAAGAGAAATTCAGAAGGTCCGTCAATTTTAACTGTTGAAACAGCAATATATTTTGTCAGACGGTCAACAGCAATGAGAAATGCTATAACCGCAAGGGAAATTGCCTGAAACATATTAACCTCTCAAAAATCAATCTTCAAACATCGAATCAAAAAGTGAAGCGATGTCATCATCATCATCTTCTGATTTAACTGAAAAATCCATATCTTCAATAGTATCAAGATCAACCTTGAAGCCGTCAAAATCTTCTTCATCATCTTCAAACGGGATTTCAGGAAGAAGATCGTCAATATCGGATGAAATCGAACCCGAAAAATCATCAAACTTGATGTCATCAATAAGACTGAAAAGGTCATCTTCTTCCTCTTCAGTATCAGAAACAGTTTCTGCGTTAACTTCAAGAACAGCTTCTTCAACAGTTTCGGGTTCTTCAGCTATAATTTCTTCCTCAGCCTCCTCGAAAGCTTCGGGAACATATGCAACAGGCTCCTCAATAACATCTTCAGCAAATTCCGCTACAGGTTCAGCAACGGGCTCTTCTGTTATATCGGAAGCAACAGTTTCTTCAACGGCAGCTTCTTCAGCCTGAGGTTCTTCCGGAACAACTTCAGCACTGTCGTTGATTGCTTCGGGAAGATATTCATAATCTTTTTCAACGGGAACCTGCTCTGCAACAGCAGAAACAGCATTGACAGCAGCGATAAATTCAGGCATACCCTCAAGCAGACTGAGCTGTCCCTTACAAAGCTCCTGAATTGTTTCTTTGAACTTAACGGTTTCAGCTTTTACTTTTGCAAGTTCATTTGTATAAAATTCATACGATTCCTTGCTGTTACCGACAATAGCCTTAGCATCATTTTCAGCCTTAACAATGATTTCAGCAGCTTTTTTCTGCGCAGCTCTGATAGTTGATTCCGTTTCAACCTGTGCTCTCTCGGTAAGAGACGAAACGGCAGTTCTTGCATTTTCAACTATTTCTTTTGCCTTTTCTCTTGCTTCTTCAATCGACTGATTAGCCTGTCTTGAGGCACCGTCAAGAATAATCTTTGATCTTGTTTCGGCATCTGTAAGAATATCATCAGCCTTGGTCTTTGCGTTCTTATTGATAGTTTCAGACATTCTGTGAGCATCGAGAAGAGCAAGCTTTATGGCTTCTTCATCATTTCGGTAGCTTTCGATTTTATCGGCAAGAATGCTGATTTTTTTAATAAGTTCCTTGTTCTGATTAAGAGACTCCTCATAGGAATCTGCAACGGATTTAAGAAAAACATCAACCTCATCCGCACTGTATGTTCCTTTGTTGATGGGAGTAAATTTAGCGTTGACAATCTGTTCGGGTCTGAGCATTTTTCACACCTGTCCTCTCAAAAATTACTGATAGCTTTCGGTACCTGCACCGAGTTCATCAAGAAGTTCACCTGAAACGGGAACATTATAAGGCGTAATAATGTAGGCTCTGCCTGCAACCTTTTTGAAATCGCCGTGGTTAGCGTATGCAACGCCATAAAGGAAATCGATAATTCTCTGTGAAACATCATTGGGACAAGTCTCAAGATTGAGGATAACAATTCTCTTATCATTGAGAACATCGGCAACTTCACCGACTTCTTCAAATCTGTCTATCTTTCTGAAAACAACATGAGGTCTGGGCTGTGAACCTGCAGTCTTTGACGAATTAATGTTAACAACATTATTATTTGAATTAACGGGAGCTTTTTCAGTTCTTGCTCTGGCTGCATGGGGTTTGGTTTCGGGTGCAACGGGTTTTGAAGGTTCATAATCAAAATCATCAGTATAATCCGATTCTGCACTGTCGATATAATCATCATCCGTTACATTGATAAATTGTTTGAGTTTGTCTTTAAAATTCATGGTTAATTCCTCCTTGATTATCTGTAAATTCTTGCGCCGAAAATTGAAGAACCTATTCTTACAAGATTGGCACCTTCAAGTATTGCCTCTTTATAGTCTCCTGACATCCCCATCGAAAGGACATTCATATTTATATTATCTCTTTTTTTACTGCGAATGTCAATAAACAGACGATGCATATTTGAAAAAATTCGCCTGATTTCTGCCTCTTTTTCACAAATAGGCGCAACACACATCAATCCGTCAACGGAAATTCCTTTTATTTCTGAAATTTCACAAGCTTTTTCATAAACCTCATCGTAATTGAAACCGAATTTGCTGCTTTCATTTCCGACATTGACTTCAAGAAGAATCTTTGTTTCAAATCCGATTTCAGATGAACGTTTACCGATTTCTTTTGCTATTGAAACAGAATCAACGGACTGAATAGTATCAACCTTGCCTGCTATTTTTTTAACCTTGTTTGACTGCAGATGACCAATCAAATGAGCCTTGCAATTATCAAGTCTGAGTTCAGATTCTTTGAGCAAGAATTCCTGAACCTTATTTTCACCGATAAGACCGATACCGTTATCGATTGCATGATTGATAAATCTGCTTTCAACGGTTTTAGTTACCGCCATAAGCAATATTTCATCGGCATTTCTTCCGGATTTAAAAGCCGCCTCTGCAATATCAGAGCGTATAATTTTCAGATTTTCTTCTATTGCTTTATAACGATCTTCATCCGATAACCATTCCATCTTTTAATTCCTTTCCCGAGATAATTACCTCGTCATATTGTTTGAGGTGGGTATACGGAAGCTTGATATCACTGTTTTCTCCCGGTTTTGCCGCAACAACAAAAGAGTCTTCGGAATAGATAATATTCAGACTGCGGAAATTCACAATATTACCCCTTCTAACAAAAACTCCCGTATTACCGTTTTCATCAATTCTGACAGCATCTCTGTCAACTCTTATTCCGGTAAATTCTTCAATAACAACTTTACCGTTTATTTTCCTGAGCGAAATGAGTTCATCATTCATAAGAGTGCATCTGAAAACAACAAGAGACTCATCATCGTTTATTTTTTTTACGGAATAAAGATATGTCGAAACAATATCTTCATCGGAATCGCCGAATATAAGATTGACCGGTTTTCCTTGCGAAAAGGTCGATGCATTACCAGAATCAATAATGCAGGCAATATACCAGTTATAACCGTCAATAATCTTTCCGATTGAACCTGAAGTCGGTTCTTTCTTTTCACTGTCAAGAGCTTCTTTAAGCTTTTCGGGAGTAAGCTCATCAATACTGTCTACGGAAATAATATTTTCATAACCGTCTTCTTTATTAACATAATAACCCGATGCTTCGGCAGTAATAATCTGCGACGGAACACTTCCTGATGACAATACGGAAATCTCACTCTGAAGCCTTGCAATCTGCGCAGCGCAATCAACCTCTTTATCGGTTGATATCTGCTTTCTTGAAAGCTTTTCACTGAAAGAAAGCTTCATATCGGAAAGGTTTTCAAAATCGTTATAATACGCAGAATTAAGAATATCCTTGAATTCAGAATTGATTTCATCAGTCAATTTTTCGATATCAACGGTTGAGAGCTTTAACTGACCGTCAATTTTCTGATATGTTGCAAGTTTTTTCTGAAGAGACTGCAGTTCAACATAATTATCAGCTGCTTCTTCGGTTGCAAAAACTGCGGCAATTGAGCTTCCCTTGCTGACTCTTTCAGCATTATCTGCAAGAGGAACCGTTACGCCCGAAGCAGGAACAGTCAGAACCGTTTCTTCACGAATAATAAACATTTCCGCATCAACCGTATTAAGAACATTTTGCTCATAAACAACCTCAGTCGTAAAAGTACGCGCTGAGATGTTGTAAATCTGCGATATGAAAAAAACAACAATAACGACAGCGGCAAGAACAGAAAGCACTCTCAATAATCTGTCTTTACTTTTCAATTTTCACTCCCCTTTCAACAATATTGCAAGCGGCATCAAGAAGGTCTTCAGATGATGAATAATCATCAATATAAAGAAAATTCATCCTCTCATCTCGCCTGAACCATGTAAGCTGACGCTTTGCATATCTTCTGGTCTGCATTTTAAGATTATCTATACATTCATCAAAAGATTTCTGATTTTCAAAATAAGGATTTAATTCTTTATAACCGATAGCCTGTGCGGCAGTTCTGCCGACATCAGAATCAAAAAATGATTTCGCTTCTTCAACAAGGCCGTTTTCAATCATAATATCAACACGCTTATTGATTCGGTCATAAAGAAACTGCCTGTCCCTTGCGTCAAGACAAATCGGTATAACAGAAAAAGGCGAAGGATTTTTCTTCGATTCCTCATTCTGTATTGTTTTGGTTTTACCTGTCGTATGATATATTTCAAGTGCACGGATTATTCTTCCGAGATTATTGACATGAAGTTCTTTAGCGGATTCAGGGTCAATTTCCGACAATTTATCGAGCAGACTCTGTGCGCCGTTTTCTTCAGCTTCTCTTTTGAGTTTTTCCCTGTATTCAAAATCTGTTTCTTCGGGAAGAAATTCAACGTTATTTACAAGCGAGCTGTAATATAATCCTGTCCCTCCGACAAGCACGGCTTTTTTGTTTCTGCCGTGAATATCAAAAATAATCTCTCTTGCCATATCGCAATATTTCGCAACGCTGAATGATTCATCGGGTGATAAAAACCCGATTAAATGATGCGGAATGCCCTGCATTTCATCAACCGTCGGTTTTGCGGTTGCAATATTCATTCCTTTATAAATCTGCATGGAATCGCATGAAACCGCTTCTGCACCGTAACGCTTGCAGATTTCAACAGCAAGCGAGGTTTTACCCGATGCGGTGGGACCGACAACAGCAATAAGGGGTATTTTATACTCTGCCAAAATTTTTCTCCAACTCTCTTTGGGTCATTTCAATAAGAACAGGTCTGCCGTGAGGGCAATATCTGATATCCGGCATGGAAAGAAGCTGTTTTGCAAACCTTTCCATTTCGAGCCTTGATGTAAAATTACCGGCTTTTATTGCACTTCTGCAGGCTACGGAATGGAAAATCCAATCCATTTTTTCAAAGGAAACATCCTGCTTCTTTTCAACAAATCTTCCTGCAATCTCAGTTATGACATCTTCAACATCATCGGCAGTCAGTTCCATGGGACACTCTCTTACAATAATACATCCGTTTCCGAAATCTTCGGCTTCGAATCCGGCATTATTTACAAGCTCTATATTTTCAAGCATTGCCGAATACTCATCTTTTGAAAGAGTAACCGTTACAGGCAAAAGAAGAAGCTGCGGTGAGCGTTCACCGTTTTCTCTTTTTAATTTTTCATAGATTATTCTTTCATGGGCGGCATGCTTATCGATAATCACCATTTTGTTGCGGTATTCGCATAAAATATATGTTCTGAAAGCTTCACCGATAAGACAGAATTCATCCTCATTGAATTCCTGCATGGCAGGAATATTTTCGGTTGTCACAGTTTTAATCGGTTCTTCAATTTCTTTTCTTTCAGGTTTATTGAGCAAAACATCGTCAACAGTTTCTTCATTTACGATTTCAGGCTCGGGCGAAGATGCTTTAACGATAAAATCCGTTCTGTCTGGTGTTTCGGATTTCTTCGGCTCAACAAAATTTATTTTAAAAGAAACATTATCCTTTGTTTCTTCATTTTTAACGGGAATATGCTGCCAGAAATCATTCTTTGGAGCAGGAGGAGAAACAAGCTTTATCTGCTCCGCAGGTTTCTGGGGCTCCGAATAAAAATCACGGTTATTTATCACGGCTTTTTTCGGAGTATCGCCTGCTGACAATGCATTCTTGCAGGCGCAGTAAACTGCATTGAACACGGGTCTTTCATCTGAAAATCTGACTTCTGTTTTTGCAGGATGAACATTGACATCAACAAGCGAAGGACTGATTTCAATGTTAAGAACACACGAAGGGAACTTGCCGACCATAACGGAATTTTTATAACCTTCACTTAATGCTGCACTGCCCGTTCCTGTTTTAATAAGACGGTTATTAAGGAAGAAAAACTGCATATTACGGTTTGGTCTTGCAGCGGAGGGTTTTGAAACATAGCCCATCACTTTTATGCCCTTGTCCGAATACTCGGCAGGAATAAGATCTTTTGAAAAATCCTTGCCGAAAATTTCTCTTATACAGCTGAGCAAATCGCCTCTGCCGCTTGTGATAAGAACCTGTTTTCCTTCACGGATAAATCGGAAAGAGATCCCGGGATGCGAAAGCGCAATTCTGTCAATAACACCGGCAACGGCATTTGCCTCGGTAACATCCTTTTTAAGAAACTTCATTCTTGCAGGTGTTCTGAAAAATAAATCTCTGACAATCATTGTTGTTCCTTCGGGACATCCTGCATCGTCAAGAAGAATTTCTTCTCCGTTTTCAACAATATATCTCGTGCCGATTTCTTCATCAGCTGTTCTTGTCATAACCTCAACTCTTGCCACCGCACCAACGCTTGCCAACGCTTCACCTCTGAAACCGAGAGTTAAAATAGAATCAAGATCTTCGGCAACAGAAATCTTGCTTGTAGCATGGCTGACAAAGGCATTTCTGATATCATCTCGTGAAATACCGCATCCGTTATCGGTTATTCTGATGTAAGAAATTCCGCCGTTTTTGATTTCAACGGTTATTTTATCTGCGCCCGCATCAATTGAGTTTTCAAGAAGCTCCTTAACAACCGAAGCAGGGCGTTCAACAACCTCTCCTGCAGCAATAAGCTCCGCAAGATGTTTCGGAAGAACATTTATTTTCGGCATAAGGACCCTCCTTTATCAGTTTTTAGCCTGTTTTGTCAATTCAAAAAGAATGCTTAGGGCTTCAATGGGTGTCAATGTATTGACATCAATATTTTTAAGTTTATCAACAATATCGTTTGCATTTGTATTTCCGAAAGAAATCTGCATTTCATTATCTTCGCATTCATAATGATGAACAGGGGCTTTCAGACCTTCTCCCTCAAGTTCACGAAGAACAATCTTTGCCCTTTCAACAACACTTGAAGGGACACCTGCGAGCTTTGCAACCTCAATGCCGTAGCTTCCGTCTGCACAGCCCGAAATAATACGGCGAAGGAAGGTTATATCGTCTCCCCTTTTCTTGACAGCGATATTATAGTTTTTAACTCCCTGAACGGAGTTTTCAAGCTCTGTGAGTTCATGATAATGAGTTGCAAAAAGAGTTTTTGCTCCGAGTTTTCGTTTATCAGCTGAATATTCAAGAACAGCTCTTGCAATACTCATTCCGTCAAAGGTTGAAGTTCCTCTGCCTATTTCGTCGAAAATAATCAGACTCTTTGATGTTGCATTTTTCAGAATATCGGCAACCTCGTTCATCTCAACCATAAAGGTTGATGAACCCGATGCAAGGTCATCGGATGCACCGATACGGGTGAAAATTCCGTCAACAACACAGAGTTCAGCCGAAACGGCAGGAACAAAGCTGCCTGACTGCGCCATAAGAGATATCAACGCAACCTGACGCATATATGTTGATTTACCTGCCATGTTCGGTCCGGTTATGATTGCACAACGGTTATCGGAACAATCAAGAACGGTATCATTGGGAACAAACGGGAAATCAATCATTTTTTCAACAACCGGATGTCTGCCGTCTGTAACTGCAATTCTGTCGCCCGCATTCATTGACGGACAGCAATAATTATTTTCCGAAGCTACCTTTGCATATGAACAAAGAACATCGGTTGATGCAACGGCGGAAGCTGTTTTCTGAATTTCAAAAAGTTTTTCAGCAGCTTTTTTTCTTACGGAATCAAAGATTTCATATTCGAGACGCACAATTCTTTCCTGTGCACCGAGAACTTTTGATTCAAGCTCTTTGAGTTCCTGGGTTATGAATCTTTCGCAATTTGTGAGTGTCTGCTTTCTTATGTAATCATCGGGAACAAGCTCTTTGTATGAATTAGAAACTTCGATATAATATCCGAACACACGGTTATATCCGATTTTTAACTTCTTGATGCCTGTTCTTTCCTGTTCACGAAGCTGAATATCGGCAATATATCCTTTACCGTTTGCAACAATATCACGAAGTGAATCAAGTTCTTCATTGAAGCCTTCCTTAATCATACCGCCTTCACGAACAGAAAACGGAGGATCTTCAACAATTGCGCCGTCAATCGTTTCGGCAAGCTCGTCAAGCGTCAATACTTCATCACATAATTCATTGAGTAATGTGCTTTTACTTAACGAAAGGATTTCTTTGATTGCAGGAAGACGGTTAAGGGTCATTGACAGACCTTTGAGCTCCCTTGCATTTGCGGTTGAATATGCAATTCTTGTTATAAGACGTTCCATATCCTGACAACCGGTCAACGCTTCAATAAGGTCATCGCGCAGAGTCGGATTTTCAACAAGCTCGGAAACGGCGTTATGTCTTTTTGTTATCTTTGCGATATTGAGAAGAGGCTGCTCAATCCAGTTTCTGAGCATTCTCTTTCCCATTGAGGTTTTTGTTTTATCAAGAACCCAGAGGAGCGAACCTCTTTTTTCTCTGTTTCGCATTGTTTCCGTAATCTCAAGATTTCGAAGTGTTGAAACATCAAGACGCATGAAACTGCTCTCACCGTAATAATCAATGTTTCTGATGTTTTCAAGCTCGGATTTCTGAACTTCCCTGAGATATTCCATTGATGCACCGAGCGCGCGCACCGCACCCTCGGCATCATTAAGAGAAAGCTCGGAAAGCGAAGGAATTTTGAAATGAGAAAGAATAGCTGCAGAAGCTTTTGAAAGATCAAAGTTTTGGTCATCAAGCAAATCACAGGAGGAACGAAGCCTTGTTTTAACAAAATCGGTTACCTGAGTAAGCTTCAGAACATCTGAATTGATGATAATTTCACTCGGCGAAAATCTGCCGAGTTCATTGATTATCTTCTTCTCGGATTTTTTTCTTTCAAACTGAGTTACATGAACTGCGCCCGTGGAAATATCAGCAAAGCAAAGACCGACCGTTTTATCGTTCGCACAGATGCAGGCAAGAAAATTATTCTTACCCTCGTCAAGCATAGTGCTTTCAATAACGGTTCCCGGTGTTAAAACACGGGTTACATCCCTTTTAACAATTCCTTTAGCAAGAGAAGGGTCTTCAAGCTGTTCACAGACAGCAACCTTATATCCTTTTGCAACAAGACGGGCAATATATGAATCGGCGCTGTGGAAAGGAACACCGCACATAGGCGCTCTTTCCTCCTGACCGCAGTCACGCCCCGTCAGAACAAGGTCAAGCTCCGCAGAAACCTTCTTTGCATCCTCAAAGAACATTTCATAGAAATCTCCGAGACGGAACATGAGGATTGTGTCGGGATAATTCTCTTTTATCTGGAAATATTGCTTCATCATGGGTGTAAGCTCTGCCATGATATTACCATACCTTTCAAAAACTTCTGCAGGGGTCACTGTGATGTGACCCCTTTAATTTAATCAGTGACAGCCGCTGCAGGATGAGCATTCACCGCCGCAGTTATGCTCCTGGGGAGGTTCGCAGGTTGCGGGGTCTTCACCCTGAAGGCAAAGAGCAAATATAGCATTGATATACTGCATGAGCTTATCAATTTCAGCTCTTGCTGTTTCATAAGCCTGCATATTGGGATTAGCCATAATCTGAGTGTAGATTTCGCCGAATTCCTTATCATATGCTTCAAGCTTCTGTTCGTTCTTGTCTTCCTTCTGTGCTTCATGCTGGAATGACATCTGAACAAGCTGAATTCTTGCGATAAGCTCGTTGAGAGCTGTATCCTCTTCGTTAGCTTTCTGTGCTTCCATGAGCTTTGTGTAGCGTTCATCCTGCTGGAGGAGTGCGCCAAGCTCTCTTGCTTTTGCAATTACGTCCATTTTTGTTTCTCCTAACTGAAATTTATTATAATACGATTAACGCACGTATTAACTTATTGAAGCTCGCCTCTCAGAATCCAGGTGAGCGATTCCGTGACCTTAACATCACGGAATGAACCGATGACTGATTTATCTGCCGGGAATTCAATGATAATATTTCCGCCCGTTCTGCCTTCAATCAGACCGCCTTTGCTTATGCTTTCACAAAGAACACGGTATGTTTTGCCAACCATTGAAGAAGTTCTGACTGCAGCAATTTTTTCCTGAGCGTCAAGAAGCTCTCTGAACCATTTACCTTTTTCTTCTCTTGAGACAGGGTCAGGCATCGATGCGGCCTTTGTTCCGTTTCTCGACGAAAAGATAAATGTATACATTGAAGTGAATTTCGCTTCTTCAACCAATGAAACGGTATCAAGGAATTCATCATAAGTTTCCCCGGGAAAACCGACAATAACATCGCTCGTTACCGATAAATCAGGCATAACAGAATATGCATAGTTCAATAAATCAAGATATTTTTCTCTGGTATATCTTCTGTTCATTTCGGAAAGAACTCTGTTATTTCCGCTTTGGAAAGGCAAATGAAGATGTCTTGCAACCTTTTTGCAGGATGCCATTGTATCAAGCAATTCATAAGTGCAGTCTTTGGGATGAGAGGTCATGAATCTGATTATGAAATCACCCTCAATATCGTTGAGTCTGCGAAGAAGCTGCGAAAAATTGCATCCGTAGTCAGGATGTTTGCCGTAGGAATTCACATTCTGACCGAGAAGCGTTATTTCTTTATAGCCTTGTGAAACAAGCTGTTTTGCTTCTTCAACTATCGCTTCGGGGTCACGGCTTCTTTCTCTGCCTCTGACATACGGAACAATGCAATAACTGCAAAAATTGTTGCATCCGTACATTATCGGAAGCCACGCTTTGAATTCGCTGTCACGGTGAACGGGAAGCTCCTCAACAATCACGCCGTCATGCTCGGGAAATTCGCGTATTTTCTTTCCTCTTGCAAGATTGAGGTAAAGGAATTCGGGAAGTCTGTGCATAACATGAATTCCGAAAACTATATCAACAAACGGATAGCTTTTTTTGATTTTATCAACAACCCACTGTTGCTGCATCATGCATCCGCAAAGAACAATTTTCATATCACGGTTTGCGTTTTTTGCAGGTTTCAACGCACCGACATTTCCGAAAACCCTGTCTTCTGCGTGTTCACGGATTGCACAGGTGTTATATAAAACCAAATCAGCACCCTCAAGCTCATCGGTTAAAACATAACCCATATCCTCGAGCATACCTTCAAGTCTCTCGCCGTCTGAAACATTTCCCTGACATCCGTAGGTATGAACAAACGCTTTCGGTGCATCGGAATATCTCTGCTCAATTATCTCACGCACAAGAGCTGAATATTCACGCTGCTTTGCAAGTTCTTGGGCAGGAACGGAAACTGAATTTTTGTTTGAAATATCGGACAAGCCATATTCCTCCATATTGAACATATATTTGTTATTATATAATAAAAGAACAGATTATTCAAGAGCAAATTGAATAATCTGTCGCTTTTTTAATATTATTTTACCGTTTATTCATCAAAGAGACTTTCAGCGAGGTCAAAATTCTCATTTCTGCGTTTTTCTTCCTCTTCGGGAACCGAAACATAACATCCGTTTTCATCCTCTTTGATAATGCTTCCGATTCTGTAGCTGCCGATTATGTTATCAACAGACAAAAGAAGATATTCTTCATTGTCACCGATACAAACAGCAACCTCTTCAAATATTTTTTCAATGCTGTAAAACATAAAAACACCTCATTGTTTTTCGCATTTGATTTTTATATCAATTTCATTGCTTTCTATTACGATGTTACCGTTAATGTCGGTTAAATAACTTTTTTCAGACTCTCTCTCGATAACCTCGGTTGCATAATCACGCTTCCGAATGATAACATCATAATCATGATTATCAGCCTCGGATTCATCGTTTGAATTATTAATCAGAAATTTATTATCGGTGAATGATATATTCATCAGCAAAGATTCTTCATCAATAATATCTAAAATGCTTTTCCCGATTCTGAAGCTCATTCCTTTGGCTGCATGACGCATATTAACAGGGGTTGTTGCAATATATTCTTCAAAACATTCCGTATCAACACCGACTGACGACAAAACAACAGTTTCAACATCAACATAATCAACAAGCATATCAAAAGAATCATTATACCCCTCGTCAATTCCCGAAACAAAAAGATAATCGATATTTTCGATGTTATTTTCAGTCAAAAACTCAACCAATTCTTCGGCATGGTTTTCGTCGCCCGAATCAATCAATGCATTTTCTTTTCCGCATTCAAAATAGATAGTATTACCAAAATCAAAATCAAGGCAATGAAATTCACAGTCAACGCCGTTTGTTCTGTATTTAAAATTATTAATCAAGGGGCTTGTTTTAATAAACAGCGTTATCATAGCGACAGCAATAATAGTTATTTCAATAATTGCTGCTCTCTCTCGTTTTTTTCTGATCTTATATGCTGTACTCCGTAGCCGTTTATTCATCAAATACTCGGGTTCGCTCGGAAGTCTTCTCATTCAAAAAACCTCGAATTATTCATTTTCATATGAAATATCAATACTTTCGCCGTCGCTTGTCATAACGATGCTTCCGCAGATATCTGTTCTGTAAACCTCATCCGTCTGGTAGCTGATTCTTTTGAGTGCTTTATCATGAGGATGACCGTAATCATTATTTGCACCGCATGATATTACACAGATTTCGGGTGTTATCGCTTCAAGAAATTCTCTGCTTGACGAGGTCGAAGAACCGTGATGACCGACTCTGAGAACATCGCAGTCAAGATCTGCACCGTTTTCAATGATTTCAAGTTCTTCATCTTTTTCAGCATCACCGGTTACAAGGAAAGAAGTTTCACCGTATGTAATTTTCGTTACGGCAGACATACTGTTGATATCTTCGCAGTCATCTGTAACGGGTCCGAGGATTTCAAATTCAGCTTCTCCGAGAGAATATTTAAGTCCGGGTTTTGCCGAAATAATTTTTGCATCCGAATTCTGAAGTGCTTTCAAAAATGCGGTGTATGTACTGTTTGTGGGAGTCTGTGCTTTTGTAAGTCTGGGCATAATTATATTATCTGCATCATATTCTTCAAGGACCTCAGGTATACCGCCTATATGGTCGGAATGCTGATGAGTTGCAATAATGAAATCGAGTTTATCTATTTTCATCGAGCGAAGATAATTAAGAACTTCCGTTTCATGACCGTTTTCGCCTGCATCGATAAGCAATGCCTTATCATCACATAAAACAAGAGTACAGTCACCCTGACCGACATCAATAAAATGAACGGAAAAACCGTTGTTTTCTTCATTATCAGCTGTTGTCTGCGTGAAATCTCCGAGAGTGTTTCCCGGGTCTTCGGATAATTCGCCCCACCAGCCTTTCGATGAACCGAAAGCAGTTACAGCTGCAATAATCAAAACGATAATCGTGTATAAAAGCTTTTTATTTTTTGCGCTTATTCTTTTCATACTTTCCCCTCTCTCTGCCTTGATTATTAACCGGTTTATTCGGCGCAACAAGGCATTTATCACCGTAACCGATAAGGTCGTGTCTGCCCGCTTTTCTCAATGCCTCAATAACAAGACCTTTGTTTTTGGGATTAAAATATTGCAAAAGCGCCCTTTGCATTGCC
This sequence comes from Acutalibacteraceae bacterium, assembly GCA_045601745.1. Lineage (GTDB taxonomy): Bacteria > Bacillota > Clostridia > Oscillospirales > Acutalibacteraceae > CAG-177. Next base: position 25,163 of record JAZSAH010000210.1, read on the forward strand.
TTTTCATGAGGATCTTTTGCAACATACACCTCTTTCATGGTATAAGGGTCAAGACCCGTATAGAACATACAGGTCGAAACCGTACCCGGTGTCGGATAAAAATCCTGAACCTGCTCGGGTCTGATTCCGATTTTCTTAAGAAACAAAGCAAGTTCAACAGCTTCCTTCAGAGTGCTTCCGGGATGCGAGGACATAAGATACGGAACAAGATACTGTTCCTTGCCTTCACTTTTTGAATACCGGAAATATCTCTTTGAAAATTCAAGGTATGCTTCAATATGAGGCTTACCCATTTTATCAAGAACAACAGACGAACAATGCTCAGGTGCAACCTTAAGCTGACCGCTGACATGATGCGCAACAAGTTCTCTGAAAAATGTGTCATCTTTATCGGCGAGCATATAATCATATCTGATGCCTGAACGAATAAAAACTTTTTTAACCTTAGGAAGAGAACGAACCTCACGTAGAATATCAAGATATTCCGAGTGATTTGATTTGAGATTCGGGCAAACCGTCGGAGCAAGACATTTCTTGCCTTTGCAAAGACCTCTTTTTTCCTGCCCTTCACATGAAGGCTGACGGAAATTAGCAGTCGGTCCGCCGATATCGTGAATATATCCTTTGAAATCGGGCAAAGCGGATAAAATTTTTGCTTCCCGGATTATGGATTCTTTGCTTCGTGTTGTTATATATCTGCCCTGATGAAAAGCAAGGGAGCAGAAATTGCAGGCACCGAAGCATCCTCTGTTATGAGCAATCGAAAAACGGACTTCTTCAATTCCCGGAACTCCGCCCATTGATTCATACATCGGATGGTATGTTCTCATATAAGGCAGAGCATAAACCTTGTCCAATTCTTCCTGCGACAGAGGAACAGCCGGCTGATTCTGAACAAGCATTCTGTTTCCGTGGCGTTGTTTTATTGCTTTACCTCTGAAAAAGTCCTGCTCATCCTGCTGAATTCTGCAAGAAACAGCATATTCTTTTTTTGAATTGCAGACATTGTCAAACGAAGGACATTCCGTTCCGTAATACGGAGTTTCACGGACATCCACGCTGTAGCAAGTGCCTCTGATATCACGGATATCGGAAATGTTTTCGCCTGAATCAAGCCGCTGTGCAATTTGGAGCATGGACCGTTCACCCATACCGAAAGAAAGCAAATCAGCCTGAGAATCAAAAAGGATAGAACGGCGTATTTTATCATCCCAATAATCATAGTGCGCAAAGCGCCGAAGCGATGCTTCAAGACCTCCGATAATTATCGGAACATCACCGTAAATCTCTCTTATTTTATTGCAATAAACAATAACTGCTCTGTCGGGTCTTAAGCCGAATTTTCCGCCCGGGCTGTAATAATCCGAGCTGCGTTTTTTCTTTGCTGCAGTATAATGAGCAACCATTGAATCAATGTTGCCGCTGCTGACAAGAAACCCGAGTCTGGGCTTACCAAAGCGCATAAAATCGTCAGGTTTTTTCCAATCCGGCTGTGCAAGGAAAGCAACCTTAAAGCCTGCATTTTCAAGAATTCTTGTTATAATTGCCGCACCGAAAGCAGGATGGTCAACATATGAATCGCCGCTGACATAAACAAAATCAGCGCAGTCCCACCCTCTTTCGGTCATTTCTTCTTTTGTAACAGGTAAAAATCCGTTTGAATTATTCAAAGTCATCCTCCGAACCTGCATAATCGTCATCATCAGCAAAAACATCGTCTATATTCGGTGCAACACCTGCGCCGTCTGCAAGTGCCTGCATCTCATACCATTGCTGTTTTGTTATCAGAACAGCTCTCGGCTTTGCACCCTCGGAAGGTCCTACAATACCCTTTTCTTCAAGCTGGTCCATAACTCTTGATGCTCTTGCATATCCGAGCTTAAGTTTTTTCTGAAGCATTGTTGTTGAAGCTCCGCCTGCATTGAGAACAACCTCAATCGCATCATTGAGCATGGGATCATAATCTTCTTCATCCGTTTCTTCATAACCCTTTTTCTTGGCATTTTCGGATGCCGCAGCCTTTGCTTCGATTTCATGCATTGTTTCTTCGTTATATGTTGTCTGAAGCTGTGATTTGATGTGATTTACAACATTTTCAACTTCCGCATCGGAAATAAAGCATCCCTGAACACGGGTCGGTTTGGAAGAACCGACGGGATTGAAAAGCATATCGCCGTTACCGAGAAGCTTTTCCGCACCGACTGCATCAAGTATGGTTCTTGAGTCAACCTGAGATGAAACCGAAAGCGCAATTCTGCTCGGAATATTTGCTTTAATAATACCGGTAATAACGTCAACAGAAGGTCTCTGCGTAGCGATAACAAGATGAATGCCTGCAGCTCTCGCCATCTGAGCAAGACGCTGAATGCAATCTTCAACCTCTTTGGGCGAAACCATCATAAGGTCGGAAAGCTCATCAATAAATATAACAATCTGATGCATTTTCACAAGGTCTTCTCTTGTTTCGCAAAGCTTGTTGAATCCCTTGATATCTCTTACGCTGTTTTCGGAAAACTGCTTATATCTCTTTTCCATTTCACCCACAGCCCATCCGAGCGCACCTGCGGCTTTTCTGGGGTTCGAAACAACGGGAACTTCAAGATGAGCAATGCCGTTATAAACGGTGAATTCAACCATTTTCGGGTCAATCATAAGAAGTTTTACTTCGTCGGGTGATGCGTTATAAAGAATGCTGACAATCATAGAATTGAGACATACGGATTTACCTGAGCCGGTTGTACCTGCAACAAGAAGATGAGGCATTTTTGCAAGGTCGGCACAGATAATATTACCCGTGATATCCTTACCGAGCGCAACCGTAAGCTTGCTTTTGGAATCTCTGAACTGCGGAGTATCAATGATTTCACGCATTGTAACCATAGACTTTGCGCTGTTGGGAACTTCGATACCTATAGCTGATTTTCCGGGAATGGGCGCTTCGATGCGGACACTTGTTGCAGCAAGGCGAAGAGCTATGTCATCGGAAAGATTGGTGATTTTATTGATTCTGACACCTGCTTCGGGAACAAGCTCATATCTTGTAACAGAAGGTCCTCTGCAGATATTTGTAACTTCCGCATTAATCTTGAAGCTTTCAAGAGTTGTGAGAAGCTTCTGTGCACCAAGCTGCATTTCTGTCATGTTATCAACGCCCGACTCTCTTTCGACAATGTTCAGACAGTCAATGGGAGGATAAATATATCCCTGTATTTTTTCATCCTCTGTTTCAGGCGGTATATCAAAAGGAATTTCTTCGGGTTCGCTGACGGGTTCACCGTCGGGAGCAGAAGGAGCCTTCTTTCTGCGTCTTGTTTTTGTTTCTTTGACAGCCTCTTCGATTGTTTCTTCAACAATATCCGTAGTTTCCGAGTTGGGAAGTTTAACAACCGGTATTTCGGGCAGAGGATTGATTTCTACGGGTGCAAAAGTAGATTCATCGGTAATAAAATTATCCTCAAATTTTTCAACGGCAACTGTCGGTTTCTTGGGAGGGTTGAAATTCTTTTTTAACTCTTTTTCCTTTTCTTTCTCTTTTTCTCTTTCAAGCTCAAGCTGCTCACGTCTTGCAGCATTCTGTTCAAGCTTTTCGTTTGTCAATTCGCCGACACGCTTAACGGGTTTTCTGATTGCATTGAGAAGTGACATAAGAGTTGTTCCTGTGAGGAACATAGCAAGAACAACAAGAAGAATAACAACGGTTATACCTGCTCCGGTTTTACCGAAAAGCATCGAAATCAATCCGCCGATAACGGCACCGATAACACCGCCGTTACCGAGAGCTTCCGCTTTATTCCAGGCATCGGCAATCTGAATCTGCAATCCGGTTTCGGTAAAATACTGTGCTTCATTTGTAAAAATATGTACCGCGCCGCTGAGCAATGCTACAAAAATTCCTATGCCCGTAAGATTGGCGGCAACGCTCCCGAGGGGCTTGTCCTTTGCATAAACAATCGCCATATAAACAAACATGGCGGGTAGAACATATGCACAAAAACCGAATATGCCGAATAATGCGTTATGAAGATGCATCCACACACTTTCGCCTTTTATAAACGAAACACAAAAAAGAAACACCGCAACCGCCATGAAAATTATAGCGTATTTCTGTCTGTTAACGGTCTTCGGCACTTCTTTTTTCTGAGTTTCCTTCGGTGCGGATTTAGTGCTTTTGGAAGCGGTTGAAGATTTGGATTTTGTTGTTTTTTTCTTACTATTCTGGGTGTTTGCCATTTATTTCATCCTTTCGGAGATTTATTTTTTTCAATCAGTTCATAAAGATAATTCAGCGCATCGGAAAGACTTCCGAGTGAATCAATAAGTCCTTCATTGACGGCAGATTCACCGCTTAAAACAGTTCCAACATCCATGACAAGCTCGCCTGGTGCAAGCATCATTTCACGGAATCTGTCGGGATTGATATCTGAATTATCGGAAACAAAACGGACTATTCTTTCCTGCATCTGCTGAAAATAAGAAAGAGTCTGGGGTACGCCGAGAACAAGACCGTTCATTCTCACGGGGTGAATAGTCATTGTTGCAGACGGAGTAATGAATGATCGGTCAGCAGAAACCGCAAGAGGAACACCGATTGAATGACCGCCTCCCAGAACAAGAGAAACCGTTGGTGTTTCCATTCCCGATATAAGTTCGGCAATTGCAAGACCTGCCTCAATATCGCCTCCGACAGTATTCAATATCAGTATCAGACCGTCAACCTCATCGCTTTCTTCAATAGCAACAAGCTGCGGAATAACGTGTTCATATTTTGTTGTTTTATTTTGTGCAGGCAGAATATAATGCCCTTCTATCTGACCGATAACAGTCAGACAATGAATCAGATAATCACCTTTTTTAACGGTAACCGAACCGGTTTCAACAATACCGTTCAAAGCAGAAGAATCATCCTGTTCTTCGCTTCTTCCGCTGCTTAAATCCGGAGCCTGCCACGGGGGTGAAGGCAGAAAAAAATTATTCTTTTTGTTTTTATTACCCATAAATTATGCACCCTTTCAATAAATAAACACAAATAGTATGTCACAAAAAGGTGCAATTAACCGATTTTATTTATTATATCATTATAATATATTTATTGCAACAGAAAAACGCAATATTTTGATATAATTCTGCTTGACGGTTGGATATTTTGTAGTTATTATAGAATTATATCACATTCGGAGGTTCAGATAATGGATGATATCAAACGATTGAATGAAATGATAAGCGAAAGCAATAATATAGTGTTTTTCGGCGGTGCAGGTGTATCAACGGAAAGCGGAATCCGTGATTTTCGTTCCGCAGACGGGATTTATTCCATGGATTATAAATTTTCACCCGAAGAAGTATTTAGTCACTCATTCTACGAAAATCATACAGAAGATTTTTATGATTTTTACAGAAAATATCTTTGTTTTCCCGACGCAAAGCCCAACAAAGCACATTATAAACTTGCCGAGCTTGAAAAATCAGGAAAACTCAAAGCCGTTATAACACAGAATGTTGACGGTCTTCATCAGGAGGCAGGTTCTGAAACTGTTTATGAACTTCACGGATCCGCATTGAGAAATTATTGTGTAAGATGCGGAAAATTCCATGATTTCAATTCCGTTTATCTTTCAACCGGTATTCCCCGTTGTAATTGCGGAGGAATAACAAAACCCGATGTTGTTCTTTATGAAGAATCGCTGAATGATAAAACGATTTACGGAGCAGTCAATGCGATATCCCAAGCGGATATGCTGATTGTTGCAGGAACATCACTCAAAGTTTATCCTGCAGCAGGCTTTATAAGATACTTCAACGGAAAACACTTCGTTCTTATTAACATGGATAAAACAGATATGGATTCCGATTTCGCTATTGTAATTCACGATAAGGTCGGAGAAGTTCTTGACAGAATTACTTTATAAACAAAACACCTGCATTCTTGATTTTGCTCAAAAATGCAGGTGTATCTTTTAATTAAAAATTATTTATTAATGTTTTCCTTGAGTGTTTCAAGTTCTCCCTTGAGAGTTGCGGGAAGTCTGTCAAACTTTGAATAGAATTCTTCGATGCCTGCAACTTCATCCTTCCAGAGAGCTGTGTCTACACTGAGAAGCTCCTTGAGCTGTGCATCGCTGACTTCATCTTCAATGCCTTCAAGGTTAATGTCTTCTGCCTTGGGAACAAAGCCGATAGCTGTTTCATCAGCTTCAACCTTACCTTCGCAGCGGTCGATAATCCAGTCGAGAACACGGAGGTTGTCACCGAATCCGGGCCACATAAAGTTGCCTTCGTCATCCTTACGGAACCAGTTAACGTTGAAAATCTTGGGTGCCTTTTCAGGATCAAGACCTTCGCCGATGTTGATCCAATGCTGCCAATAATCAGCCATGTTATAGCCGCAGAAAGGAAGCATAGCCATGGGGTCACGGCGAACAACACCTACTGCACCTGAAGCAGCTGCTGTTGTTTCGGAAGCTATGATTGAACCGACGAATACACCGTGATTCCTGCTTCTTGACTGATAAACGAGAGGATCAAGCTTTGCACGTCTGCCACCGAATACGATTGCCGAAACAGGAACA
>JAZSAH010000211.1:0-17082 GCA_045601745.1 Acutalibacteraceae bacterium
GCGGGTCTCCGAAGCGGTCAACAAGCTCATCGATAACATCCGAAGCATCGTCGTCGTTTCTGATATCGGCAATTCTGCGGTAAATCTGAAGCCTCTGCCGAACGCTTTCGATATAGTTGTCGGGAATATGAGCATCAATCGGAAGGTCGATAACGCAGTCCTTTTCGGGGGCATCGGATTTTTCGCCCTTTTCCTCGCTGATTGCCTGTTCAAGAAGCTTTACATACATCTCGTAACCGACAGTTTCCATGTGACCATGCTGATTTGCGCCGAGAACATTGCCTGCACCTCTGAGTTCAAGGTCACGCATTGCAATGTGGAAGCCCGAACCGAATTCCGTGAATTCCCTGATTGAATCAAGACGCCGTGTTGCGATTTCGGAGAGCTGTTTTCCTCTTGTGAAGGTGAAATATGCGCTCGCACGGCGTGAGGACCTTCCGACTCTGCCTCTTATCTGATGAAGCTGGGCAAGACCCATTCTGTCGGCATTTTCGATGATGAGGGTGTTCGCATTCGGAACATCAACGCCTGTTTCGATAATCGTTGTGCACACGAGAATATCGATTTCGCCCTCCAGAAGTCTGCGCCACACCTCGCTGAGCTCATCCTCACTCATCTTGCCGTGACCTATGCCGACATTTGCATCGGGTATCATCGCCTTGATTTCCGCCGCTTTTTTCTCGATATCTTCAACTCTGTTATAGAGATAATAAACCTGACCGCCTCTGCGAAGCTCCTGCTCCATCGCCTGAACGAGAACGGGCATATTGTGTTCGATAACATAGGTCTGAACGGGGAGTCTGTCCTGCGGTGCTTCCTCAAGCACGGACATATCACGGATTCCCGTCATCGCCATGTTGAGCGTTCTCGGAATGGGGGTTGCCGTGAGGGTGAGAACATCGACGGTGGGGAAATTCTGCTTGAGCTTTTCTTTCTGAGCAACGCCGAAACGCTGTTCCTCGTCAACGATAATCAGTCCGAGGTCACGGAACTGAACATCTTTTGAAATTATTCTGTGTGTACCCACAACAACATCAACCGAGCCTCTGCGAAGTCCGTTGAGGGTTTTCTCGGTTTCTTTTTTTGTGCAGAAGCGTGAAAGCATACCCGCTTCAATCGGGAATCCCTCAAAACGCCTGAGGATTGTCTGATAATGCTGGAGCGCAAGAATGGTTGTGGGAACAAGGATTGCGCACTGCTTTCCGTCTGCGATGCACTTGAAAACGGCACGGAGTGCAACCTCTGTTTTTCCGAAGCCGACATCACCGCAGAGGAGTCTGTCCATGGGATAGGGCTTTTCCATATCCTTCTTTATTTCATGAATGCAGCGAAGCTGGTCGTCTGTTTCAACGAATTCAAAACGGCGTTCAAAATCATTCTGCATATCAATATCCTGCGAAAAAGCGTGACCCTTCATTTTAAGACGCTTCGAATAAAGCTCGATGAGCTCTTTCGCCATATCCTTGACGGCACTCTTGACTCTTGAACGGGTTTTCTGCCAGTCTTTTCCGCCGAGCTTATTGAGCTTCAGCGGTTTATCGTCGTTTTTTGGCCCGATATATTTCGAAACCTGGTCGAGCTGCGTTACGGGAACATAAAGGTTATCGCCTTTGTCATAGCGGATTTTGATATAATCCTTTGTAGTGCCCGAAGCTTCAAGAGTCTGTATGCCCTCAAAGATACCGATGCCGTGAGCTGAGTGGACAACATATTCGCCTCTGTGAAGCTCGTCAAGATTGTTGAATGCATTCTTGCCTCTTTTGGTTGATGCAACACGGTTTTTGGTGACCGTTCTCGCTCTGTAGGTTATGAGGGTAAATTTTGCGTTCGGATATTCAAAGCCTGCGGAAAAACCTCCGGGAAGAACGCATACGGTTTTCTCGGGGAATTCGGCAGGGGGTACGGGGCAGAAAAGAGCAGGAATACCCTCGCTTTCCAGATCCTCGGCAAGAGTTTTTGCCGCCTTATCTGTTCCGGCAAGAACAACGCATGAATGTCCGAGGCGCTGTCTGACGGCATTGAGGTCGTCAACAACAGCCGAAAGAGTTCCGTTCCACGGACTTATCTGCTTTGCGGTGAAGGTTATGAGTTCCTTGACGGGTGTATCGAAGCTTCCTCTCGGGAGATTGTCGAGATAAACCGCACCCATATCTTCATAATAAGTGAATAAATCGGGAAGTCTTATGCCGTAGCAGTCAAGACCTTTGCAGAGAATGCCGTCCTGAAAAAGTCCTTTGACCGTTTCCAGAAGAAGCTGCGATGCGCTGTTGAATTTATCCTTGACGGCGAAGCTTTCGCAGACGAAAAGCATTGATTTTTCAGCGTAGTCAAAGATACTGCAGCAATCGGGATAGATAAGAGGGAGATATTTATCGAGCGATGAAAGACGGATGCCGTCGTTCATTTTTGCGATATCGTCATTGAGATTTTTCAGAGCCTCGCCCTTGATTTTGTTTTCTGCAATATGCTTTTCGATAAGAGCCGTCAGCATTTCGGGAGAGCAGAGGATTTCACGGGCAGGAGTTATGCGGATTTCATCAACAGAGTCCGTCCTGCGCTGGGTTTCGGGGTCGAAAAACGAAATGCTGTCAACGGTATCGCCCCAGAATTCGATTCGGCAGGGCTGTTTTGAATCGGGAGGGAAGAAATCGAGAATGCCGCCTCTGAGTGCAAACTGACCTGCGCCGTCAACCTGTTCGCTTCTGACATATCCGCTTTTCATGAGGCTTGAAATGAGTTCTTCCGAATCGTAATCTTCGCCCGCTTCAATCGAAAAACTGCCGTTCATGAGCATGGCAGGGGGAACGGTAAGCTGCATTGAAGCCTCCGCCGACAAAACAACAATGTCATAACTGCCCGAAAGCATCTTATCAAGCACTTTCAGACGGGCGTGTTCATATTCTCTTGAAACGGTTTCGAGGGTGCGGAAAGAAAAATCCCTTGCGGGATAATGCAGAGCGTTGACTCCGAAGCCCTCTAAATCCTGCCGCATACGGGTTGCCGTTGCCTCGTCGGGAACAACAACAATTGCTTTCTGCATAAGACACATACACATTGAAGCGATAACGTGAGCCTTGTGTATGTGCGAAAGCCCCGTAACTCCGCAGGGGAGACGGGTTTTTCTGATTGCATTGGCAAGCGACATGAATTCGGGAACGGTTTTTGCGGTTTGTGAATAACAATTCATGGTCGTGAACCTTTACATATTTATTTTACATAGCATATAATAACACTTTGTTTTCGGTGCAGTCAATATAATATTGTTTTTTATTTGCGGAGATGTTATAATCAGGGGGGTGATGAATATGTTAACAAAAATCTTTTCGTTATTATTTATGCTTTATCTTGCAATTTCATCTTTTTTCAACATTCCCCTCAGCGGATATGAGTCGAAGCAGCTTTTTGCCGACACGGGTTTTGAAAACGGTTTTTCCGTTATTTCTCAGCAGACCGAAAACGGCGCGGGAGTGAAACTCGGCGATTTTGTCTATAACGAAAACAGCACGCCCGACTGGATGATTGCTCAATGGAATTCGGGAAAATGTTTGTGGGCAGACCGTGTTGAAAGCGATAAATACACCATAACCGACGGTCTGACAAAAACCGTTACATATAATCCCGAAGAAAAATCGGTTCTTCTCCGTCTGAATGCGGCGAATGTTTATAAAGGCGAAGCGGCAGGGGAGGGCGCATGGCCTCATCTTCTGCTTGAACAGTCGCCGATATGCGATTATGCATCGCTTTCCGATAAGGATAAGTCATTTTATAATTGCTCCGCCGACAGAATTGTTGCATCGCTCGACATAAAGCTTTCCGATTTTGTTGACACGACAAATAAGGACGGCATAAACGCCGCCCAGTTTCTTGCTTATTTTTATATGAAAGGCACGGAAAAGCACGAGTTCATATGGTTCGGACTCAATCTGTTTGACGACAGAGGATATCAGGACACATACTGGGCGCTTGACGAAGCGAGCAGCTGCATGATTTACAGCCTTTCAACAAAGGATACCTACGGATTGAAAAGCCGTTCACTGTTCAGAAACGGCAAGCCTTATGTTTCCGATGAATGGGTTCATGTTGAGGTTGACCTCACGGAGCATATCAACGATGCCGTAAAGCGTGCAAACGAAGATAATATTTTCGGCAGAGAAATTTCTGCGGAAGAATTTTATTTCGGAGGAACAAACATCGGCTTTGAAATCCACGGCAATTATGACTGCACGGTTGAAATCAGAAACTTCAATCTGACCGCATACAATAAATTATAATATTCCCTTGTCTTTCATATCCTTTTTCAGGATTTCTATATCACCGTGGTGATAGCAATGAGCATCCATGCCCGTTGCTTTTGCACCGTCGGTATTCGCTCTGACATCATCAATGAAGAAACATTCCTCGGGCTTTAGTGAGAATTTCTCGTAAAGTGCGAGGTATATTTCTTTTTCGGGCTTGAGGAGCTTATAATCCGCTGAAATCAGAACGCCGTCAAAGAGGGAAAGCGCGGGAATATCCTTTCTGCGCTCGTGAAAATCCGACGAAGCGTTTGAAAGAAGATAAATTCCGAAGCCTTTTTCTTTCAGCATTTCAATGAAAGGCACCATCTGAGGAAACGGGGGCATATACGGATAGAAATTATCAACCATTGCGCTCACCTTTTCAAAGACTTCCGCAGGGATTGAGTTTTTCTTTTTCTCCATAATTTCCGCAGGGGTTATGATACCTCTGTCTTTGTCTGCCCAGACAGGATTTCTGAATATTTCACGCAGAAGGATGTCGGCGGTTTCCTTGTCGAACAAGCCGTAAAGTGTTTTTTCGGGATTGTAATCAATGAGCACACCGCCCATATCGAAAATAATGTTTTTTATCATAATATCATATCACCAACTTGCCGAAGGCAAACTTCACTTTTGTAACAAAACAAAAACTTAACTTTGCGAAGCAAAACTTCACTCACCGAAGGTGAACTTCACTTCTGCGAAGCAGAAATCTGAAAACCGCCCTGCAATGCAGAGCGGCTTTTTGCTGTTACGGATTATTCGCAGTCGTCACAGTCGCAGTCGATGTCGAACTCAAGGAGTTCGTTGCAGCTGGGGCAGGTGATGCTGCCTTCATCAAGAATCTCTCTGTCAACGCAGATAACCTCGCCGCAGCTGGGGCATTCAACGTCGTAGTATTCTTCTTCATCGTCATAGCAGTCGTCGCAATCGCAGTCGCAATCGCAATCGTCGAGTTCTTCATAAACGAAGCTTTCAAGCTCGTCGAGATCCTCGTCAACAGCGTCGAGCTGTTCGGAGATAAGATCCATGCCGTCCTCAAGATCGCTTACGGTAAGAGCGAGTTCATCGAGAACGTCCATCATTGCATTGATAATTTTTGTTTCGGGCTTGCTTTCATCAAGTGCAAGACCCTCTGCAAGACCCTTAAGATATGCAACCTTTTCTGTTACGGTCATTTCTTTGTCCTCCAATAATAATATATTAGCCGCGGCTGAGATATTCGCCTGTGCGGGTGTCAACAACAATCATTTCGCCCTCGTCGATGAAGAGAGGAACCTTAACCTCTGCACCTGGTTGGAGAGTTGCGGGCTTTGTTGCGTTGGTAGCGGTGTTGCCTGCAAAACCGGGATCGGTCTTTGTTACCTGGAGAGTAACTGTTGTGGGGGGTTCAACGCCGAAAACGCTGCCCTTGTATGAAAGAACGCGGCAGGTTTCGTTTTCCTTAACGAACTTGAAGTTTTCGGGAAGTGTGTCGCCGCCGATGGGAACCATATCGTAGGTTTCGGGGTCCATGAAGTAGTAAAGACCGCCGTCTTCATATGAATATTCCATTTCCTTGCGTTCAATGTAAGCGGTGGGGAACTTGTCGGTGGGGTTGAATGTGCGTTCAACAACAGCACCGCCGATAACGTTTCTGATCTTTGTTCTTACGAAAGCAGCGCCTTTACCGGGCTTAACGTGCTGGAATTCGATAATCTGATAAACCTGGCCTTCCATTTCGAAGGTTACGCCGTTTCTGAAATCGCCTGCTGATACCATAAAAAATTTTCTCCTTATATTTGTTTATATGTTTTCGTAGTTATTTTATACTATTCACATTGATTTTTCAAGTCTTTTTTTCAATATTAAAGAATTATGAGTGATTTTGATGATTTTGTGAGGTTTTCAAAACCGTTTTCCGTTATGAATGCCATATCTTCAATGCGCACTCCGAATTCATCGGGGATATAAATTCCGGGTTCAACCGTCACAACATCGCCAACCTCAAGGATATGCCTGCTTTTGGGTGAAAGACGGGGCGATTCGTGAATCTGCAGACCCACTCCGTGACCCGTGCCGTGACCGAAAAATTCGCCGCAGCCAGCATTGACGATGATATCCCTTGCGGCTTTGTCGGCATCAAAACCCGAAATGCCTGCTCTGAGGACTTCAAGGCTCTTTTTCTGCGCCGAAAGAACGGTTTCGTATACTTCAGCCTGTTTTGACGAAATTTCACCGATTGCAACCGTGCGTGTCATATCGCTGTGGTATCCGTCAACAACGGCACCGTAATCCATGGTGATGAAATCGCCTTTTGCGATTTTTTTGCCCGAAGGCAAACCGTGGGGGAGAGAGGTGTTTTTGCCGCTGACGGCTATTGTGTCAAACGAAACACATTCGGCACCGTTTTTCAGCATAAAAAAGTCGAGCTCAAGAGCGATTTCACGCTCCGTGACACCCTCTTTTATGAAGCCGAGAATATGGTCAAACGCCTTTTCGGCAATTGCCTGCGCCTCAAGGATTTTGTTCTTTTCGTATTCGCTCTTTCTGCGTCGGAGAGAAGTGAGAAGCTCATCCGTCTTTTCCGCTTTCACTTCGCACGAGAGCTTTTCTCGCAGAGCCGAAAAATCCGCAACGCTTATGCCCTCCGATTCGGTGAACAGCGTTTTTACGCCGAGTTTTCCGATATATTCTCCGAGCTGTTTATGAAAAGAAGTCATCAGAACAACTTCGCACGATGAAACGGATTTTGTTACCGCCTCGATATATCTGCTGTCAACAAAAAATACCGCTTCTTTTTCCGTTATGAAAACTCTGCCCTCGGAATGGGGAAATCCCGTCAGATATCTCATGTTTTCCTCGGAGGTTATGAGAAAAGCCTCGTTTTTTCCGAGTGAATTTTTCAGAGTATTTACCGCCGTACTCATCTCTGAACCTCGCCCGTTATAGCATTGATGACATTCTGGAAAACGGCAACATGGGAGTTGGAAATATACTTGTCAAGATGCATTGAGCCGAAGAACCAGCGTCTGAAAACGCAGGCTTCGGAAAGCTCCTCGAGATAAGTGTTAAGACCCGTGACGCTTGCCGTTTCGTTGTCTTTGAGTTTTAAAAATCCCTTGATTTTGACGGGAGGCTCATGCGTGATGATATAGTCAACACGGCAGTTGAGCTTTTCGAGATTTGCCGCACCTTCGAGAAGTTCCTCACGGCTCGGGAATTCATATTTCGACCATGCATTTTCTTCGAAACGGATATCGATATCGGGACTTTCACCGCCGCCCATGGTGAAGAAGGTCATGTTGTCGATTTTGAAAATCTGACCTCTCATAAGGTGGAAGATGTTGCCTCCGATACGGTGAACCTTGCCGCCGTTCCATTCCGAAACGGGAAGGGAATTGAGGATTTCAAAATTTTCGTGAGTTCCGTCAATGAAGCAGATGTTGAATTTTTTGCCTGCAAGCTTTCTGAGGATTTTCTGTTCGATTTTGCTGTTATCCCAGAGAAATCCGAAATCGCCGCAGATAATGAGGGTGTCGCCCTTTTTAAGCTGTTTTATGGCAGGAGAGTCAAATCTGGAAATATCGCCGTGCATATCTCCGGTTACATATACCATTCCCCACACTCCTTGTTTTCATAATCTTTATTAATATACTCCAACAGCCCGAAAAAATCAAGGGCTTGAGAACTAATATGGAAAAATATAATAAAATAAAATTATTTTTAGGTATTTATTTTTCGGTATGACTGTGATATAATGTTTGGTATCGAATTTTTTGAAACGGTGTTGTGAAATGAAAAAGATATTAAGTATATTATTAACGGCGGCGGTGCTTGTGAGCTGTTTCTGCTTCACAAATGCAAACGCCGCATATGATGATGTCATGGAATCCATGCAGCTTTATTCCGACTGCCTTCTTCTTGTCAGCACGGATAACGATGAGGTTATCTTTGCAAAGAATGCAAACAAGCAGTCTGCTCCGGCAAGCCTCACGAAGGTTATAACGGCAATTGTTGTTCTCGAAAACTGCACAAATCTTGAAGCTGTTGTGACCGTTCCCGAATCATGCATAAGAGAGCTTGACGGCACGGGAAGTTCAATGGGCGGCATTCAGCCGGGCGAACAGCTTTCTGTTTATAATCTTCTCTCCTACATGATGCTTGTCAGCGCAAACGAAGCGGCAACAACTCTTGCCGACTATATTTCGGGCGGTGACAGAGCAAAGTTCATCTCCATGATGAATGAGGTTGCCGAAAGACTCGGCTGTATAAACAGCCACTTCGAAAATCCCCACGGTCTTGACCATGATAACCAGTATGTTACCGCAACGGATATGGCGAAGTTCATCACCCATGCAATGAGCTTTCCCGCATTTGAAGAAATCGTCGGCAGAACGAGCTACACTCTTCCCGAAACAAATATGCAGCAGTCAAGAACAATCCATTCCACAAACTATATGCTCAACAGCGCATATAAGGATTACTACTGCAAATATGTTAAGGGCGGCAAGACGGGTTCAACCTCGGGCGCAGGCAGATGTTTCGTTGCCTTTGCCTCCAAAGACGGCTATAACTATGTTGCCGTTGCTCTTGATTCGCCATTCGGCGATGTCGATAACGACGGCGTCAACGAAAACGGTTCGTTCCTTGACTGCAAGGAAATGCTCGAATGGACCTTCAGAAATATTGAGCTTGTTGCAATTGCAGACACAACGAGAGTTGTTGGCGAAATCTCCGTCAGATATGCAAAGGATCCCGACTACATAACTCTTTCTCCTGCCGAAACGGTTTACAGCCTTGTTCCCAAGGGCACTGATTCGGGAAGCCTCCTCGTTGAACTTGTTGATGCACCCGAAGCGATAAACGCTCCCGTCAAAAAAGGCGAAATCATCTGCAAGGGCAAGGTTCTTTATGCAGGCGAGGTCATAAGGGAAATCGACCTTGTTTCCAATATGGATGCAAAAATCAGCATTTTTTCATTCATAGGCAGCACGGCAAAATCCCTTCTTTCCTCATGGTATTTCCGCATTGCGGCGGTTCTGATAATAGTTTTCCTGCTTATCCTTATTTTCAGAAGACGCAAAAAGGATAATTCGAGACCGACCAACGGCAGGGAATACAGAGTTCTCAACTATAACGATTTTATGAAACTGAAATAAGGACTGATTATGAATAATATTTATAAGGGCAGATGTCCCGAAAAATACACAAAAGAGCTTATTGAAATGCTCGATACCGTTTTCTTCACCGACGACCCCGAAAACCGCAAATTCATGGAGCTTCTCCCCAAACTTTATAAAGACAGATATTCGCCTGCATATAACAATGTTGTTGTTATGGAGGGCGAAGAAATCAAGGGCGCTGTCGGCTGCTACACCCTCAATGCCGTTGCGGCAGGCAGAAAGCTCAAAATTCTCGGCATAGGAAATGTTGCCGTTACCGAGGATTGCAGAGGCAAGGGCTATATGAAAGACACCATGCAGATGGCTCTTGACATCATGAAGGATGAAGGACACGATTATTCTCTTCTCGGCGGTCAGAGACAGCGCTACGGCTTCTTCGGTTATGAACCCATAGGTCTTGAATACCGTTTTCTTATCGATAAGGGCAATATCAGAAGAATTATCGGCGAAGAAAGAAAATCGGAATTCACAGCTCGTGAAATAACGGAAAACGATACCGATATCATTAAGAAAATCAAGGAAATCCACGAAAAACTCCCGTTCTTTGTTGAAAGAAAAGAGGAGGATTATATCGATATCATGCATTCGTGGAACAATATTCCCTATGCCGCATTCAGAGGCGACGAATTCAAGGGATATTTCACTCTTGAAAAGCACGGCGGAAGATATCTCCATGAAATCAGAGCTGTTGATATCAATGATATGCTCGAGCTTATCATGTGCGCCATCGACACGGGAAATCTTGAGGGCGTTGCGATAAATCTTGCTCCGTTTGACACGGAATACTGCGATTTCATGGCAAAGAATTGCGGCGGTTATTCAATCGGCACTCCCGAAATGATAAACATCTTCAATTTCCGCAACTATATCGATGCATTCCTTGCTCTTAAGGCGCAGAGAATGAACCTCACATCGGGCACTCTTAAAATTCTCATTCACGGCATGAACGGCGATGAATTCCTTGCAGTCACCGTTGACGGAAAAGAAGTGACCGTCAAGGAAGCGCAGGGAGATGCGGATATCGAGCTTTGCCACAGAGATGCAATTGTATTTTTAAGCGGTCTTTATTCAAAAGACAGACTTGATATTCCCGCATTTGCACAGAGCTGGTTCCCCCTCGATTTCTTCTCATATTCGCTCGACAACGTGTGACAAATTTTTTCTTGACTAATTTATAAATAAGATATATATTATAAGGGTAAAAACAATTAAGGAGGAAATATCCAATGAAAGTATTTATGATCGGCGGCACAGGTCTCCTCGGTTGCGAAGCTGCAAGAATCTTCATCGAAAGAGGCCATCAGGTTAAGAGCGTTGCTCTTCCCCCTCTCCCCGAAGGCGCACCCATTCCCAAGGAAATGGAAATCGAACTTTGCAACATCTATGAAAAGTCAGACGAAGAAATCAAGGCTATCATGGCAGGTTGCGACTGCTTCGTTTTCGCAGCAGGTATCGACGAAAGAGTTGAATTCCCTGCACCCGTTTATGATGCATACTATAAGTACAACATCGCTCCTCTCAAGAGAATTCTTCCTCTCTGTAAGGAAATCGGCATGAAGAATGCCGTTATCCTCGGCTCATACTTTGCATATCTTGCAAAGGAAAGACCCGACATGGAGCTCACAAAGAAGCATCCCTATATCAGAAGCCGTATCGACCAGGAAGAAGTTGCTTTCTCATTTGCAGACGAAAACTTCGACGTTGCTGTTCTTGAGCTTCCCTATATCTTCGGCACTCAGCCCGGCAGAAAGCCCGTTTGGGTTATCCTCATCGAACAGATCAAGATGATGGATAAGCTTCCCTGCACAATGTATCCCGGCGGCGGCACAGCTATGCTCACAGTCCGTCAGGTTGGTGAAGTTATCGTTGGTGCAGCTGAAAAGTCAAAGGGCGCAAAGGCATGGCCCATCTCCATGTATAACCAGACATGGAAGGAATTCCTCAAGATTGTTTATGCCGCAAGAGGCATGGGCGAAAACAGAAAGATCATCAGCGTTCCGCCCTGGATGATGAGAATGGGTGTTGGCAAGGTTAAGAAGGAATATGCCGAAAAGGGCATTGAAAGCGGTATTGATGTTGACGGACTTGCAGATATCATGGCAATCAATCTTTTCATCGACAGAAAGTATTCTCTTGAACTCGGTGCAACAGAAGATGATATCAAGGCAGCTATCACAGACTCAATCAAGGTCAGCCAGGCTTCCTATGACGGAACAGTTAAGCTCCTTGAAATGAAGGGCGAATAAAACTGACTGCCAATAACGGCGACGGAGCATAAACATATTTTTGTAGGTGCGATTCACGAATCGCCCGTGATAATATGATGTTTATTTGACGTTTTTTGCCTTTGACGTATACCCGATACGCCGGCAGGCAAAGAAAACGCCATCCGTCATCCGTTCTTAACAGTCATTTCGAAAATTTTTACACAAAAATAAAAGGGGTTGTTTTTAACAGCCCCTTTTTGAGTGAAAAGTTAAAAGTGAAAAATGAAGAGTTTCGGATAGGCTCCGCCTATGACCGATTTTAATGGGTACGGGTGAAACCCGTCTTTAACTGTTTACTTTTCATTCTTCACTATTCATTAAACAAAGGTGATAAATATGGCACAGCTTAAAATGTACTGGCTCAAGGGTACTCCCGTTGCAGAACTGGAATTGCCCGAGGGTTATTCGATTTCAAATTATAAAGACGCTTCCGACAAGATGCCGTGGGTTGAATGCTGCAAAAACGGTCTTGAAGCAGACGATGCAGACGAAAGCCGTTTTGACGACCGCATTGCCGACCATGACGATATCAACATGGAAACCGACGTTTTCTTCATTGACTATGAGGGAGAGCATATCGGCACGGCAACTGCCGTTTTTCATCCCGAGGATAACTGCGGCGAGCTTCATATGGTCGGTATCAGAACGGAATTCAGAGGTAAGGGTCTCGGAAAGTATCTCAACAATGTCTGCGTAAAGAAGCTTGCAGACCAGAATGTTGATTATATCTATCTCACAACCGACGAATGGCGCAAGGGTGCCGTAAAGAGCTATCTTACCGCAGGCTTTGTTCCCGTTGAATATGACGAGGGAATGAAGCAGCGCTGGGAGTGGATGCTTGCAGAGCTTGGCGTTGACTCGGTTGACATGGTCAACGAGGATTGCTCATTCTGCAGAAAGCTTGAAAAAGCGAAAACAATCAGAGTCGGTGTTCTCGGTGTCGGCAGAGGCAGAAGCATGATTGATTATTGCCGCAGTGTCAAGGGTGCAAAAACCGTTGCAATCTGCGACAACTATATTCCCATGCTCGAGCTTGCAAAGAAGGACTACGAGGGCGAAGATATAACTTTCTATGATAATTATGAGGATTTCCTCACTCACGATATGGATGTTGTTGTTCTTGCAAACTATGCAACCGAGCACGCACCCTTTGCCGTGAAGGCTCTCGATAAGGGCTTCAACGTTATCAGCGAGGTTCTTCCCGTTCAGACGATGAAGGAAGCGGTTGAGCTTGTTGAAGCCGTTGAAAGAAGCGGAAAGAAATATTTCTTTGCCGAAAATTGCTGCTATATGCCTGCTCCCAAGAAGATGAAGGAGCTTTATGAAGACGGTGTTCTCGGCAAGTTTGAATACGGCGAAGGCGAATATATGCATAATCTCGAAGCGGACTGGCATATGCATACCCAGGGCAGACCCGACCATTGGAGAACCCTCATGCACGCTTTCTATTACTGCACTCATTCAATCGGTCCTCTTATCCATATCACAGGCTTAAGACCCGTAAAGGTCAGCGGATTTGAAGTTGCTTATAACGACAGAATGTATCGCATGGGTGCAAAGGCTGCTCCCATCGGTCTTGAAATAATCACTCTTGAAAACGGCTCAATCCTCAAGAGCGTTCACGGCATCGGATGCGCAGGCCATTCAATCTGGTTCTCCCTGAACGGTTCAAAGGGCAGAATGGAAACTGCCCGTGAGGATGCCGAGGCAGGCGATGTTCAGACTCTCTATGTCAACTGCGACGAAAATGAGGGCGACAACAATTCAAAGCCCTATATCCGTTCAACGGGCGACTGCCTTTCAAAGCTTGCGGAAAGCTCGGGTCACGGCGGTGCAGACTATTATTTCATGCACAACGTTATCGAAGCTCTCCGTGGCAACGATGCTGACACCATTGATGTTTACGAAGGACTTGATATGTTCCTTCCCGGTATGTTTGCATATTTTTCAGCACTCGAAGGCGGTATTCCCATGGATATCCCCAATCTCCGCAATCCCGAAGAAAGAGAAAAGTGGAGAAACGACACACGCTGCACCGACCCGAAGGTTGCAGGCGATATGTTCATTCCCGGTTATTCAAAGGGCAATCCCGATATTCCCGAAGAAACATACCTGAAGCTTCAGGCTAAGTTCCGTGAAGAAATGGCAAAAAAACAAAACTGATTCGAAAGGAAGAAACCCATGGAAGATAAAAAATACGTCGGCAAAAAAGAGCTGTGGATGTTTGCGCTCGGTGCAGGCGGTCAGGGCATGATTTATGCCATGATGTCCAGCTATATCAGCGACTATTATGTTAATGTTCTCCAGCTTCCGCTTATGTTTGTTCTTGTTCTTATGCTCGCTGCAAGAGTGTGGGACGCAATTAATGACCCCATGATGGGCATGATTGTTGACAGAAGAACCATGAAAAAGGGCAGAATGAAGCCTTATATCATAATGGCAACTCCCGTTATTGCCGTGCTTACCCTTCTTATGTATCTCAGCCCCGACATGGAGCAGGCTCCTCTTATGGTGTTCTCGGCAATTGTTTATATTCTCTGGGGTATGGCATACACAATGGCAGACGTTCCGTTCTGGACTCTTCCCAATGTTCTTACTCCCAACTCAAAAGAGAGAAGCGATGTTATTTCTTTTACGAAGATTATCAACAGCATCGGTTCTGCTCTTCCCGAGGTGCTTTTCCTTGCAATTCCCCTTATTCTCAATGCGATTTATGCAAAATTCGGCAACGAACCCAATCCGCTTGACTTCGAGAAGAAGAAATATTTCCTTATCGCTCTCTTTGCCGTTGTTATCGGCGGAATAATGTATGTTAACTGCTATTTCCATATCAAGGAAAGAGTTGTTCTTCCCAACAAAAAGAAAGTTCCCGGTCAGCCCGGAAGCCTTTCGAGAATTTTCCACTGCAAGCCCCTTATGCTTGTTGTTATCATGGGTATCCTTTCAAGCGGCAGATATCTTGTTCAGGCTGCGGCAATCCATGTTGCACGTTATTCATTCTACATCGGACCCGAAAATCCCACTCAGGCGGATATTCTCAACAGCATCAGCCTTGTCAAAACAATTTTCCAGGTCTGCACAATCGTCGGTATGTTCGGCACAACCCTTGTTATGCCCATGCTCATGAAGAAGTTTGACTATAAGAAAATCGTTATCACAACCTGCCTTGCAGGCTTTGCCGCAAGCGTTGTAACAACCGTTATCGGCTATGCAACAAATCTTTCAAGCATCTATGTGCTTGCACCGTTCATTGTTGTTCAGTCTATTCCCCTCGGCGTTATCAATGTTATCTCCTATGCTATGATTTGCGACAGCCTTGATTATATGGAACTCACAACGGGCGTAAGAGAAAACGGTCTGGGCTCGGCTTGCCAGGGCTTCATCAACAAAATCGGCAATGCTTTCTCAACCTGCGGAATCATTGTTCTCTACATGGCAATTGACATGGACCCTGCTGCAATGCTTTCAAAGGAAGCAATCATGGCGGCAACCGATGTTGCTTTCGGTCAGAGATTTGCGATGTTTACCCTTGTATCGCTTCTTCCCGGTATCAGTATGCTCCTTTGCTCGCTTCCCATGTTCTTCTATAAGATAGCAGGAAAGAACAAAGAAAAGATGCTTGCTGACCTTAAGATGAAGCGTGAAAAAGAAGGATTTGCAATAACAGAATAAAATTAAAGAAAACAGGTGACCCCCTTGTCCAATAAAAAAGATTTAAGAAATATTGCCATAATCGCTCACGTTGACCACGGCAAAACAACCATGGTTGACGAAATGCTCAAACAGAGCGGAACCTTCCGTGATAACGAGCAGGTTGCTGACAGAGTTATGGACTCCAACGACCTTGAGCGTGAAAGAGGGATAACAATCCTTTCAAAGAATACATCCGTTCATTATAAGGGAACGAAAATCAACGTTGTTGATACCCCGGGCCATGCCGATTTCGGCGGCGAGGTTGAACGCATCCTTATGATGGTTGACGGCGTGCTTCTGCTTGTTGATGCCTTTGAGGGCTGTATGCCCCAGACGAGATTCGTTCTCAAAAAGGCGCTCAACCTCAAGAAGAAGGTTCTTGTTGTCATCAATAAAATTGACCGTCCCAATGCACGCCCCTATGAGGTTGTTGATGAGGTGCTTGACCTCTTTATCGACCTTGGCGCAGATGAGGACCAGCTTGAATTCCCCGTTGTTTATGCAAGCGCAAGAGACGGATATTCGAGCCTTGACCCCAATTGCAGAGAAGGCGATATGCAGCCTCTTTTCGATGCAATTCTTGAAAATATCGATGCTCCCGAAGGAAATCCCGATGAGCCTTTGCAGGTTCTTTTCTCCAGCCTTGACTATGACGACTATGTGGGCAGAATAGGCGTAGGCAGAGTTGAGAGGGGCAGAATAAAGAAGAATCAGCAGATTACCCTTTGCAAAACCGACGGCACAACCCAGAACGTGAAGGTTTCACGCCTTTATCAGTTTGAGGGTCTTGCAAGAGTTGAATGCGAAGAAGCAGAAGCAGGCGATATCATCTGCGTTTCGGGTATTGAGGGAATCAATATCGGTGAAACGGCCTGCGACCCTGAAAATGTTGAGGCGCTTCCCTTCATCAAGATTGACGAGCCAACTATTTCAATGAACTTTATCGTCAATGACAGCCCGTTTGCAGGCAAAGAGGGTAAGTTTGTAACATCGAGAAACATCCGTGACCGCCTTTTCAAAGAGGTTGAAACGAATGTGAGCATGAGAGTTGAAGAAACCGAAACAACCGACACCTTCAAGGTTTCGGGCAGAGGTGAGCTTCATCTTTCAATCCTTATCGAAACAATGCGCCGTCAGGGCTATGAATTCCAGGTTTCAAGACCGAAGGTTATCTTCAAGGAAATTGACGGTCAGCTCATGGAACCCATGGAGCTTCTTATTGTCGAAGTTCCCGAGCAGTATGTCGGTGCTGTTATTGAAAAGCTCGGTTCACGCAAGGGCGAGCTTGAAAACATGGGTGCCCGTGAAGGCGGTTCAACCCATCTTGAATTCAAAATTCCGTCAAGAGGTCTTATCGGTTACCGTGCCGAATTCCTCACGGATACAAACGGCAACGGTATCATGAATCAGCTTTTCGACGGCTATGCACCCTATAAGGGCGATATTCAGACCCGTGAAAGAGGTTCAATCGTTGTTCATGAAACAGGAATGAGCACAGCCTACGGTCTGTTCAACACTCAGGACAGAGGCAGACTCTTTATTCCTGCAGGCGTTGATGTCTATGAAGGCATGATAGTCGGCGAATGCGCCAAGAATGAAGATATCGTTTGCAATGTCTGCAAAACAAAGCATCTCACAAACACCCGTGCATCAGGCTCGGATGATGCTCTGCGTCTTGTA
>JAZSAH010000212.1:0-2793 GCA_045601745.1 Acutalibacteraceae bacterium
GTTCTGTTGAAAATAAGCTTTTCATCGGTTGAGTTCTTGTCAACGCAGAAGTAACCCTGTCTTATAAACATGAAGGTATCTCCGCATTTTGCATTACCGATACCGCCTTCAACAAGGCAGTTTTCAAGAACAACGAGAGAATCGGGATTGAGGTGATTGAGATAGTTTTCCTTGCCGTCAACAAAGGGATTTTCCGCACCGAAGAGACGATCATAAAGACGGATTTCGCAGGGAGTGCTGTCAACGCCGCTGACCCAGTGAATTGTACCCTTGACCTTTCTGCCGTCGGGAGCGTTGCCGCCCTTTGATTCGGGGTCGTAGGTGCAGTGCAGGCAGGTGATTTCGCCGTTTTCATCGGTTTCCCAGCTGTTGCAGGTTACGAGATATGCACTCTTGAGACGAACCTCGTTGCCGGGATAAAGTCTGAAATACTTTTTGGGAGGTTCAACCATAAAGTCGTCACGTTCAACAAAGATTTCTCTTGAGAAATGAACGGTTCTATTGCCGAGTTCGGTCTTGAGAGGATTGACTTTAACCTTGATTGCCTCGCTCTGTCCTTCGGGATAGTTATCAATTATAACCTTGAGAGGACGGAGAACAGCCATTGCACGGGGTGCGTTTTCATTGAGATTATCTCTTACGCAGGCTTCAAGCAGATCGTAATCAACAACGCTGTCTGCCTTTGAAACGCCGATGCGGTTTATGAAATCGCGAACTGCCGCTGCGGGATAGCCTCTTCTTCTCATACCGATGAGAGTAAGCATTCTTGGGTCATCCCAGCCGTCAACAATACCTTTCTGTACCATATAGCGGCATTTACTCTTAGCCGTTATACTGTAATTGAGATTAAGGCGGGCAAACGCAATCTGTCTGGGAGGCTCTTCAAAACCGATTTCCTTGATGAACCAATCATAGAGAGGTCTGTGGTTTTCAAATTCAAGTGAGCAGAGCGAATAGGTAACACCTTCTCTTGCATCTGAAATCGAACGTACGAAGTCATATGTCGGACAAACAAACTTTTTGTTATGGGTTTGGTGATTAGAATTGCGTGAAATTCTGTAAATAACAGGATCACGCATATTGATGTTGGGCGAAGCCATATCAATCTTTGCTCTGAGAGTTCTTTCGCTGTCGGCAAACTCGCCTGCAGTCATTCTTGCAAACAGATCAAGATTTTCTTCAACCGAGCGGTCACGGTAGGGGCTGTTCTTGCCGGGCTCGGTGAGAGTTCCTCTGTATTCTCTGATTTCATCGGCAGAGAGGTCGCATACATATGCCTTGCCGTTTTTGATAAGCTTGATTGCACATTCATAAATAAAGTCAAAATAGCTTGAAGTATAAATAACATTATCCCAACTATATCCAAGCCATTTAATATCATCCATAGCAGCATCAACAAACTTGTTGCTTTCAAGAGAAAATTTTGTGTCATCGATACGCAGATTGCAAAAAACGTTGTAATTTTTTGCGATTTCAAAATTTATACAAACAGCCTTTGCGTGACTAATATTGAGATATCCGTCAGGTTCGAAAACAAAACAAGTCTGAACACGATTATTCACACCGTTTTCGAAATCCTTATCAATAGAATTGTATATAGAATCCACTATTCAATCACTTCTTTTTTATCAATTTTCAGAATCATTTTTCAGTTCACTACGCACACACATCAGAATTTTACCCAGATAGTTTTCGCCTTTTCCGTTTTTGGAATCAACGCCCCAGAAGGTATCATTCCAACGGTTCCCCTCAACAAGCATGGCATTTCCCGTTGCAAGCAGCTTTTCGGCAAGGTCGGAATTTTGCTCAAACTTTGCTCTTGTTATTTCGAGCATTAAATTCACCTTGACAAATTCCCAGTCACGCCTTAAATTCACCATTCTGCCGAGACTTTTAGCCTGCCTTGCGGAAGCAGTTGTAAACAGAAGTTTTTCTTTATCATCAAGCACCTTCTGTGCCTGAAAAGCCGCCTCGCTGTTTTGATATGTCAGCCCTTTATAGGTTATAGGAATGCTGTAAAAATTGCTTAAGAATTCACAACCTTCCGCATGGAAGTCGTTTATTGTAATGAAAGTTTTTTCTGCAAATTCTTCAAACATCTCCTGTGTACCGTTAAACAAAAACTGTCTTGCCGCTTCGCCCTTTCCCTTGCCGTACATTTCACGGATTTTTGACGAACTGATTTCACTTATTACAGACGGAGTTTCAAAAAAGCAAAATGAATCTTTGTGTTCACCGAGAAAATCATATTTGCTGATTAAGTTTTCTATATCGTCGCTGTTTCTTTCAGCAACAAGTATGTTGAACTGCTCAAGAAAATCCCTTGCATTCCGCCATTTGGGGATTATTTTCAGCTTGTCGCTGCCTGCCACAAAATATATCTTTGCATCGGGATTTTTACTTTGAATATATGTCAGGCACTCAAACGTGCTGACTGATATTTTGCTGTTAAGCTCAAATTCTTCAATTTCAAGCCCCTGTGTTTTATCACACATAACCCGAAGCATAGCCATTCTCAGCTCATCGGGCATGGTCTGATTTTCGCAGTCATTTGAAGCCATTTTTCTTCTCACATATTGCTGAGAAGCGGGAAGAAAGATTCCTTTATCCGCTTCAACGCTTTTCATTGCGGATTTCATAAGCAGATAATGCCCTATCGTCGGCGGATTAAAGCTTCCGCCTAAAACTACAATCTTTTCCATCTATATATCAATTCCTTTTATTTATGTTATTTCCCACCTTACTTTTTCACTTTCAAAAGGCTGCGGAATTTCAAGCTTTGAGAGCATATCT
>JAZSAH010000213.1:0-3523 GCA_045601745.1 Acutalibacteraceae bacterium
TCAAAATGATGTATGATAAAATTATTCCGAAATCAAAGGAAAGGACTTGATTAAAATGAAGCAGCTTAAAATCGGCATCATCGGTGCCGGCAGAATCGGTTCCCTTCATGCAAAGTCGATAACATATAATGTTCCGACTGCGACGGTTGTCGGAATCACGGATGTTTTCAAGGCAAACGCAGAAAAAGTTGCCGCTGAACTCAACATCCCCAAGATTTATAATGACTATAAAGAAATGCTTGCAGACCCCGAGGTTGAAGCAGTTCTTGTTTGCTCATCAACAGATACTCATGCTGATATCGCTATTGAAGCCGCAGAAGCAGGCAAGCATATTTTCTGCGAAAAGCCCGTTGACCTCACTCCCGAGAAGGTAAACGCAGTTATCGCTGCAGTTGAAAAAGCAAAGGTTAAGCTTCAGGTAGGTTTTAACCGTCGCTTTGACCATAACTTTACAAACGTAAGAGCAATGGTTAATGACGGTAAAATCGGTGATGTACATATCGTCAAAATCACTTCAAGAGACCCTGCACCCCCGCCGGCAGAATATTCCGCAGTAAGCGGCGGTATGTTCCTTGATATGACAATTCATGATTTTGATATGGCTCGTTTCCTTGCAGGCAGCGAAGTTACCGAAGTTTATGCAAACGCAACCTGCCTTGTTGACCCCGCCATCGGTGAAGCCGGCGATGTTGATACAGCAGTTATCAGTCTTAAGTTTGCAAACGGCGCAGTAGGCGTTATTGATAACAGCCGACGTGCAGCATACGGATATGACCAGAGAATCGAGGTTTTCGGAAGCAAGGGTGCAGCAGTCGCTTCAAACGACACTCCCACAAATGTTGTGTTCATGGGTGACGAAGGCGTTGTTGCAGATAAGCCCCTCTACTTCTTCCTTGAAAGATATATGCAGTCATTCAGAGATGAAATGCTTCAGTTTGTAGAGGCAGTTCTTGAGGATAAGCCTACTCCCACAACAGGTGAAGACGGTCTTAACTCAATCCTTGTTGCACTCGCAGCAAAGAAATCCGTTGCTGAAGGCAGACCCGTTCAGCTTTCCGAAATGATGTAATCATAAAAATACAGAACCTCCCGTGATTTATGTCACGGGAGGTTTTTATGCAGTTACACGGAATTGTCTGGTGCAACTGAGAAAATTAAGGAAATCTTAATGGTTTGTCCACTTTTTTCTTAAGATTTGTTCAGATATAATGAAATTGAAATATTGTAAGGAGGTTAACCGTAAATACTATTTTATAAGGGAGGACAAAATGAAAGAGCTTAAAAGAATAACAGCAATTTTTCTTTGTGCAGTTTTACTTTTCTCAACCGCAAGCGTAGCCTTTGCATCAGAATATGCTGCAGAAGAAGTGCTCGAAAAAGACTTCGTATGCCACAACTATTACACCATTGATACGGTTGTAGTAACCTACAACGAAAAGTATACCGAAATCGGTGAAGTGCCGTCTGTTATTATATATTCACGGGAAACGGATTCCGAGAAAGTCAATGTAACAGAAGTCAGTAATGACAGAATTTATATGGAGATTTATGAGCATAACGGCGAAAGATATCCTCAGCTTTTTATTGATGCTGACTTTTGCTGGAAGGTACTCGCTGTTGAAGTAGGTGCAGGTGCATTTGTAACGGCAGACGGTGAAAAAAGTGCTAAGGTTGAAGTATCGAATTCCCGATTAATAGCTTGCCGTTTTGATCTGGAGTGCGAATGCATGACATATTATGATTATGATTTGCTCAGAATGAATACCTATCATTATGCGGTTGTTGGAATGCCTGTTAAAGTTGTGACCTCGTTTAAAGGCGACCATGCGGATGCATGGCTTGAAAAAGCGAAGCTAACATATACAGTTAACGGCAAAACAGTTGAAATCAATTCGTATGAATTTGTTCCCGAAGAAACCGGTGAATACATTGTTCAGATAAATATCAACGATAAACTCAAAGATACTGTAAAGTTTAATGTCAGCAACGAAAAAAGTGCATATTTTGAAAGATTGGAGTATGCAGGAATGCATTTACTGCTCAGTCCGCTTGAAGTTGTTTTCGGAATAGTAGGCTTTTTCTTTGCTCCCGGATTCGGTTGGATTGGCGGTCCCGCTTTAGTTTGGGACGGCTTAACAAGTATAATAGACTTCTTTGAATCGCTGTTTAGCGAACCGGAATATCACGATTATACTTTCGATAAATAAAAATGGCGATTAAATTGAAATCACAAAACAACGAGGATAAAATAAAAGAGTTTATAAAATTACAGCAATTATTCTTTGCATAATTATGGCTTTTTCTGCAATTCCGCTGTCTGCGTTTGCGGCTTTAAATTTAGAACCCGAACGCTTACTAAGAAACAGCATATGATTATCACCGTTTGTTTGAATAGTTATTTTTTTGCAATCAATAATTGTTAAATAAAATATATGTTTTCTGAATTATTTAGCTAAAATGAAATCCACCCGTGAAATTTGAACTGCCCCAAATTGTGCGGACAGTACAAAAACACCCCTATGGCAGAAAATATTAACTTTTAAGCGACATACTGACTTCGTTTTTCAAGCGGAGTCAGTTTTGTTTTTAATTGGATTCTTTCATTGTTGTAAAAGTGTATGTATTCGCTTATGAGGATGCGAGCATCCTCATAAGTTTTCAACTTTGTCCTGTAAATGCATTCTGTTTTGAGAATAGAGAAAAAGTTTTCAGCCATTGCATTGTCATACGGATTTCCACGTCTTGACATTGAGGGCGTTATGCCGTATGATTGAGTTAGCTTAAAATACGGATGAGATGTGTATTGAAAGCCTTGGTCACTGTGGAGCTGCAACTCTGCGGTGACCTTCTCTTTTTTCTTGGCTGTTCTGATGGTGCTCAAAACAAGGTTGACATTCTGTTCAGTTCCGGTTTTGTAAGCAACAATACTGTTGTCATACAAATCTCTGATTACTGAAAGATAAAGTGTTCCTTGCTGTGTCTTGATGTATGATATATCCGTTACCCACTTTTGATTTGGTCTGTCTGCTTTGAAATCTCTGTTCAGCAGATTGGGGTAACGATGAAGATAATCACCATAATTGCGATATTTCTTTCTTCTAATTACCGATAACAGGTTGTATTTCTGCATAACTCTTAATATCGTTTTTGGATTATGGTGTATTCCATTCCTTTCAAGCCATATATGTACTCTGCGATAACCGTATATTTTACCGCACTTTTCCTGACATTCTTTTATCTTTTCTGCCAACGGTAAATCCTTTGCTGGTATATCCATTCTTTTGACATAGTCATAGTAACCACTTCTTGACACATTGAAGAATCGGCACATTTCACTTATTGAATACTTGTCTTTGTTACGGTAGATAACCATAAATTTTATACTTGTTCTCACTTCCTTTCTGTGAGCGAGAGAAAATCCCGCATCAATTCGTTTTCCATTTCTAATGATTTTATCTTTGCGTCTTTTCGGGCAACGATATATTTCAGTTCAGCTATTTTATCTTCTTCTCTGACAACGTAA
>JAZSAH010000214.1:0-2726 GCA_045601745.1 Acutalibacteraceae bacterium
GTCGGCACCGATGCAAATTATTACCTTGATTACAAGGAAATGTTTGAAAAAGAAGACCTTGACGGTGTTTATATTGCAACAACATGGATTACCCATTCCAGAATTGCCGTTGATGCAATGAAAGCGGGCATTCATGTTGCAATGGAAGTCGGCGGGGCAGCAAGCATTGAAGAATGCTGGCAGCTTGTACGCACAAGCGAAGAAACAGGCAAATTCTGTATGCTTCTTGAAAACTGCTGCTATGACAGAAACGAAATGGCTATCTTCAACATGGTCAAACAGGGCGTTTTCGGCGAAATCATTCACATGGCGGGCGGCTATCAGCATGACCTGCGTGACGAAATCAGCCTCGGCAGAGAAAACAGACACGGCAGACTCTATAACTTCCAGATGCGTAACGGCGAGCTTTATCCCACCCATCAGCTCGGTCCCATCACCAAGGTTCTCGGCATCAACAGAGGCAACAGATTTGTTTCTCTTGTTTCAATGGCAAGCAAATCCAGAGGTCTTAATGAATGGATAAAGAATAACAAGGGCGAGGATTATGACCTTGCAGACTACAGCTTCAACGAAGGCGATATCGTAACAACAATGCTCAAGTGTGCAAACGGCGAAACTGTTGTTCTCACCCATGACTGCTCACTTCCCAGACATTATTCGAGAGCTTACCGTGTTCAGGGCACAAAGGGCATTTATATGGAAGACGGCGAATCAATTTATATCGAGGGTCAGACAAAGCATGAAGAAGGCGACTGGATGCATCATCCCGAGGACTTTGAGGGATACCGCGAAAAGTATGAGCATCCTCTCTGGAAGAAGTATCAGGAAGACGGCGTTCATGCAGGCCACGGCGGTATGGACTATCTTGTTCTTTCCGCATTTGCAGAGAGCGTAAGACTTGATGCAAAGCCCCCCATCGATGTTTATGACACAGCGGTAATGATGGCTGTAACCTGCCTTTCGGAGCAGTCAATCGCACTCGGAAGTGCACCCGTTGCATTCCCCGATTTCACAAACGGTATGTGGATAGACAGAGAACCCGTAAGACGCGGCAAGTATTGCCTTGACGAAGTGTGCGAAGAATTTTTCGGAGAAAAAGAATAAGGGAGATTAATATGAAATATTATATCGGTGTTGACGGCGGCGGAACAAAAACCGCATTTGCCCTTTTTGATGAAAATAAAAATATGCTTGAAACCGTAACCGGTGCAGGCAGTAACCATGAAAATATCGAAACCGCATTTGACGGTGCAAGCGATATTATCATCAACGGTCTCAATGAGCTTTGCGGAAAAGCGGGCATAAAGCTTTCTGACGTAAGCTTCACTCTCATGGGTCTTGCAGGTATCGACCACCCCTATCAGTACGATATCATGTGTGCAAAGCTCCGTGAAAAGGGTCTTGATAACTTTGAGGTTTTCAATGACGGCTTCATCGTTGTAAAAGCAGGCGCAACAGGCAAGAGCGCAATCGGCTATAACTGCGGCACAGGCGTTTGCTGCAACGGTATCGGTCTTGACGGAAAGATGCTTCAGCTTGCAGGTCTCGGCGATTTTTCGGGCGATATCTCGGGCGGCGGAAACATCGTTATCGAAGCCTTCAGACTTGTTTATAACGAGCTTTTCCTCGGCCTTGAAAAAACACTTATTACTCCCATGGTAATGGAAAAATACGGCTTCAAGGACAGAGGCGAGGTTCTCGGTCTTATCGAAAAAATCGAAGGCGAAGAAGGCGCAGAGCATATCAGAAATATGGTCGGTTTCTTCTTTGAAGCTGCAAAGCAGGGCGATAAACCCGCTTGCGACTATTGCGAAAGAATGGCTGTCAGAGGCGCACAGCTTATTGCAGCTCTTTCAAACGAGCTTGATTTCGGTGACGGCGAGGTTGAGGTTGTTCTTTCGGGTTCAATCAACGTTAAGCTTGACAACAAGTTTTATCTTGATATGCTTCTTTCAAAGGCAGAAGAATTCAGCGGCAAAAAGCTTAAGTTCATAAAGCTCGATGCGCTTCCCGTAACAGGATGCATCAACTGGATTATGCAGGACTATGCAAACTAAAGAAGAAGGAGACAGAAAACAATGAGAGAAATTAATGTTGCTGTAATCGGTTCGGGCAGCACATATTGCCCCGAGCTTGTAGACGGTTTTCTTAAGGCAAAGGACAGCCTTAAGCTCAAGAAAATATCCTTCATGGATATCGACGAAAGAAAAAGAACAATCGTTGGCGATCTTTGCGTAAGAATGCTCAAGAATGTCGGCGATGACTGCGAAGTTGTTTTCACAGATGACCTTGACACTGCTCTTCAGGGTGCGGATTTCGTTGTAACACAGATTCGTGTAGGCAAGCTTCCCTGCCGTCATCTCGACGAGAGTATCCCCAAGAAATATAACCTCATCGGTCAGGAAACAACGGGTATCGGCGGTTTCTTCAAGGCTCAGAGAACAATCCCCGTTATCAAGAATATCTGCGACAGAATCGAAGCAATCTGCCCCGATGCATGGCTTATCAACTTCACAAATCCCTCGGGTATCATCACCGAGTTTATTCTTAACCACACCAACGTCAAGAACATCGGTCTTTGCAATGTTCCCATCGATATGCTTGACGATGTTAAGGAAATTACGGGCGAGGACAGCGAAATCACCTATGTAGGTCTTAACCACCTGAGCTGGATTACTTCCGTTAAAAAGAACGGAGAGGAGCTTCTTCCCGGTCTTATCGAAAGC
>JAZSAH010000215.1:0-18336 GCA_045601745.1 Acutalibacteraceae bacterium
AAGAATGGGTGAAAGTGAGTTGAGAGCAAAGCTTCCTACAAGGTAAACTGCTGTGAGAACAAAGCAAAGTCCGCCCGTTATATCAGCTTCAGCTCCGAAGATGAGCACAAGAGTATATCTTGCAGAGAGCCATGCAAGTGCCATTGTAAGTGTGGGATAATAGATTGTGGAAAGAAACCAGCCGATAACGTAGCCGTATTTTTCGCCTATCATTGCATCGGCATAGTCAACAACGCCATTAACCTTTTCGTATTTGGTTGCCATGATTGCAAAAGCATATGCACAAACAATCATGATTGCGCCGCCGATAATCCATGCAAGGATACCGAGCTTGAGGTTGCCGCCTGTGTGGTTGAGAATTGCTTCTGCCTTGAAGAAAACGCCGCTTCCGACTACTATACCGACTACCATGCATATAGCGGTAAGCAAGCCGTACTTTTTCTTGAGTTCAGTTGCCATTTTTTAACCTCTTTTCAATTAATTTTGCCGGAATATAAAATTATTTTACAAAATAATTTTATGATTGTCAACACTTGCTATATTAAAATTATTATGTTATACTGTTAAACAATCGTAAGGGAGGATGATTTTATGATAAAAAGAATCACAGCGCTGCTTCTCATCGTTTCCATGACCGTTCTTATCGGTGCCTGCAGCGTTAAAAACAACAAAGAAATCGAAACGAACAATATAAGAACAACAACCGAGCAGGTGACGCTCATCCGCAATTCATTCAAGGAAACCTTGCCTTCATATAAGTTCAAAAACGAAATCAAGGAAACCTATGTTGACGGAATGAATTATAAATTTACCGTTAAATGCACACAGGAAGATTGCGATAAATATATCGAAAAAGTTAAAAAAGAAGGCTTTACGGTCAATCCCGCAGAAGGCACCAATTATTATTCTGCACGCACCGAGGATTATTTTTCGGTTGAAATAACATATATCGGTGAATTTTTAACCGTTCTCTGCAAGAGAGTATAAAACTGAAAGGGTCGATGAAAAAATCATCGACCCATTTTTTATTTAAGCTTTCTTGCAAGGTCATTGAGGAACAGCTCGTTTTCGAGCGAAACGGGAGTTGTATCCTTATTGATATGAACAAACTCGATATCCATGATTCTTGCAAAGTCACGGAGCATCTCTGCATCTGCGTCATATGAAAGAACGGTGTGATGTGCGCCGCCTGCAATAATCCAGCATTTTGCGCCTGTGCAAAGGTCAGGCATAGCTCTCCACATAACTCTTGCAACGGGAAGATTGGGCATGGGGAGAATGGGCTTTACACATTCGATATCCTGACAAATCATTCTCAGTCTGCCGCCCATGTCAACAAGGCTTACAACAACTGCCGGACCTGCCTTGCCTTCAAAAACAAGTCTTGCAGGGTCTCCCTTGCCGCCGATTCCGAGAGGATGAACCTCTATTCTGGGCTTTTCAGCCGAAAGAGTGGGACAAACCTCAAGCATATGTGCGCCGAGGGAATATTCCATACCCGGTGCAAGATTATATGTATAGTCCTCCATGAAAGCGGTACCGCCGTTCATGCCCTCTGTCATTGCCTTAATAACGGCAGTCATTGCAGAAACCTTCCAGTCACCTTCACCGCCGTAGCCGTAGCCCTGTTCCATAAGACGCTGACTTGCAAGACCGGGAAGCTGCTCCATGCCGTGAAGGTCCTCAAAGGTGTTTGTGAATGCTTTGCAGCCTTGTTCATCAAGCATTTTTTTCATTGCGATTTCTTCTTTAGCCTGATAACGGACAGCTTCGATATTATCTGTTGCTATATCATATTCAGTTGAGTATTCATCCATGAGAGCATCAACTTCAGCTTCTGTGACCGCATTGATATATTCAACGAGTGTTCCCACGGGCCAGGTGTTTACCTGCCAGCCGAGAACCTCCTGAACGCCGACCTTGTCGCCTTCCGTAACGGCAACGTTTCTCATGTTATCGCCGAAACGCATAACCTTGAGGTTCTTTGAAAATGCGGCACCTACAGCCGAGCGCATCCATTTTCCGAGCTCTGCAAGAACCTTTTCGTCCTGCCAGTAACCCATAATGACTTTTCTGGGAGTGCGCAGTCTTGCGGCAATGAAGCCGTGTTCTCTGTCGCCGTGTGCAGCCTGATTGAGGTTCATGAAATCCATATCGATTTCTTCATTGGGAATATCTCTGTTATACTGAGTTGCAAAATGGCAGTAAGGTTTCTGAAGCTCTTTAAGACCGTTCAGCCACATCTTTGAGGGTGAGAAGGTGTGCATCCATGTGATGATACCGGCACATTTATCGTCAAAATTTGCTTCTTTGACAACCTGAGTTATTTCTTCGGGAGTTTTGGCAGTAACCTTATAAACAACCTTGCAGGGGAGGAGTCCGCTTTCGTTCATTTTTTCTGCCATTTCGGCAGCTCTTTCCGCAACAATATCAAGAACCTCGGGTCCGTAAAGGAACTGACTTCCGACTACGAACCAGAATTCATATTTTTCCATATACATAAAATAATCATCCTTTGCATTTTTTCTTAATTTTAACATCATTGTGTTGTTGTGTCAAATAAAAATCATATATTTTGTTCAATGTTATTTTTTTACTTGAATTGAAGTCTTGTTTCTGTTATAATTATAAAGATAAATAATTCCGAATGGAGTGAACGGTATGAGTATGAAATATGTTATCAAGTATAAGTCTGCAGGCGAGGTTTACACGTCAAATGAAACCGAAACCGATTTTTATTCTCTTGATATAACCGAAAACGCAGACAGATATACTGTTGTTCTCAACCCCAAGCGCACTTTTGAGCTTGTTGATTTCTATGCCGAAACAGACTATGAGTTTGAAAAGAACGATTGGTTTTTTGCAGGCGGATATCAGTCGTGGACAAAATCAAGAGAATACAGAAACAACCATATTCAGAGAGGCGTTATCAAGCTCTCAAAAATCCATCCTCTCGCAAGCCATGCCGCAAAGCTTTTCGGCGATCAGTATATAGTTGATTATTCCGAGATTCCCGGTGAATTCCACAGCCATTGCTATACATATATCAGAAACGGCAAGAAGGTCAAGCTTTTCGGTTCTCTGAGCGAAAAAACAGGTTTTACCTATTTCAAGGTAAAGATGAACGATAACTATTTCTCAATCCACAAGGATGTTCTCGGCAAGTTTGTCACAGAGCCCTATACCGTTTTCGATATCGTTTATTATGAAGGAACTTATGACGAAGTATTTGATAAGTATTTCGCAAAGTTCAATATGCCCGAAACAAGAAAAGATCTTATGACGGGTTACACTTCATGGTATAACTATTTCCAGAAAATCGACGAGAAAATCATTCTCCGTGACCTTGAAGGTCTTAACTGCGCAAAGAATGAAGTCAATATTTTCCAGATTGACGACGGCTATGAAACATTCGTCGGCGACTGGCTTGACCACTGCGAAAAGTTCCCCAACGGCATGAAGTATATTGCCGAAAAGGTTCACGCAAAGGGTTATAAGGCAGGCATCTGGATCGCCCCCTTCAGCTGTCAGAGAGTTTCAAGAACAGCAAAAGAGCATCCCGATTGGCTTATTAAAGACGAAAAAGGCAAGCCTCAGATAGGCTGCATCGGCTGGGGCGGCGCATATACTCTTGATATTTATAACAACGAAGCAAGAGAATATATCAAACACTTCTTTGATGTTATCCTTAATGACTGGAACTATGACATGGTTAAGCTCGATTTCCTCTACAGCCAGTGCATTTCACCCAGAAACGGCAAGTGCAGAGGCGAAATCATGTATGACGGAATGCAGCTTCTTCGTGAATGTGTCGGCGATAAGCTTCTTCTCGGCTGCGGTATCCCCATGAGTGCTGCAATCGGCGTTTGCGATGCCTGCCGAATCAGCTGCGATGTTGACCTCAAATACACAGGCAGAATTTATAATCATATCCATGTCAACAACGAAATGCTCAGCGCACAGAGCGCAATCAACAACTCTATTTTCCGCCGTCATCTCAACGGCAGAGTATTCATGAACGACCCCGATGTTTTCTTCCTGAGAAATCATAATCTCACATTCAATTGGGAACAGAAGCATCTTCTTGCAAGAGTCAACAACCTTTTCGGCAACGTTCTTTTTGTTTCCGATAATGCAGGCGAATTCAACAAGAAACAGATTGAATATCTCAAGAGGTATTTCAAAAAGACAGGCGAAGTTGTAAAGTCGGCAGAATATCTTGATGACGAAATCATCAGAATCGAAATTGATGACAACGGAAAAGACAAGGTTCTTGAATTCAATCTCGTCAAGGGTGAACTTATAAGAGATAACTGAAAGCAAAAATCTCCCCACTGATTACGGTGGGGAGATATTTTTTTTACTGCATCAAATCCTTATATTGATAAGCCTTGACATAATCAACAATAAATTCCGCATCTTCGCCTGCAGCGTTTTCTCTGTCAGACGGGATGCCGTTTTCGCCCTTCATTTCAACGGAGAGAATGAGATATTCTTCATTCTGACTCACTCCGCCGAAATCTGTGCGGAAGGTTTCAACGCCGTTGATATAGAAAATATATTCGTTTTCGTTCCACTCAAGACCGTATGTGTTGAATTCTTCATAGGGATTGTTTTTCAGAAGGAATTTTGTTGCGCCGTGTTTCTGATGTGCATCGCCGTAGCCGTCAAAATGAAGATTTGAGGTTATTGCATTTTCGAGGAAATCGCCATAGCAGTCGCTTTCGAAAATATCAATTTCCGTTCCGTCTTTTCCGTTTCCGTCTGCGTTATAAACGCCGTCATTCATGAGCCAGAATGCGCTCCAGATATCCGCACCTTCGGGAAGAATGCATCTGCATTCAAAATAGCCGAATTTCTGGCTGAACCCGTTTGGTGCATCGGAATCGGTGTCTATTCCTGCCGTATACCAGCCTGCACCTTTGCCTCCCATGCCTTCTTCAAGATAAGTCACGGGAATAACGAGATTGCCGTTTTCGGTTTTGGCAAGATTCTGATTCCACCAGCTTCCTTTTCTTGCTTCGCTTGTGTTTCCGTATTGATAATGACCTGACCACACACTTCTGTCAAGCTCACCGCTGAATTCTTCCGTAAATGTTTCAGTAAATTTATCCATGTCAACCTTCTGACCCATGGGATAGCAGGGGATGTCGAGAGAAACACAGATGAAAATAATGATTGATGCGAAAAATGCCGTTACTGACTGAAAAATATTTGTCATTTTTATTCTCCTTCTTTATTTTGCATAAAGCATTCCGACAATATAATTTCTTATTCTGCAGGGAAAGATTTTGCAAAGCACGCTTAAGGTCTTATATCCTGCACCGATTGTATAAAGCGGTTTTACTTTGTTTTTTAAAGCAATTTTTGCAATGTATTTTCCTGCGGTTTCGGAGCTCATTCCTTTTTGCTCATCCTTTTCCATGCCTTCAACGCTTCGTGATATTCTTCCGTTATAAACATCGTCGCCTTTAAAGGATTTTTTTCTTGCACTTGTGAAATCCGTGCAGATATCACCGGGTGCAACAGCTGTTACTGATATTCCGAAAGGCTTCACTTCGTTATTCAGAGCGCAGGTATAAGATTCTGTTGCAGCTTTTGTTGCGGAATAGAAGGCTTGAAAAGGAATATGTGAAACAGCGGCAACCGAGCTTATGTTGACTATTCTTCCGCTGTTGTTTTTGCGCATAACCGGAATGACAGCCTTGTTGACATTCACAGTGCCGAAAAAGTTGACATCAAACTGTGATTTGGCATCGCTGATGTCTGTAAATTCAACCGCACCCGAGATTCCGTAGCCTGCGCAGTTGACAACGATATCTATTCTTCCGCATTCATCTGTGATTTTATTAATCGCCGAAATAACATCGTCTTCTTTTGTGACATCCGTTTTAATATGTTTTATGTTTTCTGCAGGAATATTTCTTCTGCTGAGGTCATAAACAATGCAGCCTGCATTCCTGAGTGCAAGAGCCGTTTCTCTGCCTATTCCCGAGCTCGCACCCGTAATAACCGCCGTTTTTTTCTTCATGGAAAAATCATCCTTATAATTTTATGATTCAATTATATTTTTTTATCTTTGCATAGTCAAGATTTAAGATAAAATATTGAAAATTTAATCGGAATATGTTAGTATTTTGAATATAAAATTTTAAAAGTCAGGTAAAATTGATGATGTATTATTTTCTTGTAATCATGGCGGTGATTCTATTTTCTCTGCAGTTTCTTTTTAACCAGAGATTCGAACAGAGCAGAGGAGAAAGTCTTGATTCTGCATTGGAATTTTCACTTTACAAAAGCCTTGTTATAGTTGTCATAATGCTGATTATCAGCGGCTTCAGGGTTCAGATAACGGCTTTCAGTCTTATTATGGCAGTTATCTATGCATTCTCGGGAATAGCAATGACTGTTTTCAGTATGAAAGCTTTTGCCGTTGCAAATCTTTCGGTCTATTCCGTTTTTTCCATGCTCGGCGGTATGCTTCTTCCGTTTGTTCTCGGGGTCGGATTTTATGATGAAGACCTGACACCGTTCAAGGTTATATGTTGCGGTCTGATTGTTGTTTCCGTTCTTCTTAACATCAAAAAAGGAAAACAGGATAAAAAAGCAATTGTTTATTATATGGCCGTTTTTATTCTCAACGGCATGGCAGGCGTTATTTCAAAAATCCATCAGTCATCGGAAAGTCCGCATTCCGACAGCTCGGGTTTCATGATGCTCACAAGCCTTGTGACGGTTGCAATCTGCGCTGTATGGCTTATTGTAAAAAACAAAAAGATTCCTCTTATCAAAGGAAAAGAGCTTCTTTTTGCATCGGGTTACGGCGTTTTCAACGGCATCGGAAATCTGTTCCTGCTCATGTCGCTTGAGCATCTTCCCGCATCGGTTCAGTATCCGCTTGTAACGGGAGGAGTAATGCTTTTCTCAACGCTGATTTCGGCGGTGCGTAAAGAGAAAATAACGGTAAAGGAATATATTGCCGCCGCAGTTTCATTTGTTGCAAGTGTTCTGATGGCGTTTTAAGGAGGAAACTATATGGAGCTTGTTTTGCTGACTGCTCTCGGTGTTGGCGGTGCAACGGTTATCGGAGCAATTATAGGTTTTATTTTCAAGGATATTTCTCATAAGCTTTCGGATATGATTCTTTCATTTGCCGCAGGCGTTATGCTTGCAGCTGCCGTTCTCGGTCTGATTATTCCTTCGCTTGAATATGGCGGAAAATACGGTCTTATCAAAACGATTGCGGGAATTTTTGCAGGTGCGGTTTGCCTTAATCTTATTGATAAGCTTGTGCCTCATCTCCACAGACTTGCAGGCTCGGATATTGAATCACATAAGAAAACAAACCTCAGCAAGGTTTTGCTTTTTGTTATGGCTATTGCAATTCATAATCTTCCCGAAGGTATTGCGGCAGGTGTCGGATTCGGGTCGGGAGATAATTCGCGCGCTCTGATTATTGCGGCAGGTATTGCCCTTCAGAATATCCCCGAAGGCATGGTTATTATAACCCCCATGCTTTCTGCAGGCGTTAAACCCGGAAGAACATTTATCATTGCAATCATTACGGGCGTTGTTGAGGTTATCGGAACATTAATCGGCTATTTTGCCGTCAGCTTTGCTTCGGTAATTCTGCCTTATGCTCTCGCTTTTGCAGGCGGAACAATGCTTTATGTTGTCAGCGACGAAATGGTTATTGAAACTCACCACGAAAGTGAAAGAGGCGCAACTTATGCCCTTCTTGTCGGTTTCTGTGTTATGCTTGCAACCGATGTTTTGCTCGGATAGGAGAATCCTATGGCTTTTTTCAATGAACTCTGCAAACGTTTTCTTGACATAAAAAACGGAGAAACACTCACTCTTGAAAAAGATAAAGATTATCATGTCAGACAAGAGGATTCTTTCGGATTCGAAGGATATTATTGCACGAACACTGCAAAAATCGATGAAAACCCCAACGGTTTCCGCCGTGCAGCTCTTTTTCTTGAAAAGAAAAAAGATATAGTTATAGACGGAAACGGAGCTTCGGTTATCGTTCACGGAAAAATAACTCCGTTTTTATTTGATAACTGCGAAAATATAACCGTTAAAAACCTGACGGTTGATTATGCCTGTCCGACTATGACTGAATTCACCGTTTTATCAAACGAAAACGGAGTCTGCACAATAAAAATGAACCCCGACTGCTTGTTCAGAGTTGAAGATAATAATCTTATCTGGCAGGGTGAAAACAGTTCCGACTCAAAACCTTACTGGGAAGATTACAGCAACGGCAACAAAAGATATATAAAGGTCTTCAACCCCGTTACCCGTCAGTGCCGTGATTTCAGGCGTGAGAATCTTGCTTTTGAAAAGGTTGAACAGATCGATAAACTGACGCTTAAGGTATGGCTAAAAAACAGGGATGCCGATTTTGAAGAAGGATGTATTTTTCAGACGAGAAATATTATCCGTGACCAGACGGGTGCGTATTTTAATCGCTGTAAAAATCTTTGTTTTGAAAACCTTCGAATAAAGTTCATGCACGGTCTCGGAATGGTTTCGCAATTTTGTGAAAATATAACATATAAAAACTGCGATTTTACTCCGGCAGAGGGAAGAACAATTGCAAGCACAGCCGATTTTTTTCAGTTTTCCGGATGCAGGGGCAAAATTGTTATTGATTCCTGCAAAGCGTGGGGTGCGCAGGATGACTGTGTCAATGTTCACGGAACACATCTGCGAATTGTTGATACCGATAATAAAAAAAACAGCATGACGGTTCGTTTCATGCACGCCGAGTCATGGGGTTTTCAGGCTTTTGAAAAGGGTGACACACTTGATTTTATAAAATGGGATACTCTTATTCCGTATGATAAAACGGTTGTTGCGGATTATGAAAAACTGAATGACACCGATATTCTGCTTTATGTTGACCGTGTTCCCGACGGAATTGTTATCGGAAAGGATGTTGTTGAAAACGCAACATGGACTCCTGATCTCCATGTCATGAACTGTGATTTCGGACCAACCTCGGGCAGGGGAATACTCTGCACAACAAGGGGCAGTGTTGTTATTGAAAACAACAGATTCATAAATCTTTGGGGACCTGCGCTTCTTCTTGAGGATGACTGCAACTTCTGGTTTGAATCGGGCTATACAACCGAGGTTGTTTTCCGTAACAACTATGTTGAAAACTGTGAGTATGCCGAAATGTGGGAAAATTCTCCCGTTATCCGTTATACCCCGAAGGTTATGGATGAAAACTCGGAAGAATTTGTTCACGGAAAGCTTGTTGTTTCGGGAAATACTTTCAGAAAACCGATAAAAGATAAGCATCATTTCCGTCTTGAATATCTCCGTGAGGCAGAAATCACCGATAACGATTTTGATGCTCCCTATGTTTTTGATATCAGAACAGTCGGAAAGATAACCGATAAAAATAATATTGTATAACAAAAGCTGTCTTACTTTTTACGGTAAGACAGCTCATTTTTATAAATCGGAATAATCAATTTTCTTGTCCTTGAAATAGTATTCTTTGTCATAATCGGTTATTTCACGCAGAACCTTGCAGGGATTTCCGACCGCAACAACATTTGAGGGTATATCCTTTGTAACAACGCTTCCTGCGCCGATAACAACATTATCGCCGATTGTAACGCCCGGAACAATAACCGCACCTGCGCCAATCCAGCAGTTTCTTCCGATTCTGACGGGGAAATTATACTGATATGTTTTTTCACGCAGCTCAGGGTCAATGGGATGTCCTGCCGTTGCAATAACAACATTCGGTCCGAACAGCGTGTAGTCACCGACGTAAATGTGAGTGTCGTCAACAAGCGTCAGATTGAAATTTGCATAAACGCCCTTGCCGAAGTGGCAGTGTTTGCCGCCCCAGTTGGCATGAAGCGGTGGCTCGATATAGCAGTTTTCGCCGATTTCGGCAAACATTTCTTTGAGCATCCCGTCTCTTTTTTTCAGCTCGGTAGGTCTTGTCTGATTGAAATCGTAGAGCTTATCGAGGCATCTGAGCTGTTCTTCCATTATATCATCATCGCCGGGAAGATATAAATCGCCCGATAACATTTTTTCCTTCTGTGTCATGATAATCTCCTTGAATAAGAATATTGAAATTATATCATCTTTTTTGTGTTTAGTAAACATGAATTTTGTTGTTTTTGCTCCGATAATATGTTATATTTGTTTTATAATGAAAAAAGAGGTGTTGTTATGTCGGAAAACTGGGTTCAGGTATGGGGTCAGGCTCATTCTGCTTTTTCATTCTTTTATTATCCGTCATGTAAAAAAACATACAGAACCGTTATCAAATCATCTGTTTCGGGCAAACAAATCCGTGTTGAGCTTTCAAACGAATGTGCTAAAAATGCTGTGCTTATCGGTGCTTTGACGGTTGCAAAATGCGATAAAAACGGCAACCTTACGGGAGAACCCA
Source organism: Acutalibacteraceae bacterium (assembly GCA_045601745.1). Lineage (GTDB taxonomy): Bacteria > Bacillota > Clostridia > Oscillospirales > Acutalibacteraceae > CAG-177. Next base: position 10,433 of record JAZSAH010000215.1, read on the forward strand.
AACGGGTAACTGTAAGAGGTATGGGGGGCTTTTGGCTTAAAATCGGTCAGACCGCACTGACAGACCCCGTAAAGCTTGATATTGGCGTAAATGAATATTTCTGCGTCAGCATCTTTGTTGAAAAAGGTTCGCTCAGAAGCGGAAATCTTATTGATAATGTTGATGTTATAACTGTTAAAGGCGATGCAACAATAGAAAAGAATATTGAAAATCAAAGAAGAGTCAGGGATACGGTAAGGGAAATTGCATCGAAGGTTCTCGGAATGTATTTTCATAAGCCCGTGCCGCTTATTCAGTCCGTGCAGCTTTTAAATAATGAAGATGCAAGGGCAATAACCGTTTTCGGCGATTCGATAAGTCAGCAGGGTTATTGGACAAATGCTTTTGCGGAGAGGATTTATAAAGAGTTTCCCGGGAAATATTCCGTAATCAATAAATCAATCATGGGTAACAGAATACTCCGTGATTTCGGAAAGAGATTTATCTGCAAGGGTCTTTTCGGAATAAGCGGTCTTAACCGTCTTGAAAGAGATGTTCTTGCATATCCGGATACGGAATATGTTGTTTTTGCACTCGGCACTAATGATTTTCTTCAGTATAACACCATTGCCGCACCCAAAGGTGATAAACCGACCGCCGAAGAAGTTTTCGATGCGGTTGTCGGAATATCGCAAAAACTTGCTTCGCAGAATAAAAAGATGATAGTTTTCAATGTTATGAATTTCGGCGAATGCTTCGATTCAAGACCCGAAAAAGAGGAAATGGTCAAAAAATATAACGCATTGCTTGAACAAAACAAGCATCTTTTCCATGCGGTTTATAATCAGGCGGATTTATGTGTTAATCCCGATAAACCCAATTGCTCAAAGCTTGAATATCTTGGCGGAGATAAGCTTCATCCCAATAAAGAGGGCGGAAAGCTTGTTGCCGATAACATAAACCTTGAATGGTTCTTAAAAGGGGAATAATATGCTTTTTAAAGAAACGGTTATTTCAGGTATATCCGTAAAAAACAGAATAATCCGAAGTGCGACCCATGACGGTCTTGCCGATGAAAACGGTGCGCCGAGCGATAAACTTATTGAAAAGTACGAAAATCTTGCAAAAAATGAAATCGGATGCATTATAACGGGTTATGCTGCCGTCAGCAGAAACGGAGTGTCGCCTTACCCGAGAATGATGAAGATATATGACGACAGCGTTATCGATAAATATAAAGAGTTTACCGATGCCGTTCACCGTCATGATACTCCCGTCATTCTTCAGATAGCCCATTGCGGCAGACAGACTTCGTCAAAGGCAATCGGTGTGCAGAAGGTTGCACCGTCAAATGTGCTTCATGCCTTCTATCCCGACAAGGCAAAAGAACTCACCGATGACGAAATTTACGGAATCATCGATGATTTTGTTTCCGCATCGGTAAGAGCTGAAAAAGCAGGCTTTGACGGCGTTCAGCTTCACACAGGTCACGGCTACATTCTTCATGATTTCCTTTCGCCTTACGGTAACAGAAGAAAGGATTTGTGGGGAGGCAGTCTTGAAAACAGATGCAGAATAGTTGAGCTTATCATTAAGGGAATAAAAGAAAAAACAAAGCTTCCCGTATGGATAAAAATCAGTGCGGAGGATAACCGAAAAGGCGGAATGAATATTGATTCATCCGTTGAAATCTGCAAAAGACTTGAAAAAGCGGGCTGTGATGCAATCGAGGTGTCTTGCGGAACGGTTCAGGACGGCATGAACACAATGCGCAGCAAACTCATGCCCATGGATGCCGTTTTTAAATACAGAGAGCCGTGCGCATCTTTCCCTGCAATTCTCAATAAAATCGCTTTACCTGCCGCTAATCTCATAAATCCTCTGATTAAGCAACCGTCACCTCTCGAAAACTTCAATGTTGAAAATGCCCGGAAGATAAAAAAGAGCATTTCAATACCCGTTATAGTTGTCGGCGGTATACATAAGATGAGCGATATGGAAAAAATCCTCTCAGACGGAAAAGCGGATTTTGTATCGATGTGCCGACCGTTTATCTGCGAACCCGACCTTGCAAAGAAAATGAAAAACGGTCAGGAAGAGGCTAAATGCATCATGTGCAATTATTGCGGTCTTGTCATTGAAAAAGAACCAACGAAATGTCTTTACGGCAGAGTTAAAAAATAGTATTTACTAATTATAAAATAAGTGGTATAATACATCGGAAAAAATGAAAGGATATGGTAAATATGAAATATGTCGGTTTTGCACTGCTTGCAGTTTTGGCTGTTCTTCTGCTTCTTCTTGCAGTTGCGGCGATAAGAGCCGTTATGATAAAGGCGAAGCCCGATAACAGCAAGCCTGCGATAAATCCCACGGAAAAGGAAGCCGAAGAATACGCAAAGAAGCTTTCTGAAATGATTCAGGTTCCCACAATTTCTCTCAGAGGAAACACCGACCTCTCGCAGTTTTATAAACTCCATGAGGTTATGAAAAAGAATTTCCCTCTTGTTTTCTCAAAGCTTGAAATGACGGAAATTGAAGGAAATCTCATCTTCCGTTGGCCCGGTAAAGACCCCAAAAGAAACGGCGTTCTTCTCATGGGACATCAGGATGTTGTAACAGCAGATGAACCCAACTGGGAAAAAGACCCGTTTTCGGGTGAGATTTCCGGCGGAAATATCCACGGCAGAGGTGCAATGGACTGCAAATCAACCGTTTTTTCGGAGTTCCAGGCTGTTGAAGAACTTCTTGTGGAAGGATTTGTTCCTCCCTGCGATGTTTATCTTGCAACATCGGTTGATGAAGAAATTTCGGGTAACGGTGCTCCCACTCTTGTTAATTATCTTAAATCAAAGGGCGTTCACCTTGATGTTGCAATGGATGAAGGCGGTGCAATCCTGAAAAATGCACTTCCCACCATGGCGGGCTGGTGTGCGGCTATCGGTATTCTCGAAAAAGGATATATCGATGTAAAAATCATTGCAAAGGGTAAGGGCGGACATTCTTCAACACCCAAATCAAATACTCCTCTTGCAAGGCTTTCAAAGTTTGTTGCCGATATCGAAAAGGATAAACCCTTCAAAGCTGAAATCTCAGCTCCCGTTTATGCCATGCTCGACCAGGCAGCTCCTCTTCTCGGATTCCCCCTGAGAATGGTGCTTGGCAATATGTGGCTTTTCAAAGGACTTCTCACAAAAGTTCTTCCCATGGTTTCGCCCATGTGCAACGCATTTGTAAAGACTACCTTCTGCTGCACAATGGCTGAAGGTTCACATACCGCAAACGTTATCCCCTCGGAAGCGTATGTTGTCTGCAATCTCCGTCCTTCACCCCATCAGAATGCTGAGCAGTCGCTTGCCGTTCTCAGAAAATATGCAGATAAATATGACCTTGAGCTTGATGTTATTCATGCAAGAAGTGCTTCAAACTGCGTTGATTATAACGGTGAAGAATTCAATTATCTTAAGAAATGCCTTAATGAATGCTATCCCGAAGCGGGAGTTATTCCTTATCTTATGACAGGCGGAACGGACTGCCGTCATTATGAAGAAGTTGCCGACAACTGCCTTCGTTTCTGTCCCATAAAGATGAGCAATGAACAGCTTGCCGCAATGCATGCCGCAAACGAAAGCATCGGCGTTATGGAAACTGCACACTGTGTTAAGTTCTATAAACACTACTTAAAGAACCACAAATAAAAAGAAATACTGCCTCAGCTGTTGAGGCAGTATTTTTTTGCTTATTTTACAGTTACAAATCCGGGGCAATATGCCATGAATGTGTTTGCAAGTTCACCGTAGGGAACGATTGTAAAATCTTTGTTGTCGGCATTATCGACAGCTCTTGCCTGAACCTTTTCTGCAAGATTTTCAGCTGTTGTTGTTCCGTTAAGAAGGTCAAATGCACAGTGAACGGCGCTCCTGAGAAGAACTGTTGCAAGGGGGAAGTTATACATACTGTATTTGGGTGCGAGTTCAGACTCGGGAAGCTCGATTGCTTTTGCCGCATCAACATATGACTTCACATCAGCAATGTTTTCGGGCTTTGCAATTTCAAAAACTTCGCCGAGACCGTTATATGCCGTGGGGAATGAGGGGCATACATAAATGAGACCTTTGTCTCTTGCAACTTCTACAAGTGTTGACTGAACAGAGCTGTCTGTTGAGAAAAGAGCAACATTGCTGCCGTTTATTTTTTCGTTGTTATAAAGTCTTGCAACCGATTCTCTTATGTAGAGCTGTGCACCCTTGATTCCGGATGAATAAATGGGGTCAACAGCATTGTCATAAACATAATTGAGACCCTGAGTTTCGCATTCCGCCTTGAATGCGGCGTTGAGTGCGGAATACATGGGATTGTTTGTTATATGACGGTTGATTGAGAAAAGAACGAAATGTTCAGCACCCTGTTTTTTTGCTTCGGCAACAACATCTGCTGCAGCCTTTGCCCAGTCAGCGCAGAAAACAAGATCGGCAATTGAAGAAATAGTTTCGATTGATTCTTCAGGCTCGATGCATACGGTGACGATATCGGAATTTACTGATTCTGCAGAACGCATTGCGTTTGTTGTGAACTGAGTTGCTCTTGCAAAAACAATTGCGCCGATTGCAGGGTCAGATGCGAGCTCTTTGGCAAGCTGCATGATTTCGGGGTCGCCTGCACGGAGAACACGGCTGTCGGAATATTCCTTGACAATAACTTTTTCGGGATATTCGGCGGCAAGAGCCTGAGCAGCTTTGTAATCTTCGGGATACTGTGCTTCGGGTGCAACAAGAATTGCAACCTTCTTTTCGGGTTCAACTACTTTTTCGGATGTGTTATCCTTGCATGATGCGAATGAGAAAACAACAACAAGGATAAGTAGGATTGCTGCGATTCTTTTGAACAGTGATTTTTTCATGATTTTACCTCTTTTAGTTTTTTGTGAATTTGGCGTTAAAGAAATCACGGAGCCTGTCGGGCTTTATGATTTCAATTTTATCGCTGTGAGTGAAAAGAAGACCTGTCAGGTTATAGTCAATAACGCTCATAAGCTTTGCAAGGCAATAACCTTCTTCCTCGGCTTTTCTGAAATAGACAACAGAGGGGAAGCAGTTACGGATAAACTCCGTATCTTCCTGTCTGAATTTTATCAGAATCCACTCGGGGTCACGGGCATTGCAATAAATTTTTTCGCCCGTAAACATATTGACAGCCGAAAGCAGATCTCCGTTAAATTTTTCAGACGGTTTATCGGTTATATCTGCAGATCTGATTCTCGGCAGATTGATAAACTCAGCTTTATCAGGTGATTCCGCCTTGGTAAAAACAAGAGCCGATATTCCGTTGCAGGCTGTTATCTTTATGGGATTTACGGTTATTTCCTCGAAAATTTCCGATTGCGAAAAAGAGTCGCCGACAACGGTTCTTGCAACCGTCAGAACGCTCTGTTTTTTATCTCTTATTGCCACACGGATATTGTAAAGAGCGTCTATGCATGATTTTCTTTGCGGAGCCATTGAACGGAAATGGGCTGTTGTGTCAAGAATAAGGTCAAGCGTCTGAAGACAGGTGTTTCTCCGAAGATAGTTTTCGATATAACTGCAGTTTTCTTCCGACAAAAGCGGAGAAGAATAAACAGCTTCGAGAATCATGTTTATTGCAGCCTGGGAAAAGCTTTTCGCAAGATAATAGCCTTTCTTCGGCTTGTTGACCTGAATTATTTTGACGGGAGTGGTGTTAATGACTTTTATATCGGCAACAACATTTCTTTTGGATGCCTCGTAGCCGTATTCCGTGAGTTTTTCGCAGATTTCTTCAATAGACATAATTGTCTGCTCATCGGAATACATTGTCATTATTTCAACAAGACTGAGAAGTCTCGTTCTTGAGCTTAGAACTTCAGCCATATTATGTTTTCCTCTTGTTAATATTTGAGCTGAGAATTGACTTCGAGAAGGGTTTCTTTATCAATTTTAAGAACCTTGCGGTCGTAGCTGTATATACCATTGACTTCAAATTCAACATCGCTGACCTGAGTATAAACTGTTGCACTCAGACCGCACTTTATAAGCGGTATAATCTGCGATTTATGAAGGAATTCATACGCTTTTGAAAGCGACTCACTGTTTTTGAACATTATATATCCGAATGAGCGCTTAGCATTCCACACATGATTTTTGATGTTCCAGCTGTAACCGCCGTATTCGCTCAGAACAAAGGGTCTGCCCTTTCTTGTGAAGCTTGTAGGAGGTGTGACGGGAACGATATATCTGTGTACGCTCTTGAAATCGGGACCCTGACGGTCATGCCAGCCGCTTGCATGGTCAACAAATCTTGTGGGGTCAAGCTCCTTGACCTTAAGTGCGATTTCCTTTGCATCAAACTGACCCCAGCCTTCATTGAAGGGTACCCAGCATGAAATGGAAGTGCAGTTATAAAGATTATCAATCATTTCCCAAAGTTCATTGCGGAATTCCTCACGCCATTCAGGCTTTTCACGCTTGAAGGCTTTATACATATTATCGTTGTTATCCTTGACATGGATGCTGAAAAACGGAAGCACGCCTGCAAGGAACTGACCGATATATTCGCCGCCGCTTACCATATCCTGCCAAACGAGCATTCCGAGTCTGTCGCAGTGATAATACCAGCGAAGGGGTTCGATTTTGATATGCTTACGCAGCATATTGAAGCCGAGATTCTTCATTTCTTCAATGTCAAAAATCATCGCTTCGTCGCAGGGAGGAGTGAGCTGGCTTTCAGGCCAGTAGCCCTGGTCAAGAAGACCTCTCTGGAAATAAGGCTTATTGTTGAGTGCAAGTCTGGGAATGCCTTTATCATCATTCATGATTGAGAATTTGCGCATTCCGAAATAGCTTCTGACTTCATCTTTTTCGCCGTTGCAGTCAAGAACAATTTCAAGGTCATAAAGGAACGGATTTTCGGGACTCCAGAGCTTTGCATCGGGAACGGGAATTTTTGCATCAGCTGAAATTTCGCCGTCAAAAACAACCTTGTCACCTTCAAAAACTTTTGCAAAAAGCTTTCCGCCGCATTCGCAGGTATGCTTAACCTTTAAGCCTATCATACCTGCATCGATATCAGGCGTGAGCTTTATGCTTTCTATTCTGCAATAATTAACGGGTTCAAGCCACACGGTCTGCCATATACCGGAGGTTGCGGTATACCAGAAGCCCTGAGTTTTGAGAATCTGCTTGCCCCTTTGCTGATGACCGTCGCTTGTGGGGTCGTAAACTCTGACAACAAGCTCGTTTTCTCCGTCTTTGAGAACATCTGTAATATCAAAGCAGAACGGATTGTATCCGCCTGTATGTTCACCAATAAGACTGCCGTTTACCCAGACTGTGCACTGCCAGTCAACCGCATCGAAATGAAGGAGAGTTCTCTTTCCTTCAAATTCACTGTTCAGAGTGAATTTTCTGCGGTACCAGAGTCTCTGATTGGGAAGGAGAGGCTTGTTGACTCCCGAAGCGGCAGATTCAACGGAAAACGGAACAATTATCTTCCCGTCGAAAACCTTCGGACATTCGGCGTTTGCTCCTGTTATTGAATAGTCATATTCGCCGTTGAGACAGAGCCAGCTTTTTCTCTGAAGCTGAGGTCTCGGATATTCGGGGAGAGGACAGTTTTTATCAATGCTGTCATACCATCTTGATTTCAGATCGTTCATAGTAACATCTCCTGTATATTAATAATAAATTTTCTCGAGTTTAAGACTTCCGTTTTCAGAAACGGCACAGGCTTCAAATTCTGTATCCTTGCCTTTTTCGTTCTTAACGGTGATGCTGATAATATATCTGCCTTCTGCATCAATGCTTGCGGAAACTTCGGGCTGTGACCAGTCAAGGTTATAATCCGATTCAGCATATTTCATGTTGAAATGAAGTTTGCCTTCGATATCGGCATATTTTTCTTCTGCAAGA